>DISE01000046.1 GCA_002421865.1 Castellaniella sp. UBA6218
CGTGTCGCGCGCCTGGCGGGCGGCCTTGCGGCGGGCTTTTTCCCATTGGCCCGAGCCCAGCGGGTGCAGCGGCGCCTGATCCGGGTCGGCGCCGCTGTAGCGGGCGATCAGGTGCAATTGGGAGACCGGTACGTACAGGGTGGCGTCGCGGGCGTATTCCAGATGCAGCAGTTCGATGGGGCCTTCGCCCAGGTCCATGCTGACCAGGCCGTGGTAGCGGCCGATGCCGTGCTGCACGTGGACCACCGGGTCGCCCACGTGCAGTTCGGCCAGGTCGCGCACCATGGCGTCGATGTTGCTGCTCTGTTCGTGGCGGCGGCGCGCGCGGGGGGGGCGGCCGGCCTGGGCGGGGTAGAGGTCGTTTTCCGTCAGCACCGCCAGACCGGCGGGCGGCGCCAGGAAGCCTCCGGACAGCGGGGCGACGACCAGGGCGAAATGATGGCCCCCACGCTGCGTCTCCGGCTCGCTGTCCGCCTTGGGGCGGCCCGGCGATGGAAAGAGCGCTACGCTCTGCAGCCAGTCTTGCCACGTGTCGAAGATGGCGTCCGGCTTCAGATGGTAGTCGGCCAGCAGTTCGGCGATGGTTTCGCGCCGCCCGGCCGAATCCACGCACAAGGCCGTGTGGAGCGGCGTCGTGTCCAGGTGGCGGCGCAGGTCGGCCAGGGGGTCGTCGGCGCGGCGGTTGACGGCGGCGGGCGGACAGGCCGCGAAGTCCGGGTGCGCGCCCTCGTCGGTCAGCGCCAGGCGGGCCAGGCCGCGCCGGCGGGCGTGGAAAGCCTCGTCGTCCAGGAACAGGGCGTCGGGAGGCAGCACCGGCCGTTCCGGGTCGGACTTCAGGAACTGCCAGCGGTTGCGGGCGTCCTGGGAGAACCGCGCGATGGCCGCCGGCGCGTCGCCCAGCGTGACGGCGATGGTGTCGTCGGGCAGGTAATCGAACAGCGTGGCGGTCTGCTCGAAGAACAAGGGCAGGTAGTATTCGATGCCGGCGAAAGCGATGCCATTGCCGATGTCCTTGTAGGGCAGGGCGCGCGACGGGTCGCCTTCGAAGACTTCGCGGAAGCGCGCGCGGAAACGGTTGCGCGCGGCTTCGTCCATGGGGAACTCGCGACCCGGCAGCAGCTCGATCTCGCGCACCGGATACAGGCTGCGCTGGGTGTCGCTGTCGAAGCTGCGGATGGATTCGATCTCGCGGTCGAACAGGTCGAGGCGATAGGGCAGGGCCGAGCCCATGGGAAACAGGTCGATCAGGCCGCCGCGGATGCAGAATTCGCCGGGCGCGCCGACCTGGGTGACGTGGCTGTAGTTGGCCAGGGTCAGCTGGGTGCGCAGGCGGTCCTCGTCCAGGGCATCGCCCTGGCGGAAGTGGAAGGTGTAGGCCGCCAGGAAGGACGGCGGGGCCAGGCGGACCAGCGCGGTGGTGACTGGCACCACGAGGATGTCCACGGCGCCCTGGCCCAGCGCATGCAGGGTGCGCAGGCGTTCGGAGATCAGGTCCTGGTGCGGGGAAAAGCTGTCGTAGGGCAGGGTTTCCCAATCGGGCAGGAATCGGACGCGCAGGTCCGGATCGAACAGGGCGATTTCGTCGGCCAGCCGCCGGGCGGCCAGCGGGTCGGCGCAGAACGCGGCCAGCGGGTGCCGGGCTTCGCGGGCCAGGGCGGCGAGCAGCAAGGCGTCGCCGGAACCCGGGGGGCGGGGCTGGACGTAACGCTGGCCGGGCCGCAAGGCGGCCAGGGATGAGCCGATCGAAGGCAGGGGCAAGAAAGTGTTCGTGGAATCCATGCGGTGTTCGGTCGTTACGGCCGGCGTTTGCCGATCAGGCTTTTCTTGGTTTTTTCCAGTACCCGGCTGGCCTGGTCGCCACGCCGCAGGGCCACGCCCAGGGCCAGCACGTCGATGATCGCCAGGTGCGCCAGCCGCGAGATCATGGGACTGTAGAGCGCGGTGTCTTCCTGGATGTCGGCGCGCAGATGCACCGCCGCCAGTTCCGCCAAGGGAGTGCCGGAGGCGGTGATGGCGATGACTGGGCAGCCGTTGGCCCGCGCCAGGGCGACGGCCTCGAGCAGTTCGCGCGAGCGGCCGGAATGGGAGATGGCCACCAGGGCGTCCGCGGGGCTCAGTAGAGCGGCAGCCATGGCCTGTACGTGGCTGTCTGAATAGGCGGCGACCGCCAGGTCGAAGCGGAAGAATTTGTGCTGCGCGTCGGCCGCGACGATGCCGGAATTGCCCACGCCGTAGAACTCGATGCGCCGGGCCTGCGCCAGCAGGCCGATGGCCGATTCGACGGCGGCGGGGTCGAGTGCGTCGCGCACGCGCACCAACGCCGAGACGGCGTTGTCGAAGACTTTTCCGGTGAGTCCGGCCACGCTTTCGTCGGGCCGCAACGCGGAGTGCACGAAGGGCACCCCGGCCATCAGGCTGGCGGCCAGCCGCACTTTGAAGTCGGGCCAGCCCGCGAGGCCCAGTGCGCGGCAGAAGCGGATGACCGTGGGTTCGCTGACCTCGGCCGCCTGGGCGATCTCGCCGATGGTCATGCGCGCGACGTCGCCCGGATGGGCGATGGCCAGGCGCGCGACGCGCGCGGCGGCGCGGCTCAGGCCGGGCAGGCGGGCACGCAGCTCGGGCAGGATGGATGTATTCATGAGGGCATCAGTATAAAGGCGCGATGAGATCGGACATGGAAGGGTCCCTGCGGACCCTTCCATGCTGATCGAATCCGACCGGCCTGCAGGCCGGGAGGTGGGGAGAAGCCGCAATTCAGATAAGTAGCTTTACTACATAAAATATTAAAATATCCAAAAATAGATATAGAAATGTAGTTTCACTAAAAACAGTCCTATACTGAGGCCTCCTGTGTTCCATCATCCGGAGGCCGCCGTGACGCTTCATCCCATCGTCCAGTCCGTGACCGGGCGCATCATTGCCCGCAGCCGCACCACGCGCGAGCGCTACCTGGCGCGCAGCCGCGCGGCCTACGGGGAAAAGACGCAGCGCGCCGGGCTGGCCTGCGCCAATCTGGCCCATGCCCTGGCGGCCGAATCGGACGCCGGCAAGGCGCGCCTGGCCGGCACCGGCCGGCCCAATCTGGCGATCGTGTCGGCCTACAACGACATGCTTTCGGCTCATCAGCCGCTGGGCCGCTATCCGGCCTGGATCAAGCAGGCCGCGTTCGCCGCCGGTGGCAGCGCCCAGTTCGCGGGCGGGGTGCCCGCCATGTGCGACGGCATCACCCAGGGGCAGGCGGGCATGGAGCTGAGCCTGTTTTCCCGCGACGTGATCGCCATGTCCACGGCGATCGCGCTCAGTCACCAAATGTTCGACGCGGCGCTCTGCCTCGGGGTCTGCGACAAGATCGTCCCGGGGATGCTGATCGGCGCCCTCAGCTTCGGCCATCTGCCGGTGGTCTTCGTGCCGGCCGGGCCGATGCCTTCGGGAATCTCCAACGAGGAAAAGTCTCGCGTGCGGCAGCGTCACGCCCAGGGCGAAGTGGACCGTGACGCCCTGCTGGCCTCGGAAATGGGCGCCTATCACGCGCCGGGCACTTGCACCTTCTACGGGACGGCCAACTCCAACCAGATGCTGATGGAGATCATGGGCCTGCATCTGCCGGGCGCGTCCTTCGTGCCGCCGGGCAGCGCGCTGCGCGAAGCCCTGACGCGCGAGGCCGCCCGCCATGCGCTGGGGCTGGCCGCCGGGGGCGGGCGTTTCACGCCAGTGGCCGAAGTCATCGACGAGCGCGCTCTGGTCAATGGCATCGTCGGCCTGCTGGCCACCGGCGGTTCGACGAATCACACGATGCATCTGGTGGCCATCGCCCGCGCGGCGGGGATCGCCATCGACTGGGACGATTTCTCCGAACTGTCTGCCGTGGTGCCGCTGCTGGCGCGCGTCTATCCGAATGGCGGAGCCGACGTGAACCAGTTCCAGGCGGCGGGCGGCATGGCGTTCCTGATCCGCAGCCTGCGCGAGGCCGGGCTGCTGCATGACGAGGTGACCACCGTCATGGGCAAGGGGCTGGAGGCCTACACGCGCCGCCCGGCGCTGCGCGACGGCGCCCTGGTCTGGGAAGGCGGCCCCCGGGCATCGGCGGACGCGTCCGTGCTGCGTGGGGCGGACGCGCCCTTCAGCCCGGAAGGCGGGTTGAAACTGCTGCGCGGCAACCTGGGGCGCGCGGTGATCAAAGTGTCCGCCGTCGCGCCAGGACACCGCGTGGTCGAGGCCCCCGCTCGTATTTTTGAGACCCAGGAAGCGCTGCTCGATGCCTTCGGGCGCGGAGAGCTGGAACACGACATGATCGCTGTGCTTCGCTTTCAGGGGCCACGCGCCAATGGCATGCCTGAACTGCACCAGCTGACGCCCGTGCTGTCCGTGCTGCAGGCCAGGGGCCACCGGGTGGCCCTGGTGACCGACGGCCGCATGTCGGGCGCCTCGGGCAAGGTGCCCGCCGCGATCCATGTCACGCCCGAGGCCTGCGCGGGTGGACCGCTGGCGCGGCTGCGCGACGGAGACTGCGTGAGGCTGGACGCCGTCGCCGGCACACTGGACGTGCTGGGGGACGCCGGCTGGCAGACCCGCGAACCGGTCGGCTTCGACCCCGAGTCGTCCGCGCAGGGAATCGGCCGGGATCTGTTCGGCGTGGCGCGCGCCCACGCGGACGGGGCCGAGCAGGGCGCGAGCTTCTTCCAATGGCCGCAGTGGGCGGGGCGCTGAACGTCCGCCGGGTGGATACAATGGGGCGCCGAATTCCTTGCCCGGACCTCTCCCCACCATGAGCAATCATCCGCCGCGCAGCACGATCGCCGACGTGGCCCGTCACGCCGGGGTTTCCAAGGCCACGGTGTCGCGGTTCCTCAACCACCGCGATACCCTGCTGTCGCCGGAGATCGCCCAGCGCGTCGAGGCCGCCATCGAGGCGCTGGCCTACACGCCCAGTCCGATGGCCCGGGCGCTCAAGCGCGGCCGTTCGCGGCTGATCGGCCTGGTGGTGGCCGACATCACCAATCCCTATTCCGTCGCTGTCCTCAGCGGCGCGGAACAGGCCTGCCGCCAGGCGGGCTATCTCATGATGCTGTTCAACCTGGGCAACGAGCGCGAGCGCGAAAGCGTGGGGCTGCAGGTGCTGTCGACCTACCAGGTCGAGGGCTTCATCCTGAACACCATGGGCCTGGAGCAGGGCTCGGTGCTGACGCCGGCCCTGCGAGGCAGGCCGGTGGTGCTGGTCGACCGCCTGCACCAGGGGCTGGAAGTCGATTTCGTGTCGCTGGACAACGTCCAGGCCGTCGACGCCTGCCTGGATCATCTGATGGCAGCCGGCTATCGGGATTTTCTCTTCGTCACCGAGCCACTGGGGGCGGTCAGTTCCCGTATCGAGCGGATCCGCGCCTACGAGGCCCGGCTCGCGGCCCTGGCGCGGCCGGCCTCGGGCCGGTGGATCGAAGCGGGTGCCGACGATCCGGACGGTCTGGCGCGGGCCTTGCAGGCGTTGCGGGCGGGTGCCGCACGCCCGCCCGCCGTGATCGCGGGCAATGCGGTCGTGACCATGCGCATCGTGGCCGACGTGGCGAAGCTGGGCTGGCGCCTGGGGCCGGACATCGGCCTGATCGGCATTGACGACACGCCCTGGGCGCCGTACGTCGGGCCAGGCATCAGCGCGGTGGCGCAGCCGACGGATGCGCTGGGCAGCCTGGCGGCGCGTTGTCTGATCGAGCGCATCGGCGGGCTGGCCGTCCCCGCACGCTCGATCCGGCTGCCCGGGACGCTGATGGCGCGAGGTTCGACGCGTCCGGGGCCGTAGGGGATGGGCGGACTGGGTCCGGGGCCGCGACTCCAGGGTTAGCACTGATTTTCGCTTGCGCTGTGTTTCAGTATAATGAAACCGGTTTCATAAAAGCGGATTCCCTGGCGATCCCATGAATTACACCTTTCAGTTCGGTCCCGTGTTCCAGGCTTGGCCGCTGCTGCTGCACGGCACCTGGATGACGATCCAGCTCTCAGGCCTGGCGATGCTGTTCGGTCTGGCGGTGGCGGTGCTGTGCGCCTGGGGCAAAACGTCCGGGTCTGCGCCGCTGCGAGCCCTGATCCAGGTCTATATCGAACTCATCCGCAACACGCCGTTCCTGGTCCAGCTGTTCTTTTTCTTCTTCGCCCTGCCGGCCGTCGGCGTGCGCTGGTCGCCCTATACGGCGGCGCTGGTGGCCATGACGGTCAACCTGGGCGCCTATGCCACGGAAATCGTGCGCGCCGGGATCGAGGCCATCCCCAGGGGGCAGATCGAAGCCGGCCTGGCCTTGAATCTGACCCGGCTCGAGATCTTCCGCTTCGTCGTGCTGAAACCCGCGCTGCGCGCCATCTATCCGGCGCTCACCAGTCAGTTCATCCTGCTCATGCTGGCCTCCAGCGTGGTCTCGGTGATCTCGGCGGACGATCTGACTTCGGTGGCCGCCACCCTGCAGTCCGAAACTTTCCGCAGCTTCGAGATCTACATCGTCATCACGCTGATCTATCTGGCGCTGACGCTGTGCTTTTCGTATGTCTTCCGCCGGATCCACGACCGGTATCTCCACTATCCGGACGGCCGCTCATGAGAACCTTCGGATCCTCCGATTTCTGGTACATCCTGCAGGCCGCCCAGTGGACCGTGCTGCTGTCGATCATCGCCTTCATCGGCGGCGGCCTGGTCGGACTGGCGGTGGCCCTGGCGCGCACGGGCACGCACCGCGCCGCCCGGCTGCTGGCCACGGGGTTCATCAAGGTTTTCCAGGGCACGCCGCTGCTGCTGCAGCTGTTCCTGGTGTTCTTCGGCGCGCCGGTGATCGGCCTCGAGGTCGATCCCTGGACCGCCGCCGCCGTCGCGCTGACACTGAACGCGGGGTCTTTCCTGGGCGAGATCTGGCGCGGCTGCATCGAGGCCGTGCCGCGCGGCCAGTGGGAGGCCGCCGCGGCTCTGGGGCTGAACTACCGCGACCAGCTGCGCGACGTGATCCTGCCGCAGGCGCTGAAGATCGCCGTGCCGCCCACGGTCGGCTACCTGGTCCAGGTCATCAAGGGCACTTCGCTGGCGGCCATCATCGGCTTCACCGAGCTGACCCGCGCGGGGCAGATCGTGAACAACGCCACGTTCGAACCCATGGTGGTGTTCTCCATCGTGGCGGCCCTGTATTTCTTGTTGTGCTGGCCCCTGTCGCTGCTGGCGGGGCGGATGGAGAAGCGTCTTTCGCTCGCCCAGGCGCGCGGATGAGTCCGGACACGGAGCAGTCCCTGCGGACTGCTCCGTGCCTGATGAGTTCGGAATTTCAGTACCAACAGGCCTCAGGCCTATCATTTCACGGAGACGTACCATGTTCAAAAACCATACTTTCCGCGGCATGCTGGGCGGCGCCCTGCTGACCGCCTGCGCCACCCTCGCCGTGGGGATGGCCCCCTCGGCTTCGGCCGAGACCATCGACCAGGTCAAACAGAAGGGCGAGCTCACGGTCGGCATGCTGGTCGATTTCCCGCCCTACGGCATCATGAACACCGAGAACCAGCCCGACGGCTACGACGCCGACGTGGCCAAACTCCTGGCCAAGGATCTGGGCGTGAAGGTGAAGATCGTGCCCGTGACGGGCCCCAACCGCATTCCCTATCTGCTGACCGACAAGGTCGACGTGCTGGTCGCTTCACTGGCCATCACGCCGGAACGCGCCAAGCAGGTGCAGTTCTCGCATCCGTATTCGGCCGCGCAGATCGTGGTGTTCGGCGGCAAGGATCTGAAGATCTCCGGCCCTGAAGGCCTGTCGGGCAAGAAGATCGGTGTGGCGCGCGCCAGCACCCAGGACATCGCCGTCAGCAAGATCGCTCCGAAGGACGCCGACATCCGCCGCTTCGACGACGACGCCTCGGCCATGCAGGCACTGCTGTCCGGCCAGGTCGACGCGATCGGCTGCTCCACTACGGTGGCCGCCGGCATCGCCAAGCGGGCGCCGGACCGTTTCGACAACAAGTTCGTGCTGCTGCAGCAGGAAATGGCGGTGGCCATGCGCCCGGGCCAGCCTGAAACGCTCAAGACCATCAACGGGCTGATCGACCGCAACATCAAGAACGGCGAATTCAGCAAGCTCTACCAGAAATGGCTGGGCACGCCGCTGCCGGAACTGAAGCAATCCTGATCGACTCCCGAACCTCCGCCATGACCGAGACCCCGACCCGCCCTGCGCCCTCCGGCGCGCCGATCATCCAGATCGAGAAGCTCAACAAATGGTATGGGCAGTTCCATGCCTTGACCGACATCGATCTGACGGTGGCGGCGGGCGAGCGCATCGTGATTTGCGGGCCTTCGGGCTCGGGCAAGTCCACCTTGATCCGCTGTATCAACGGCCTGGAGTCGATCCGGGACGGGCGCATCGTGGTGGACGGCATCGCCCTGGGCGCCGATGGGCGCGGGATCGACGCCGTGCGGCAGGAAGTCGGCATGGTGTTCCAGCAGTTCAACCTGTTTCCGCACATGACGGTGCTGCGCAACTGCATGCTGGCGCCCATGCGTTCGCGCGGGCTGAAGGCCGACCAGGCCGAGGCCCTCGCGATGGAATACCTGTCCCGCGTGCGGATCGCCGAACAGGCGCACAAATACCCCAGCCAGCTGTCCGGGGGGCAGCAGCAGCGCGTGGCCATCGCCCGCGCCCTGTGCATGACGCCCAAGGTCATGCTGTTCGATGAGCCCACTTCCGCCCTGGACCCGGAAATGGTCAAGGAAGTCCTGGACACCATGATCGGTCTGGCCCGTGACGGCATGACCATGCTGTGCGTGACCCATGAAATGGGCTTCGCGCGCAGCGTGGCCGACCGGGTGATCTTCATGGCCGATGGCCAGATCATCGAGCAGGCGCCGCCGGACCGGTTCTTCGAGGCCCCGTCCCATGAAAAGACGCGCGGCTTCCTCGGCCAGATTCTGAACCACTGAGGATCCGGCCATGCATGCAAAGATCCCGGCGCGCGGCGCGCTGGTTTCCCTGACGGCGTTCGGCGCGGACGAGGTCCGGCGCCATGGTCAGTCCTGGTTCGCGCGCCTGGCCCGTGCGGCGGGCGCCGATGGCGTCGAGGTGCGCGGCGAGCTGCTGGGCAGGAACGCGGCGGGCGAACTCGACGCGCTGGCGGAGCAGGCCGCCGAGGCGGGCCTGGCCCGTGTCTATTCCAGCCCGACGGGGATGTGGGACGCGGCGGGCCGTTTCGACGACGCGGCGGTTCGCGAAGGACTGGAACGCGCGGACCGGCTGGGCGCCGGTTGGCTGAAAATGTCGATCGGCGGTTTCGCGTCGCGCGCGCCGGAGGACATGACGGCCTTGCGGACTCTGCTGGCCGGCCACCCGGTCGAACTGCTGGTGGAAAACGACCAGACGGAGTCGGCGGGCACTGTCCCGGCCCTGTCGACCTTTTTCCGTACGGCGGACGAGGCCGGGGTATCGCTGGGCATGACCTTCGATATGGGCAACTGGCACTGGGTGGGCGAGTGCCCTTTGCGGGCGGCCGATGCGTTCGCGTCCCGGGTCCGTTACGTGCATTGCAAAGGGGTGCTGCGGCGCCCCGACCGATGGGTGGCCGTGCCGCTGGAATCGTCCGCTGCGCCCTGGCGCGCAGTGCTGCGGGCGCTGCCCGCCGCCGCGCCCCGCGCCATCGAATACCCACTGATCGGCGCGGACCTCGCCCGGATCACCGGCCAGGCGCTTGATGCGCTGCGCCGAATGGAGTCTCTTTCTCATGACAACGAGTGAACCGCTCGACGTCGTCACGCTGGGCGAGGCGATGGTGATGCTGGTGGCTGGTCAGCCCGGTCCGCTGGAACACGTGGAGGTTTTTCACAAACGTACGGCGGGCGCCGAGACCAATGTGGCCATCGGACTGGCCCGCCTGGGCCTTCGGGTCGGCTGGGGCAGCCGCCTGGGGCAGGATTCCATGGGCCGCTATCTGCTCGACAGTCTGCGCGGCGAGGGCGTGGATTGCTCGCGCGTGATCCTGGCGCCGGGCGAGCGCACCGGCATGCTGTTCAAGGACCGTGTCATGGATGGGGGCGATCCCCTGGTCGAATACCACCGCGCGGGTTCGGCCGCCAGCCGCATGTGCCTGGCCGATGTGGACCGGGATTGGCTGCTGTCCGCCCGTCATCTGCACGCCACCGGGGTGTTCGCGGCGGTATCGGCCGACAGTTTCGAAGTGTCGAGGTACACCATGCGCCTGATGCGCGAGGCCGGCCGGACCGTCTCGTTCGATACGAACCTGCGTCCTTCACTATGGGCCTCCACCGAGGCGATGCGTGCCGGCATCAACGAACTGGCGAGCCTGGCGGACTGGGTGCTGCCGGGTCTGGAAGAAGGCCGTCTGTTGACCGGCGAGCACGAACCCGAGGCGATCGCGCGCTTTTATCTCGATCGGGGGGCGCGGCTGGTGGTCGTCAAGCTCGGCCCGGACGGGGCGTATTACGATGACGGCACGCGCAGCGGCCGCGTGCCGGCCACGCCCGTTGAGCGGGTCGTGGACACCGTGGGCGCGGGCGATGGCTTCGCCGTGGGGGTGATCAGCGGCTTGCTCGAAGGCCTGTCCCTGGAACGCGCCGTGGCGCGCGGTGCCTGGATCGGCGCCCGCGCTGTGCAGGTGCCGGGCGATACCGAAGGCCTGCCCACGCTGGCCGTGCTGCGGCTGGCCGGGCTGTAGGCCCGACCGGCCCGTTTTGACTGGGGGTTTTTTCATGTCGCGACAAACCGTCCTCGTCTACCGTGACCTGCCCGAGCCGCAACTGGCCCGGATCCAGGCGGAGCACACCGTGATCCGGGCCGACCCCCGGCGCGAGGATCAGCGCGAGGCGTTCTTTCAGGCGCTGGGCAGGGCCCAGGGCATGATCGGCTCCAGTTTCCGTCTGGATGCGGCCATGCTGGACCGGGCGCCGGCACTGCGGGTGGTGTCCAGCATCTCGGTCGGCGTGGACGCCTATCCGCTGGATGCGCTGCGCGAGCGCGGCATCGTGCTGTGCCATACACCGGACGTGCTCACTGAGTCGGTGGCGGACCTGCTGTTCGGCATGGTGCTGGCCACCAGCCGCCGGCTGTGCGAAATGGCGGATCTGGTCCGGGAGGGACGTTGGACGCGCAACGTCGGCCCCGGGGAATACGGCTGGGACGTGCATGGCAAGACCCTGGGCATCGTCGGTTATGGCCGCATCGGCCGGGCGCTGGCCCGCCGGGCTGCGTTGGGTTTCGACATGCCGGTGATCTACCATGCGCGGCGCCCGGCCGACAGCGGTCTGCCGCCCGGCAAGGCGCGGGCCGTCGGGCTGGAAGCGCTGCTGGAGACGGCCGATTTCGTCGTTCTGGTCCTGCCGTTGACCGAAGACACGCGCGGTCTGATCGGGCCGCAGGCGTTCGCACGCATGAAGCCCGGTGCGATCCTGATCAACGGCGCGCGCGGCCCCATCGTCCAGGAGCGCGCACTGCTGGACGCCCTGGAAGGCGGGCGCCTGCGCGGCGCCGGACTGGATGTGTTCGACGTCGAGCCGTTGCCGCCGGATTCGCCGTTGCGCGGCCATCCGCGCATCCTGGCGCTGCCGCACATCGGCTCGGCCACGCACGAGACGCGCACGGCCATGGCGGCCCTGTCGGTCGACAACCTGTTGAGCGCGCTGCGAGGGGAGACCCCGCCCGCGGCCTACCCTCTGTAGATCCTATTTCGCCGCGAGCGCGCAGGCCTCGCGTGCCAGCGCCGTGATGGTTTCCCACTGGCGGGCTTCGAGGGCGGGGGCGGGCGTCAGCCAGGAACCGCCGACGCAGCCGACGTTGGGCAGGGCCAGATACCGGGCGGCGTTGCCCGCGTGGATGCCTCCCGTGGGGCAGAAGATCAGATCGGGCAGCGGGCCGTGCCAGGCTTTCAACAACGCCTCGCCCCCCACGGCCTCGGCCGGGAACAGTTTCTGTACCAGGAAACCCAGTTCGGCGGCGCGCATGGCTTCGGAGGCCGTGGAGACGCCCGGCAGGAAAGGGATGCCCGAATCGCGCGCCGCCCGGGCCAGATTCTCGGTCAGGCCCGGACTGATCCCGAAGCGGGCGCCCGCGCGCAGGGCGGCATCCAGCTGCTGGGGTGTGCGCACCGTGCCCACGCCGACCACGGCGTCGGGGACCTGGTCCTGGATGGCGGCGATCGCGTCCAGCGCGGCCGCCGAGCGCAGCGTGATTTCCAGCGTGCGGATTCCGCCTGCGACCAGCGCGCGGGCCAGATCCACGGCCGAGTCGGGGTCGCGGACCACGATGACCGGCATGACGGGGCTGAGTTCGATCAGTTCGAGGGCATTCATGGATATCGGGGATCGGGCGTAGGAAAGAGAGATGTAGCCATTCTACATGTGAACCGCAATCGAATCGATGTCCCAGTCATTTTGATCTTTCAGCTACTTTCAGGGGCTGCCGCTCCCTGCGGCCGGTGGCCGGCCGTGCGCTAAAATCGCCCTTCATGAATGAACCCCTCATCGCCCTGGTGCCGGCGGCCGGTGTCGGCGCGCGCGCCGGCAGTCGCGACGGCCGGCCGAAGCAGTACCGCGACCTGGGCGGCGAACCCATGCTGCGCCATACGGTGCGCGCCCTGCTGGCCGACCTGCGCATCACCCAGGTCCGGGTGGCGGTGGCGCCTGGCGATTCCTGGGTGGCCGGGGCCCTCGCCGGTCTGCCGCGCACGGTCTGGCGTCCTTGCGGCGGACCCACGCGGGCCGAGACCGTACGCGCCGCCCTGATGGACGCGGACCTGGCGGACGCGACCTGGACGCTGGTGCATGACGCGGCCCGGCCGGGCCTGCCCGCCGCTGCGCTGGGACGCCTGATCGACACCTGCCGGTCGCGTGACCGGAGCGGTTTGCTGGCTTTGCCGGTGGCCGACACGGTCAAACAGGCCGGGGACGCGCGGGACGATGGCGTCCGGGTGGCGCGGACCCTGCCGCGCGAAGGCCTGTGGCTGGCGCAGACGCCGCAGATGTTCCGCGCCGGAGAGCTGCGGGCGGCGCTGGACGCGTGCGTCGGCGATCCCCGGGTGACCGACGAGGCCTCGGCGGTCGAGCTGGCCTGCGCGCCCGACCGGGCCCCGCTGCTGGTGCGTGGCGCCCGGGCCAACGACAAGCTGACCTGGCCGGAAGATTTCGACTGGTTCGAGGACCGCCTGGCGGCACGCCGCACGCCGCCGGGCGGCTGAACGGCATCCCACTGGAACGATCCCATCATGACGACTCCCTTTCCTTTCCGCATCGGCCAGGGCCATGACCTCCACGTCCTGGCCGAGGGCCGGCCGCTTGTCATCGGCGGCGTGCGCATTCCCTACGAGCGGGGCCTGGTCGGCCATTCGGACGCCGACGTGTTGTTGCACGCGGTGACCGACGCCGTGCTGGGGGCGGCGGGCCTGGGGGACATCGGTCGCCATTTCTCCGATCGCGACCCGCGCTGGGCCGGGGCCGACAGCCGTTTGTTCCTGCGCGAGGCCGCGCGCCTGGCCCGCGAAGCGGGCTGGATCGTGGTCAACGTGGACGCCACGGTGCATGCTCAGGCGCCGAAGATCGCGCCACACGCGTCCGCCATGGCCGCCTGCATCGCCGGAGACCTGGGAGTCGATCCGGCGGTGATCAACGTCAAGGCCAAGACCAACGAGGGCCTGGGCTATCTGGGCCGGGGCGAGGGCATCGCCGCCAGCGCCGCGGCGCTGCTGGCGAGAGCCTAGGGGCCGGCAGTCCGGCGGCCTACAGGGTGCCGCCCCCGATCGGCCGGTTGCAGGCGCACAGGTCTTCGGTCAGCAGCGCGTCCAGCACACGCAGGGTTTCCTCGGGGCTGCGGCCCACGTTGAAATTGTTGACCGATACGTGCTGGATGATGTTGTCCGGATCGACGATGAAGGTCGCGCGAAAGGCGACGCCTTCGGACTTGTCGCGGATGCCCAGCGGATCGACCAGCGCGCCCGCCGTGTCGCTGAACTGATAGTGATTGAGCTTGCCCAGTTCGGGGCTGGCGCGCCGCCAGGCGAGCTTGACATACTCGTTGTCGGTCGAGCCGCCCATGAGGACGGCGCCGCGTTCCTCGAATTCGTCGGCCAGGGCGTTGAAGCCGACGATCTCTGTGGGGCAGACCTGGGTGAAGTCCTTGGGGTAGAAGTAGATCACCTTCCATTTGCCGGGAAAGGACGATTCCGTGATGTCCTCGAAGGCCGAGACGCCGTTTTCCTCGTGCTGGTTGAATCCGGGCTTGACGCCGGTGACGCGGAAGGCCTCGAGCTTGTCGCCTATGGTTTTCATCGGGGCTCCTGAGATGATGGACGGCCATCGGGGCCGTCGCCTCATTCTACGCCATGGACCGGTCCGTCGCGTTCCGGCCGGGCCGGCGCGGGCGCGCGGCGTCAGGCCTTGCCCTGCGCCTTGGCCTTGGGGATCTCGATGCGCGCCAGCAAGCCCCTGGGCGCGTTGGGCGCCAGGGTGAATTTCCCTCCCACCTGGCCCAGCAGGCGCTCGACGATGGACAGGCCCAGGCCGGCCCCGCTGACGCCGGTGCGGGCGGATTCGCCGCGCGCGAAGGGCCGCAGCAGTCGCTGGATGTCCGTCTGGGGAATGCCGACGCCCTGATCGCGGACTTCGATGGTCAGTTGATTGCCGCTCTGATAGGCGATCAGGCGGATGCGGGCGCGGCCGTCGCTGGCACTGCGGCCGTAGCGGCGGGCGTTCTCGATCAGGTTGCTGACGATGCGCTTGAGGTCGTTGGCGCTGATCCGCGCCTGCAGACCGGGCTGGATGGAGGCATCCAGTTCGCCGCCCAGGGATTCGGTATGGCTGCGTTCGCGCTCGAACAGGTCAAGCAGCACACGGGAAACGTCGACGCCGGCCTCGGGCACTTGTCCTGCCGGCCGGGCGTATTCCATCAACTGGCCGATGCTGTGGTTGATCTGGGCCAGATCGTCGTCGATGGCCTGTCGGGCCTCGTCGGTCATGTGGCTCATCTCGATTTCAAGGCGGATGCGCGCCAGGGGGGTGCGCAGGTCGTGGGAAATCCCGGCCAGCATGATCTCGCGGTCGGCCTCGTTCTGCCGCAGATCGCGCGCCATGCGGTTGAAGGCGATGTTCATGTCGCGGATTTCGACCGGCCCCTTTTCGGGCAGGGGCGTGGGCGTTTCGCCGCGCGCCAGTTGCTGGGCGACCTTGGCCAGCTGGGCCAGGGGCTGGTTGATGAAGCGCACGCTGATGGCCGCCCCCAGCAATGCCAACATCAGGGACGCCGCCACCCAGCCCAGCCATTCGCGGCCGGTGGTCAGGCGCAACTGGTCGCGGTCGAAGACCAGCCAATACAGATTCTCGTTGATGTTGAAGCTGATCCAGATGCCCGGGACCTGGTTGACGGACCACATGATGGCCGTCTGGCTGCCCAGGCGGTTGCGGATCTCGTCGGACACGTTGGTCCAGTAGTCGGTGTGGGGCAGGGGTTCGAGCACGTCGGCGCGTTCACGAGGCTGGACGCGCAGGCTTTCCTGGGTGGCCAGGTCCAGCAGCAGCGAGGGGCGTACAGGTGGCGGCGCGTACACCAGGGCCGAGCGCGTGATGCGGACCGTGGTGGCGATCCGCTGAGCCAGCTGGGCGGCGCGAGGACCTTCCTCGATGTTGAAGACGATCTGCAGCCACGCCCCCAGGCTGACCAGCATCAAGGAGGCGATCAGCAAGAAAGAACGGCTGAACAGCCCCAGCCGCAGCCGGGGCCGGATGCCGTGCCGGAGCCGCTTCAGGAAAGTCATTGGACGGTATGCGCGCCCGGCCCGCGGGCCGGAATAGGGTTACTGGCCGCCGTCGGGCACGAAGACGTAACCCAGGCCCCAGACCGTCTGGATGAAGACCGGCTTGGAGGGGTTGGGTTCGATCAGTTTGCGCAACCGCGAGATCTGGACATCCAGGCTGCGATCGAAGGCTTCGTATTCGCGGCCCCGGGCCAGCTCCATGAGCTTGTCGCGCGACAGCGGAACCTTGGGATGGCGCGCGAAGACCTTGAGCACGGAAAACTCGCCGGTGGTGATGGGCACGGCTTCGCCGTTGCGCGTCAGGGTGCGGGTGGACAGGTTCAGCACATACGGGCCGAATTCGACGGATTCGTTTTCCTGGCTGGGCGCGCCGGGGTGTTCCTCGGTGCCGCGGCGACGCAGAATGGCGTTGACCCGGGCCAGCAGTTCGCGCGGGTTGAAGGGTTTGGTGAGGTAGTCGTCGGCGCCCATTTCCAGGCCGACGATACGGTCGATTTCCTCGGCCTTGGCGGTCAGCATGATGATGGGCGTGTTGTCGTGGCTTCCACGCAGCCGGCGGCAGATGGACAGGCCGTCCTCTCCGGGCAGCATCAGGTCCAGCACCAGGAGATCGAAATGCTCCCGTTGCCAGAGCTTGGCCATTTCCTTGGCGTCCTCGGCGACGTAGACGTTGAAGCCCTGCTCGGACAGGTAACGGCGCAGCAGATCGCGCAGCCTGGGATCATCGTCGACGATGAGGATCTTGCGGATGAGGGTCTGAGTTTGCGTGTTCATGCGGAAAATGTAACAGGGTCGGGAAAGGGGTTCCAGCGCTTATCACAACAAATTACACAATAAGCGTTTGGTCTTTGTTTTGGAAATAAGCGGTGACCTTGGGCCTCTCCTTTAAAATGTCCGGGCCATGGACGATTTTCACATTCTCGCGTTTGAAACATCAAGCACTTTGTGCGGCGTCGCGCTGCTGTCGCGGACGGCTGGCCGGGAGCGGCTGCGCACGGCCCGGCACGAGGGCCGGGGCGCGCATGCGGAACGCATCCTGCCCATGGCGCGGGAACTGCTGGATCAGGCGGGTCTGGACCGCCGCGTCCTGTCGGCGATCGCTTTCGGCCAGGGGCCGGGCGGATTCACGGGGCTGCGCGTGGCCTGCGGAGTCGCCCAGGGCCTGGCCGTGGCGCTGGACGCGCCTGTGCTGCCGGTGGACTCTCTGTGCGCCGTGGCGCTGCAGGGGGCTGGCGAGGATCCGGCCGGTGTCCACGTGGTCCTCCAGGACGCGCGCATGAACGAAGTCTACGCCGCAGTCTATCGGGCGGTCGGCGCGGACTGGATCACGCTGCAGGCGCCGGCCCTGCTGGCTCGCGCAGACGTGGCGGACTGGGCCGCCCGCGAGTCGGCCGGGTGGGACATGCAGGCGGGGGGCGGCTGGACGGCACATGGCGACGCACTAGACGTTTTTCCCGGTCTGGACCATGAACTCGAGGCTTTGGGCGCGCGCCCCGGACTCCGGACCCCGGATGGCGCGCATGCCCAGGCCGGCACCATTGCCCGGCTGGCCGAAAGGGCCTGGCGGGAAGGCCGGGGCATGGACGCCGCCCTGGCGTCGCCCGCGTACGTACGCGACAAGGTCGCCTACACCACGGTCGAACGCGCAGGCGGGCTGGGGGGCAATCCGCTGGTCGGCGCGGCGACCCTGACCCTGCACGACATGATGCCCGCCGACCTCGACGAGGTCGCCGCCATCGAGGGCCGGGTACAGTCCTTTCCCTGGACCCGGAAAAATTTCGCCGACGGCCTGGCCGCCGGCTATCGCGGCTGGGTGGTGCGCCGGATGGGGGCGATGCTCGGTTTCGCGCTGGTGATGGATGCGCCGGACATGGCGCACCTGCTGGTCATCGGGGTGCATCCGGACGCCCAGCGGCAGGGGGTGGGCGAGCGGCTGCTGCGCCGCTGCGTCGAGCATTGCAGGCAGGCAGGCCTGCCTGCCCTCACCCTGGAAGTCCGGCACAGCAACGAGGGCGCCATTGCTTTCTATCGGCGTCACGGTTTCGCCCAGGTCGGGATGCGGCGGGATTATTACCCTGCGGTCCAGGGGCGCGAAGACGCCTGGATCATGACGCTGAACCTGGCGGCGGACGTCGCTCAAGGAAACACCGGGCCCTGGGGGCGCTCATGATGCCGCGCGCGCTTTTGCATCCCGGCCAGATGGCCTGGCTGGCCGAGATCGGGGTCGACACCCATTGGCTGGCGGCGTGCCCCGAGCCCGTGCCGGCCTCGCAGCCGGGTCCCGGGACGGGACCGGAGCGGCCGCCGGTGCCGGAAACGCCGGCCGTGGTCCCCGGCCTGACGCGCGTTCGCGCTCCGGCCGGTTTCGGCGCGCCACAAGCTCCGGCACCCGGTATCGATGCGCCGGCGGATTGCCCGGACCTGTCCGCGCTGGAGGCGGCAGTGGCGGTCTGCGCCCGGTGCGCGCGGCATGGCCAGCGTGTCCGGGCGGTGCCCGGGACGGGCCAGGCCGTCCGGCCGCATTACCTGGTCGTCGGCGAGCAGCCCGGCCTCGAGGACGATGCCGCGGGGCTGCCGTTCCAGGGCGACTCGGGCCGTCTGCTGACGGCCATGCTGGCGGCCGCGCGCCTGCCGCAGGGCGAGTCGACCTATCTGACCTACGTCGTCAAATGCCGCGCCGTGGGCGGACGGGAACCTTCTCCCCAGGATATTGCGGCCTGTGCGCCCTGGCTGCGCCGGCAGATCGCTCTGCTGCGGCCGCACTGGATCCTGGCGCTGGGCCGGGTGGCCGCGCAGGCGGTGATCGGGGTGGGTGGGGATCTGGATGAACTGCGCGGCGGTCCGCACCGGCACGTGCCCGACCAGGGCGAGCCGATTCCGGTCTGGGTCACGCACCAGCCTTCGTCGCTGCTGGTGCGCTCCGCCTGGAAGGCGGAGGCCTGGCGCGATCTGGCGGGTCTGGCGGCGGCCGCGCGGGCGGGGTCTGGGAGCCTTTAACGCAGGGCCGTGCCGTGACCGGTTTGCCCGATCATCCGGCTCAGTTCCGGGTGTGCGCGGTGGTTGAGACGGTTCCAGTGGATGAAGACCAGCATGAGGCAGGCCACCAGGATGCCGAACAGGGCGATGATCAGATTGATGGACAGGCCCAGCCACAGCATCAGGCTGTACATCGCCAGCATCAACAGAATGTTCAATTGTTCATTGAAGTTCTGCACGGCGATCGAATGGCCGGCCGACAGCAGGACATGGCCGCGATGCTGCAGCAGGGCGTTCATGGGGACCACGAAGAAGCCCGACAGGCCGCCGATCAGCAGCAGCAGGCAGTACACCATCCAGGTCGTGTAGACAGCCGGCATCAGCAGGACCACCAGGCCCATGATCACGCCCACCGGCAGGACCGCCAGCGCGCTGCGCAGCGGCACCCGGCCGGCGCAGATCGCCCCGATCACAGTGCCGAAGGCGGCCACCCCCATCAGTACGGACGCCTGGTCCAGACGGTAGCCCAGGTGCTGGGCGCCCCATTCGATGACGATGAACTGCAGGGTCGCGCCCGCGCCCCAGAACAGCGTGGTGACCGCCAGCGAGATCTGGCCGAGCTTGTCGGCCCAGAGGATGCGGACGTATCGGGTGAAATTGCGGATCAGGGCCGCCGGGCGCGTCTGCTGGCGGGGGTAGAAGGCGTGAGTGTCGGGAATCAGCAGATTGCACAGGGCGGCGGCGATGTACACCAGGCCGATCATCAGGATGGCGCTTTGGGCGGCATTGTCGGCCAGGCGGTCCACCCAGGCTAAGGACATCAGCCAGGCCGAGACCGACGGGCTGATGAGCAGCCCGCCCAGCACGGTCCCGATGATGACCGAGAGCACGGTCAGGCCCTCGATCCAGCTGTTGCCCTTGACCAGTTGTTCGGGCGGCAGCATTTCGGTGACGATGCCGTATTTGGCCGGTGAATAGGCGGCCGCGCCGATGCCGACGATGGTGTAGGCCACGAAGATCAGGATCAGCTGGTGCCCGTGGGTCAGTCCGAACGCGCCGTAGCTGAACATCAGCAGGCAGCCGCAGGTCTTGAGCGCGTTGGTCGCGAACATGACGCGGCCCTTGGGGAAGGCGTCCGCGAAGGCGCCGACGAAGGCCGCCAGCAGCACGTAGGCCAGCGCGAACCACCACTTCATCATGGGGGCCATCCAGTCCGGGCCGCTGAGGTCGGCGATCAGCCCGATGGCGGCGATGAGCAGGGCATTGTCCGCGACGGACGACAGCGCCTGGGCGGCCATGACCATGTAAAAGCCCTTGTTCAATCGAGGACCCCGAAGTGGTTGACGAAGGGAGCGGCCGCCGGGAGGCGTGCCCGTAAAAAAGAGTTGCAGTATAGCGGGTTGCCGCCGGGGAGAACCCGTCGGGGGAGGCCGGTCTTCCGGACCCGGTGCGTTATCATACGCTGTCACTCACGCGCCTCCGTTTTTCGTTCGCCACAGCACCGTGCGCCTCACGCAGATCAAACTTGCCGGATTCAAGTCCTTCGTGGATCCGACCGTGATTCCCACGCCCAGCGAGCTGGTCGGCGTGGTGGGTCCCAACGGCTGCGGCAAATCCAACATCATCGACGCCGTACGCTGGGTGCTGGGCGAGACCAAGGCCTCCGAACTGCGCGGGGCCTCGATGCAGGACGTGATCTTCAACGGCTCGGGCCAGCGCAAGCCGGCCGCGCGCGCCTCGGTCGAACTGGTGTTCGACAACAGCCAGGGCCGGGCCGCGGGGCAATGGTCCGCCTTCGCGGAAATCGCCGTGCGCCGGGTGCTGACCCGCGACGGCGCCAGCAGCTACTTCATCAACAACCAGCCGGTGCGCCGCCGCGACATCCATGACATCTTTCTCGGGACGGGGTTGGGCGCGCGCGGCTACGCCATCATCGGCCAGGGCATGATCAACCGCCTGATCGAGGCCCGCCCCGAGGAATTGCGCGTCTATCTCGAGGAAGCCGCGGGGGTGTCGCGCTACAAGGAACGCCGCCGCGAAACCGAAAACCGTCTGGGCGACACGCGCGAGAACCTGACCCGCCTGGAGGACATCCTGCGCGAACTCGCCAGCCAGCTCGAGAAACTGGAATCCCAGGCCCGCGTGGCGGCCGATTACCGGGCGCTGCAGGCCGAGGGCGAGCTCAAGCAGCACGCCCTGTGGCTGTTGCGCGAGCAGGCCGCGCGCGAAAGCCGCCAGTCACTGGCGGTGGAGACCGAACGTGCCCAGGCCGAGCTGGAATCGGCCGTGGCCGGGCTGCGCGCCCTGGAGTCCGACCTGGAAACCCGCCGCGCCGCGCATTTCGAGGCCAGTGAGCGGGTTCACCAGGCACAGGGCAAGCTGTTCGAGACCGGCGCCCGGGTCAGCCGCCTGGAGGCCGAGATCCGCCACGTGGTCGATTCGCGCAATCGCCTTCAGGTCCGGCGCGCGCAATTGCAGGCCCAGCAGCAGGAATGGGGCGACCAGCGCGCCCACAGCCAGGCCTCGATCGAGGACATCCAGGCCCAGATCGAGGAAGCCTGCGCCCGAGCGGAACAACTGGCCGAACAGGCGCAGAGCGCCCAGGACGGTCTGCCCGAACTCGATGCCCGGTTGCGTGATCTGGCGGCCCGGCGCGACGAATGGCGTCGCACGCTGGCGCGCACCGAACAGGAACTGGCGCTGGCGGCGCAGTCCCAGCGGGACGCCGACGGCCAGTGGCGGGCGCTGGAGGACCGCCGCGCGCGGCTCGAGGGCGAACGCGCCGCACTGGGTGCGCCGGATCCGGCCGAGCTGCAGCGCTGGGCGGGGGAATGCGCCGTCGCCCAGGAACGCCTGGAAGAAGCCCAGGCGCGCCTGCTCGAACTCGAATCCCGCATGCCGGACCTGGAAACCGCCAGGACCGACGCGCTGCAGGCCAGTCAGGCCGCGCGGCTGGACCTGGAAAAACTCGATGCGCGCCGGCAGGCCTTGATCGCGCTGCAGGAAAAGATCCAGTCCGAAGACGCGCTGGAACCTTGGCTGCAGCGCCAGGAACTGGGCGGCCTGACGCGCCTGTGGCAGCAACTGCGGGTGGAGGCGGGCTGGGAAACCGCCCTGGAAGCCGTGCTGCATGAACGCATGAACGCCCTGGGCCTGCGCACGCTGGATCATGTGCGCGCCTTCGCCCAGGATGCGCCGCCCGCGCGCCTGGCCTTCTATCAGACGCCCGCCGATGCCGGCCCGCTCCCGGCTTCGGGGCCGGACGCGCCGCGGCTTCTGGATTTCGTCCATGCGCGCGATGCCGCCTTGCAGAACCTGCTGGCGACGTGGTTGCATGACGTGCGCGTGGCCGACGATCTGGGCGCCGCCATCGCCCGGCGCGGCGAACTGCCGCCGGGCGGCGTCTGGGTGTTGCGCGACGGCCATCGTGTCGACGCCTGCAGCGTGCGCTTCTACGCGGCTGATTCGGAGCAGGCCGGCCAACTGGCGCGCCGCCAGCAGATCGACAACCTGGCCCTGGAAATCCGCGCTGCGCAATTGATCGCCGACCAGGCCCTGGACGCCCACGCCCAGGCCGACGCCGCCTGCCGCAACCTGGCCCAGGCGCTGCAGCCCGCGCGCCAGCAGATCGCCGAACGCATGCGGGCGCAGCACGATGCCCAGATCCGCCACCAGCAACTCAGCCAGCAGGCGGCGCAGTCCGACGAGCAGTCCCGCCGCCTGGACCGCGACCTGAGGGAACTCGCGGAACAGCAGGCGGGCCTGGACGCGCGTCGGGCCGAATCCGAGGCCCGCTTCGAGTCCCTGGACCAGGTCCTGGCAGAACAGCAGGAACGCCTGGCGGAACTCGACCTGCAGGCCGAGGATCTGTCTCGCCAGGCCGAGCGGTCCCGCCAGCTGGGCCGCGACCAGGAGCGCGCCGCCCAGGAAGCCGAGTACGCCGTGCGCACCCTGCGCCACCGGCTGGACGAATCGCGCCGTACCCTGCAACTGGCCGAAGACCAGGCCCGTCGCGCGGGGGCCGAACTCGAATCCCTGCAGGGCGAACTGTTCGAGCTGGACGAATCCATGGCGCAGGCCGGCTTGCAGGACGCGCTCGAGGCCCGGGCCGCGTGCGAGGAGGCCCTGCGCGAGGCGCGGCTGGAGCAGGATCGGGCGGCCGCCATCCTGCGCGAAGCGGACGAGGGCCGGTTGACGCTGGAGCGCGGCCTGGACCCGCTGCGGGCGCGCATCACCGAATTGCAGCTGAAGGAACAGGCTTCGCGCCTCTCGGTCGAGCAGTTCGCCGAGCAACTCGACGCCCGCCAGGTGGATCGCGACGCCTTGCGCCGCCACCTGGACGAGCAGCCGCCCCAGTGGCGGCGCCTGGACTGGTTGCAGTCCGAGGTCCAGCGCATCACCCGGAACATCGAATCGCTGGGCGCCGTGAATCTGGCGGCACTGGACGAGCTGACGGCGGCGCGCGATCGCAAAGGCTTCCTGGACGCCCAGCATGCCGATCTGCTGGCGGCCATCGAAACGCTGGAAAGCGCGATCCGCCGGATCGACCGCGAGACCCGGGAACTGCTGTCGCAGACTTTCGAGACCGTCAACGGCCATTTCGGCGAACTGTTCCCACGCCTGTTCGGTGGCGGCGAAGCCCGCCTGACCATGACCGGCGAGGAAATCCTGGACGCCGGGGTGCAGGTCATGGCCCAGCCGCCGGGCAAGCGCAACAGCACCATCCACCTGCTGTCGGGCGGGGAAAAAGCCCTGACCGCGACGGCCCTGGTGTTTGCCCTGTTCAAACTCAATCCGGCACCGTTCTGCCTGCTCGACGAGGTCGATGCGCCGCTGGACGATGCCAATACCGAACGGTATGCGAACCTGGTGCGCGGCATGAGCGACCAGACGCAGTTCCTGTTCATTTCTCACAACAAAATCGCCATGCAGATGGCCCGGCAACTGGTTGGCGTGACCATGCAGGAACAGGGCGTGTCGCGGATCGTGGCCGTGGACATGGACTCGGCCCTGCAATGGGCGGCCGAGGCGGCTTAGGACCTGAATGAACAGGCCCGGATAAGAGGACTTTATGAGCGACTTGCAGATCTTGCTGATTTCGATCGGGGTGGCGCTGATCGTCGTCGTCCTGCTGTACAACGCATGGCAGGACTGGCGGGCGCGGCGCAGCATGCGCCAGTCCTTGCCGGAGGCGGGGCACGATGTGCTGATGCGCGACATGGCGCCCCGCCGCGAACCGGTCCTGTGGCAGGCCGGCCGGCCCGCGGCCGACGAGAGTCCTGAGCCGGACCCCGCCTGCGAGGCGGTCATCGACATCGCCCTGGCCCATCCCGTGGCGGGCGAGTCCCTGGCTGACGCCCTGCGGGCCATCGGCCGTGTCGGCAAGAAGCCCGTGCGCGTGTTCGCCGAACGCGAAGGCGGCGGTCACCGGGCCGAGGCGCTGCCGGGCGAATCGTATGTGTCGCTGCAATTGGCGGTGGTGCTGGCCAACCGCAGCGGTCCGCTGACAGCCATCGAATGGTCCAACCTCTGGACCCTGGCCCAGAATCTGGCCGAACGTTTCGAGGGGCTGATCGAAGCGCCGGACCAGGATGTGGTGCTGCGCCAGGCGGCGGATCTCGACGCGCGCTGCGCCGCCATGGACGCCCAGGTCGGACTGATTCTGCAACTGGCCCAGCCGCGTCCCGTGACGGCGATCATCCAGGCGGCCGTCGAGGCGGGCTTCGTCCAGTCGCGCGGGCAATGGGCCTGGATGGCGGAAAACGGCCTGCCGCGCTTCGCACTGCAGGTCGAGACCCAGGAGAGCGAATCCACTCATCGAGTCGATCTGGTCCTGGATGTGCCCAACAGTTTGCCCGACGATCAGGCTTTCAGCCGCATGGTGACCGTGGGCCGCGATCTGGCCGTGCGCCTGGAAGCCCATGTGCTGGATGACCAGGGCCGTACCTTTCAGGACGATTCCGCGCCCGCCATCGACCGGCAGATCAGCGCCCTGTACGACCAGCTCGATCAGGCGGGCTTCCTGGCCGGCACGGACCGCGCGGCGCGGGTGTTCTCATGACCGCGCGCCCCGAAGCGGGCGCCGCCGGGCAGGACCGCGAGACGGCCGACCGTCGGCGCCTGGAGATCCTGCGCGCCGACATCGAGGCCCACAACCGCCGTTATTACGTCGAAGACGCGCCGTCCATCTCGGACGCGGAGTACGACCGCCTGATGGCCGAACTCCAGGCCATCGAGGACGACCACCCCGACTGGGTGACGCCCGACTCCCCCACCCAGCGGGTCGGCGCGACGCCGCTGGATCATTTCGCCACTGTACGGCACGCCGTGCGCATGTTGTCGCTGAGCAATGCCTTCGAAGCGGAGGATGTCGTCGCCTTCGACGAGCGGGTTGCGGCCACCCTGATCGATGCCGGTCTGCTTGGCGTGACCGGACACGGGGCGGTCCCTGCGGACGGTTCCGTGCCTGGCGGATCCGGACCGCTTGCGGGCGCCGATGATGACACGCCGCGCCTCAGTTCGCCGAACCCCGGTGTGGCTTATGCCGCGGAATACAAGTTCGATGGTCTGGCGGTCAGCCTGCGTTATGAAAAAGGCCGCCTGGTCCAGGCGGCGACCCGGGGCGATGGCGCCCAGGGCGAGGACATCACCGCCAACATCCGCACGCTGCGCTCGGTGCCCTTGCGGCTGCGGGGCGACGCCCCCTCCGTGCTGGAGGTGCGTGGCGAGGTGCTGATGACGCGGGCGGATTTTGCACGGCTGAACGAGGCCCAGGCCGCCCGGGGTGACAAACCCTTCGTCAATCCCCGCAACGCGGCGGCCGGCAGCCTGCGCCAATTGGATCCGCGCGTGACGGCGACCCGGCCGCTGCGTTTCTACGCCTACGGCTGGGGCCAGATCCAGGACGCCGCCGGCGCCGAACTGCGGCCGCGCGCGACTCATTCCGGCATGCTGGAATGGCTGGCGGGTTTCGGCTTTGCCGTCAGCCCAGGACGGATGCTGTGCCATGGGGCTTTGGCCCTGCTGCGTTTCTATGAGACCGTGGGGGCGTCCCGCGCGAACCTTCCCTACGAGATCGACGGGGTGGTCTACAAGGTCGACGACCTGCGCGCCCAGGACGTCCTGGGCTTCGTCGCGCGCGCGCCGCGCTTCGCCATCGCGCACAAATTCCCCGCCCAGGAGGAAACCACCCGCTTGCTCGGCATCGACGTCCAGGTGGGGCGCACCGGGGCGCTGACGCCGGTGGCGCGGCTGCAGCCTGTCTTCGTCGGCGGCGTGACCGTCACCAACGCCACGCTCCACAACGAAGACGAGATCCGCCGCAAGGATGTGCGCATTGGCGACACCGTGGTGGTGCGCCGCGCGGGCGACGTCATTCCCGAGGTCGTCGGGCCGGTGCTGGCGCTGCGCCCGGCCGGCGCGCCGGTGTTCGACCTGCTGGCCGTGTGTCCGGTGTGTCCGGAATGCGGCTCGGCGGTCGAACGTCCTGAAGGCGAAGCGGTCACGCGTTGCACCGGAGGGCTGTTCTGTCCCGCGCAGCGCAAGCAGACCCTCTGGCATGCCGCCAGCCGCAAGGCTCTGGATATCGACGGTCTGGGCGACAAGCTGATCGAGCAACTGGTGGACAACGGTGATGTCCGCACGCTGGCCGATCTGTACAAGCTGACGGGTGAGACCGAGGAACTGAAGCTGTCCACCTATCCCCGCATGGGGAAGAAGTCGGCGCGCAATCTGGTCGAGGCCATCAACCAGCGCCGCCACCCGCCCTTGTCCCGCTTGCTGTATGCCCTGGGCATCCGCCACGTGGGCGAGACCACGGCGCGCGACCTGGCGCGGCATTTCGGTTCCATCGATGCCATCATGAATGCCTCCGAAGAAGCCCTGCTGCAGGTGCCGGATGTCGGTCCGGTGGTGGCGGCCTCGATCCGGCGCTTTTTCGCCGAAGCGCACAACCGTGAAGTCATCGACGCGTTGCGGGCCGTCGGGGTCGAACCCCGGGCCGACGAGGCGCCGGCCGGCGAGAAACCCCTGGCGGGCAAGACTCTGGTGCTGACAGGCACCCTGCCGAGCCTGAGCCGCGACGAAGCCACGCGCCTGATCCTCGCGGCCGGCGGCAAGGTCAGCGGCTCTGTGTCGCGCAAGACCGCCTGGGTGGTGGCCGGCGATGAGGCCGGCAGCAAGCTTGCCAAGGCCGCCGAACTGGGCGTGGCCGTGATCGACGAGGCCGGACTGAAGGCGCTGCTCGGCGCCTGAACGCCGGGCCAATAAGAAACGGCCTCCCCGAAGGAAGGCCGTTGCCGAAGCAGGCAGCCCTAGGCTGCGCAGCCGTGGGAAGCTTTTACTGCTTTTCGGCCTTGTCCACGATCTTGGCGTCCTTCATCAAGCCCTTCTGGTAGGTGGCCAGGGCTTGCTGACGCATCATTTCCTCAAGCTGGGGCTTGGCTTCGTCGAAGGAGGGGAAGGCGATCGGGCGCACGTCCTCGACCTGGATCACGTGCCAGCCGAATTGCGTCTGCACAGGCTGGGCGCTGAGGTCGCCCTTTTTCATGCTTTCCACGGCCTGGGCGAACTCGGGCACGTAATTGCTGGTCGGACCCCAGCCCAGCTCGCCGCCGTTCTTGCCGCTGCCGGTGTCGATCGATTCTTTTTTCGCGGCAGCTTCGAACGTGGTCTTCTTCGCCTTGATCGCCTTGATCAGATCCTTGGCCTTGGCTTCGTCCTTGACCAGGATGTGACGCAGCTTGTATTCCTGGCGCGAGGCCTGTTGGGCCTTGATGGTGTCGTATTCCTTTTGCAGGTCGGCTTCGCTGACGGGGTGGTCCTTCAGGTATTTGGCCATCAGGGCGCGCACCAGGATGCTTTGCGTGGCCAGTTCGGTTTCCTGCTGGACGGCGGGATCCTTCTGGAGGCCGGCCTTCTCGGCCGCCTGGACCGCCACCAGGCGGTTGATCATTTCCTGCTTGACCTGGTCGCGCAGCTGCGGCGTGTCCTGAGCGCCCTGGCTGACCAGCATGCCGACGAACTGGTCGAATTTGGCCTGGGAAATGCCCTGGCCGTTGACGGTGGCGATGTCCTTGGCCCAGACCGGCAGCGTCAGGGAGCAGGCCAGGGCGAAAGCGGCGATACGTTTCATGAAAGTCCTTCGATGGGAGGGGTGCCGGCCTCGATGGCCAGGGCATGGATCGGATGGGGCATCAGATCACGCACGCAATCATACACAAGACGATGGCGGGCGAGTGTGCCGAGCCCCTGGAACCGGTTGGACACGATGTGGACGCGGAAGTGCCTTGCGCCACCCTGTGCGCCGGCATGGCCGGCATGCAGATGGGATTCGTCGATGAGGTCCAGCCGCGCGGGTTCGAGTGCGGCCAGGCGCCCGGCCAGCACGGCCCGCAGGTCGGTGTCGTCGGAGTTCATGCGCGCGGCTCGCCGTCGGGGCCTTCGGCCCGGGGCGTGGCGGGTTCGGTCTGGATGTGCCGTCCCAGCCACAGGGATTGCGCCACCACGAACAGCAGCAGCAGGATCATCAGGCCGAAGACCTTGAAGTTCACCCACTGCGCCTCGGTGAAGCGGCCCGAAAAAGCCACGTACAGGTTCAGGGCGCCCGAGGCGACGAAGAACCCGGCCCAGCTGTCGTTCAGCCGGTTCCAGGCGCGGTCGGGCAGGTCGATCTTGTCGCCCATCAGGCGCCGCATCAGGTTGCGGCCGGTGAACAGGCGTGCGCCCGTCAGGATGGCGGCGAACAGCCAGTACAGGACCGTGGGTTTCCACTTGATGAAGGTGTCGTCGTGGAACAGCAGGGTCGCGCCGCCGAACACGACGATCACCGTCAGGTTGATCCAGTGCATGGGTTCGATCGCCCGGCCGGTCAGCCGCAGCCACAGGATCTGCAGTACGGCCGCCGCCATGGCCGTTCCGGTGGCGACGTAGATGTCGGCGAAGCGGAAAGCCAGGAAGAACAGGATCAGCGGAAAGAGGTCGAACAGGAATTTTTTCATGCAGGCGTGGGCGTGGTCATTCGGCCGGGATGAATTTAAGGGACAGGGAGTTGATGCAGTAGCGCAGCCCGGTGGGGGGCGGGCCGTCGGGGAATACATGGCCCAGGTGAGCGTCGCAGACGGCGCACAGGATTTCAGTGCGGATCATGCCGTGGCTGGTGTCGCGCAGTTCGCGCACGCGGTCGGGGGCGACGGGCTCGAAATAGCTGGGCCAGCCGCAGCCCGCGTCGAATTTCGTATCCGAGGCGAACAGCGGAGTGCCGCAGCAGACACAGAGGTAGGTGCCGGCCCGGGTGGTGTCCCAGTAGCGTCCCGTGAATGGGCGTTCGGTGTGCTTCAGCCGCGTGACCGCGAATTCGTCGGGGGAAAGCTGCGCGCGCCATTCGGCGTCCGTGCGCTCGATCTTGTCCACGAGGAACCTGTCCAGAATTTCACTTCAATCCTCCATCTTAATCGACTTTGACGCCGGCGGCGGAGGGATGCCCGGGAGGAGATCGGCGCGACCGCGTGGCAATCCGCCATCGTGCGGCAGCAAATTGCGCCAGCCTGCGATAATATGACGCCCGTTCACGTGTTTATGCCTCGACCCGCCGGGTTCGCAGCCATGAATTGCACGGTCCGTCAAAAAACATTCGGAGACAAACATGACATTTCCGGTTTCCCTGCGGCTCACCCTGGGCGCGGCCGCGCTGCTGGCCGCGTTGCCCCTGGCCGCCACGGCACAGATCAAGGTCGGCGTGACGGTGTCGTCCACCGGGCCGGCCGCTTCGCTGGGCATTCCCGAGCGCGACACCGTGGCCCTGCTGCCGAAAGAAATCGGTGGCCAGACCGTGCAGTACATCGTGCTGGATGACGCCACCGACACCACCCAGGCGGTGAAGAACATCCGCAAGCTCACGGCCGACGACCACGTCGACGTGGTGCTGGGCACTTCCGTGACGCCGGCTTCGCTGGCCATGTCGGACGTGGCCGCCGAAACCGGCACGCCCATGATCAGCGTGGCCGCCAACGCCAAGCTCGTCGAGCCGGTGGACGGTCCCCGCAAGTGGGTCTACAAGACGCCGCAGAACGACGCGCTGATGGCCGCCGCCCTGGCGGACGCGATGGTCAAGCAGCACGTCAAGACGCTGGGTTTCATCGGCTTCAGCGACGCCTATGGCGATGGCTGGCTCCAGGAAATGAAGGCCGCCGCCGAAGCCAAGGGCATCAAGGTCGTGGCGGCGGAACGCTTCGCCCGGCCCGACACCAGCGTCACCGGCCAGGTCCTGAAGCTGCTGTCGGCCAAGCCCGACGGCATCCTGATCGCCGCTTCGGGCACGCCGGTGGCCCTGCCGCAGCGCGAGCTGGTCGAACGCGGCTACAAGGGCCGCATCTATCAGACCCACGGCGCGGCCAACAACGACGTGCTGCGGGTCTGCGGCAAGGCCTGCGAAGGCATGATCCTGCCAGCCGGCCCGTTGCTGGTGGCGGCCCAGTTGCCCGACAGCAACCCGGTCAAGGCCAGCGCCCTGGTGTATGTCAAAGCTTACGAGGCCAAGTACGGCGCGGGCACGACCAACACTTTCGGCGGGCACATGTGGGACGCTGGTCAACTGATCAACGACGCGATTCCCCGCGCCCTGAAGACCGGTGCCAAGCCGGGCACGCCGGAATTCCGCTCGGCCCTGCGCGACGCGCTGGAACAGGTCAAGGAACTGCCCGCTTCCCAGGGCGTCTTCAACCTGAGTCCGACCGACCACGCCGGCCTGGACGAGCGCGGCCGCGTCATGGTGCAGGTCGTGAACGGCAAGTGGACCTACCAGCCGGATCTGTAAGACCGCCGTGGATCTGACCATCGCGCTGATCCTCCTGCAGGACGGCATACTGAACGGCGCCATCTACGCCCTGCTGGGCCTGGCGCTGGTGCTGGTGTTCGTGGTGACGCGGGTGATCCTGATTCCCCAGGGGGAATTCGTCACCTTCGGCGCCCTGTCCCTGGCATTCCTCGCCAACGGCCGGGTGCCTGGGACGGCGCACCTGCTGGTGCTGATGGGCGTGCTGGTCTGCCTGGTCGAGGCGGTCTCGTGCTGGCGCGCCCGCCAGTGGCGCGGCTACGGCCGCACCCTGGGCTGGGCGCTGGTCCTGCCCCTGGCGCTGGAGGCCCTGGCGCCTCTGGCGGCCGGGCCGGATGTGCCCCTGGCCCTGCGGGTGCTGTTCGCGCTGGCGCTGGTGGTACCCATGGGGCCGATGATCTATCGCCTGGTGTACCAGCCCGTGGAGCAGGCCAGCGTGCTGGTATTGTTGATCGTATCGGTCGCCGTGCATTTCGCGCTGACCGGCCTGGGGCTGCTGTTCTTCGGCGCGGAGGGCTGGCGTACGCCGGCCCTGGTCGAGGGGACGGTGCAGATCGGGCCGGTGGCCTGGACGGCCCAGACTTTCGCGGTGCTGGCCACCTGCGCCGCGCTGATCGGCGGGCTGTGGCTGTTCTTCAGCCGCACACTGTATGGCAGCGCCTTGCGGGCCACCGCCGTCAACCGGCGCGGGGCGAGGCTGGTGGGCATCAGCACGCGGGTGGCGGGCAGCCTGACCTTCACCCTGGCGGCCGCCATCGGCGCGCTCTCGGGCATGCTGATCGCCGCCATCACCACCATTTATTACGATACGGGCTTCCTGATCGGCCTGAAGGGTTTCGTGGCGGCCATTTTCGGCGGCCTCGTCAGCTATCCGGCCGCGGCGGCGGGCGCCCTGTTCGTCGGCATCCTCGAGGCCTTTTCTTCCTTCTGGGCCAGCCCCTTCAAGGAAGCCATCGTCTTCACACTGATCATCCCGGTCCTGCTGTGGCGCTCGTTCGGCAGCGTCCACCTGGACGAGGAGGAATAGGTCCGCATGCGCCCGCGTCACCTCCTCATGATCCTGCTCCCGGTCCTGGCACTGCTGCCCTGGATCCCTGGCGTCCCCGCCTTCTGGATCACCCAGATGAACTATATCGGGCTCTACAGCCTGGTGGTGCTGGGGCTGGTCCTGCTGACCGGTGTCGGCGGCTTGACGTCCTTCGGCCAGTCGGCCTTCGTCGGCCTCGGTGCCTATTCCACGGCCTGGCTGACGACGGCGGCGGGCTTGTCTCCCTGGCTGGGCCTGATCGCCGGTCTGGCGTTGACCTGTCTGGTTGCCTACGCGCTCGGGGCCATCACGCTGCGCCTGTCCGGTCACTATCTGCCCCTGTGCACCCTGGCCTGGTGCCTCGCGCTGTACTACCTGTACGGCAACCTGGATTTCCTGGGCCGCTACGACGGCATCGCGGGCATTCCGCCGCTGTCGCTCGGCGGCTGGTCCCTCGGGACCGGGCCGCGCATGTATCTGCTGATCTGGCTGATCCTGCTGCTGGCCCTGTGGGCCACGCACAATCTGCTGGATTCACGCGCGGGACGGGCCATCCGCGCCCTGCGCAGCGGCTCCATGGCCGAATCCTTCGGCGTCGATCTGGCGCACTACAAGGTCGTCATCTTCGTCTATGCCGCACTGCTGGGCTGCGTGTCGGGCTGGCTGTACGCGCACATGCAGCGCGCCGTCAGCCCCAGCCCATTCGGCCTGGGCTACGGCATCGAATACCTGTTCATGGCCGTGGTGGGCGGTTCGGGCAGCGTCTGGGGCGCGGTGGCGGGCGCCGCCGCCATCCTGATCGTCAAGGACCAGCTGCAGAATGTGCTGCCCGGCCTGGTGGGTACGAGCGCGAACCTGGAGCTGCTGGCCTTCGGCGTGCTGATGATCCTGGTGCTGCAGTTCGCCCGCGACGGCCTTTGGCCCGTCCTGGCACGGCTGTGGTCGCGGCTGGGCGGACGCGCCGAAGCCAATGGTCATGATCCGGCACGCCTGGCCGCCGCGCCGGAACTGCCGCGCCGGTCCTCGCCCACGGCGGGCGATCTGGTCCTGGAGGTCGACCGCGTGCGCAAGGAGTTCGGCGGCCTGGTGGCGGTCAACGACATCAGCTTCCGCCTGCGGGCGGGCGAAATCATGGGACTGATCGGCCCCAACGGGGCAGGCAAGAGCACCACCTTCAATCTCATCAGCGGCGTGGCGCCCTTGTCCGGCGGCGCGGTGCGTTTCATGGGGGACCGCATCGACGGCCTGCCGGCACGCGAGATCGCACGCCGGGGACTGGCGCGCAGTTTCCAGCATGTGCAATTGCTGCCGGACATGAGCGTGCTGGAAAACGTCGCGCTGGGCGCCCACCTGCGCAGCGGATCCGGCGTGCTGTCGGCGGCGCTGCGTCTGGACCGGACCGCCGAGGCGGCACTGCTGCGCGAAGCCGCGCGCCAGATTGAACGGGTGGGGCTGGGAGACGTGATCGACCAGCCGGCCGGCAGTCTGCCGCTGGGCCGACAGCGCATCGTGGAGATTGCCCGGGCGCTGTGTTGCGATCCCATCGCGCTGCTGCTCGACGAGCCGGCGGCCGGCCTGCGCTACCAGGAAAAGCAGGCGCTGGCGGCGGTGCTGGATCAATTGCGACGCGAGGGCATGAGCCTGCTGCTGGTCGAGCACGACATGGACTTTGTGATGAACCTTACCGATCACCTGCTGGTCATGGATTTCGGCACGATGCTGGCCGAGGGTGTCCCGGCGGACATTCAGCGCAACCCGGCCGTGCTGGAAGCCTACCTGGGCGGCCTCGACGTGACTTGGGATGAGCCCGGACCAGGGACGGTCCCCGCGGACCGTCCCGCGCCGGGCGAATCCGAGCGGCCTGCAGGCCGCGAGGTGGGGGAGGCGCAGCCTGGGGGGACCGCATGAGCGCCGTCTCCCATGCCGTTGCCGGCTCCGGAACGGACGCGCCGGCGTCCGCCGCCCCCGTCCTCTCGGTCCGGGGCCTGTCGGCGCATTATGGCAAGGTGGCCGCCCTGGACCCCATCGACCTGACGGTGGGCCGGGGAGAGATCGTGACCGTCATCGGCGCCAACGGCGCCGGGAAATCGACCCTGCTGGGCGCCATCATGGGGGCATTGCCCCTGCGAGGGCACAGCCGGGGCTCGATCGTGTTCCAGGACATTGAAGTGCAGGGCTGGGACATCGAGCGCCGCGTGGGCCAGGGCCTGTCGCTGGTGCCGGAACGCCGCGAACTGTTCGCCAGCATGTCCGTGCGCGACAACCTGCTGCTGGGCGGCTTCCGTTTGTACCGCGCCGGCGTTCAGGGCTGGCGCGACACCCTGGAGGAGGTCTACGACCTGTTTCCTCGCCTGAAGGAACGCGCCGGCCAGGCGGCGGGGACGTTGTCGGGGGGCGAGCGCCAGATGCTGGCGCTGGGCCGCGCCCTGATGGCGCGTCCGGCCTTGCTGATGCTGGACGAGCCCAGCCTGGGCCTGGCGCCGCGCGTGGTCCGGGAAATCTTCCAGACCATCGCCCGCTTGCGCAGCACCGGCGTGTCCATCCTGCTGGTGGAACAGAATGCCCGCGCCGCCTTGCACGTGGCGGACCGTGGCTACGTTCTGGAAACCGGCGCCGTCGTCCTGGAAGGCGAATCCCGCATGCTGGCGGGACATCCCCGGGTCATCGAAAGCTATCTGGGACTTGCTGGAGCGGGCCGGTCCTCCTGAAGGCGAGCCTGGGAAATGAAAAAAGAATGGCCCTTGGGGCCATTCTTTTTGAGCCGTGCCGCGTGTGATGTAAAAATCAGCCCGTCTTCTGCCGCTTGGCCAGCCATTCGCCGACGATGCCGCGACGGAAGGCCAGCACGCAGACGATGAAGATCAGGCCGATGACGATGGTGACCGATTCGCCCAGGACGCGGAACCATTCGATGCCGGTCTGGTGCATCAGGAAGCGGCCGAATTCGCCGACCTTGTTTTCCAGCGCCACGACAATGATCGCGCCCAGCACCGGACCGGTGAGCGTGCCCATGCCGCCGATCAGCGTCATGAGGATCACCATGCCCGACATCTGCCAGGTGGCGTCCGACAGTGTGGCCGATACGAACACCAGCGATTTGGTGGCGCCGGCCAGCCCGGCGAGCGTGGCCGAGAGCACGAAGGCCAGCAGCTTGAAGCGGTCCACATCGTAGCCCAGCGAGATCATGCGCGGTTCGTTTTCGCGGATGGCCTTCAGGACCTGGCCGAAGGGTGAGTGCACGGTGCGCCAGATCAGGGCGTAGCCCAGCACGAAGATCACCAGCACCACGTAGTACAGATTGATGTCCTGGCCGAGATCCAGCCCGAGAATGCTGCCGCGTGGAATGCCCTGCAGCCCGTCCTCGCCGCCGGTGAACGGTGCCTGCAGAAAGTAGAAGAACAGCATCTGGGCGAGCGCCAGGGTGATCATGGCGAAGTAGATGCCGCTGCGCCGGATCGAGAGCAGGCCGAATATCAGGCCCAGCGCGCCGGCGGCCGCGGTGCCGAAGAGCAGCCCGCCCAGCGTGGGCCAGCCCCAGGCGGTCAGCGACTGGCCGCAGGCGTAGGCGGCCAGCCCGAGGAAGGCGGCGTGGCCGAAGGACAGCAGTCCGGTGTAGCCCAGCAGCAGATTGAAAGCGCACGCGAACAGGGCGTAGCACATGACCTTCATGATGAAGATCGGATAGCCGCCCAGCACGGGCAGGGCCGCGAGCAGGACGATGGCGGCCAGATAGCCAATCAGTTGACGATTCATGATTCCTTCCCGAACAGCCCGGCCGGGCGGGTGAGCAGCACGATCACCATGATGATGAACACCACGGTGCTGGAAGCCTCGGGCCAGAAGACCTTGGTGAAGCCCTCGATGATGCCCAGCCCCAGTCCGGTGAGGATCGAGCCCAGGATCGAGCCCATGCCGCCGATGACGACCACGGCGAAGACGACGATGATCAGGTTCGAGCCCATCAGCGGGGAGACCTGCAGGATGGGTGCAGCGAGCACGCCGGCGAAGCCGGCCAGGCCCACGCCGAAACCGAAGGTCAGCGAGATCATCAGCGGGACGTTCACGCCGAAGGCTTCGACCAGTTTCGGGTTTTCGGTGCCGGCGCGCAGCAGGGCGCCCAGGCGGGTCTTTTCGATCACGAACCAGGTCAGCAGGCAGGCCAGGATCGAGGCCACGACGACCCAGGCGCGGTAGATGGGCAGGAACATGAAACCCAGGTTCACGCCGCCTTGCAGCAGCGCGGGCGTGCTGTAGGGCTGGCCGGAGACGCCATAGAAGCTGCGGAACAGCCCTTCGATGAGCAGCGTGAGCCCGAAGGTCAGCAGCAGTCCGTAGAGCGGATCGAGCTTGTACAGGCGACGCAGCAGCAGGCGTTCGAGGAAAATGCCGAACAGCCCCACGACGAGGGGGGCCACGGCGAGCATGACCCAGTAGTTCAGCCCGAGGTACTGCAGGCCCATCCAGGCGACGAAGGCGCCCAGCATGTAGAGCGCGCCGTGAGCGAAGTTGATGATGTTGAGCAGGCCGAAGATGACGGCCAACCCCAGCGAAAGGACGGCGTAGAACGAGCCGTTGACCAGGCCCAGCAGGAGCTGGCCGAGCAGGGCCTGGATGGGAACACCGAAAAGTTCTGTCATAGGGCTGCGGTGAAAGCGGGCGGAAGGAGAAACGAGGATCGCGGGCTCCCGCCCGGCTGGAGTGGGAGCCCGGAGTTCATGCGCCGCTTATTTCTTGAGCAAAGCGCAGGTCGAGGTCGATTCCGCGCCATAGACCGATTCGGCCGGCAGGGTGCGCACGATATTGTAGTAGTCCCAGGGCGCCTTCGACTGATCGGGTTTCTTCACCTGAGCCAGGTACATGTCGTGCATCGTCAGGCCGTCCTTGCGGATGTAGCCGTTCTTGATGAACATGTCGTTGATCTTGACGCTCTTGAGCTGCTTCATGACCGCATCGCCATCATCCGTGCCGATGGCCTTGACGGCTTCCAGATAGGTCTTGGCCACCGAATAGTCGCCCGCCTGCAGGAAGGATGGCGCACGCTTGTGCTGTTCGAAGAAACGCTTGGACCAGGCGCGCGATTCATCGTTCTGGTCCCAGTACCAAGGCGTGGTCAGGTACAGGCCGGCGGTGCTGTCCAGGCCCAGGGCGTGGATGTCGTTGATGAACACCAGCAGGCCGGCCAGCTTCATGGTCTGGGTGATGCCGAATTCCTTGGCGGCCTTGACGGAGTTGATGAAGTCGCCGCCCGCGTTCGCCAGGCCGAGGACCTGGGCGCCGGAGCTTTGCGCCTGCAGCAGGAAGGAAGAGAAGTCCGTCGTCGCCAGCGGCGCGCGCACGGCGCCCAGGTTCTTGCCCCCGGATTTTTCCACGACCTTCATCGTGTCTTGTTCGAGCGAGTGTCCGAAGGCGTAGTCGGCGGTCAGGTAGAACCAGGTCTTGCCCCCTTCACGTACAACGGCGGAACCCGTGCCGTTGGCCAGCGCGACGGTGTTGTAGGCGTAGTGGACGGTATAGGGGGTGCATTGGGCATTGGTCAGGGCCGAAGAGCCCGGGCCGACGGCCATGAAGGGTTTTTTCTTCTCTGCAGCCACGGCGGCCATGGCCAGCGCGGTGGCGGAATTGGTGCCCCCGATCAGCATGTCCAGATGCTGCTGGTCGAACCATTCGCGGGCGCGGGCCGAGGCGATGTCGGCCTTGTTCTGGTGGTCGGCGGTCAGCAGTTCGATTTTCTTCCCGTTGATTTCGCCCCCCATGTCGGCGATCGCCATGCGGATGGCGTCGGCGCCGGCATTGCCGTCGATGTCCGCATACACGCCGGACATGTCGGCGATGAAGCCGATGCGGATCACGTCGTCTGAAATCCCCGCGGCTTGGGCCGAGAGACCGAAGCCCAGGCCGGCAACGGCCAGCGCGGCGGATAGGGTACGCAGTTTCATGGGAAGTCTCCTGTATGTGCCGGTTGTGCCGGCGGATCAGTGAAAAATGGGGAGCGGGCGCCGGTCAGACGCCCAGCAGGCTGTCTAGGGTGGACTGCTTCTCCTGGAGCTGGCTGGCGGGGAATTGTTCCACGATCTGGCCGTGCTCCATGACGTAGAAATGGTCGGCCAGGGGCGCGGCGAAGCGGAAGTTCTGTTCGACCATGACGATGGTGTAGCCCT
>DISE01000044.1 GCA_002421865.1 Castellaniella sp. UBA6218
CTTTTCCAGCGCCTGGACGGCGTGGCCGGCGAATTCCCGCGCCAGGTCGGGCTGCGATGACAGCCGGTTGTAGCCCAGGCTGTCGGCCACGCCCAGGATCTTGTCCAGGAGCAGGACCTTGCCGCTGACCCGCAGAGGCTCGCAGCCCAGGGATTCCCAGGTCCGTTCGAACCAGTCGCGGGCGGCACGCGCCCGATCGGCGTCCACCGGCGCGTCTACGGACAGCTCCAGTGAACGATGGGCATCGAAAATCACGATCACATGACCCTGCATGGGGATTTCTCCGTGTAAAGAGAGGCCTCTGAAAGGCGTGAATTTACCAGGAGGGCGCGGGTTCCCACGTGACGTCCTCGTCCTTCTCGCGGGCCAGACGCAGCATGGTCAACAGAGGCCAGGCCCGGCGGCGCATGCCGACCGGCTGGGCGATGGGGTGCTCGACCGTTTCGTCGTGATCGCCAGAGGCGTCGTCATGGCCGGGGTCGGCCGCCACCAGCGCCTCGATGCCGGCGATGGCCTTATCCAGTTGCGCCCGGGTGATGACGCCGCGTTCCGGCAGGCCGGGGGTGTCGAAGGTCTTGCCGGCGGCCAGCAGGATGGGCCGGGCATGCTGGGCGAACATCAGGACTTCCGCCGCGGATTTCGATTGAAACAAGACAAGCATGGTGGAATTCCCGCAATGGACACATTCATACACTAACCGATCTTCAACCCCCTGCCAAGCGACACAATGAACGCTTCGACAGGAGGTTCCCGCATGCCCGAAACCCTTGACTGGCGCCGCTGGACGGCCTGGCTGGCCGGCTTGCCGCTGGTGCTCGCCGCCTGGCCCCCGCCTGCCCCCGCGCAGGCCGGATCCGCCCTGGCCTGCGCCGCACCGCAGGCCCAGGCGCCCTGCGGCGCGGGATCGGTCCGGGGGCCGGCGGCAGAGCCCGCGCCCGACCCGGGCATCGCCAACCCCGTGCACCTGGCCTCCGGCGAGAAATTCCTGCGGGAAACCGACCTGCCCGAACCGTTCGCGGGCGGCCATCCATCCTTCATCCGCCTGTACCGCTCGGGATCCGTCGAGGACGGGCCGCTGGGCAGGGGCTGGGCCAGCGAATACGACATCCGGCTGCGGCCGGCCCCGGACGGCTGGCGCCTGGACCTGCCCGACGGCCGCCGCATGCGCTTCGACGCGCGGGGCCTGGGCGCCGGCCCCGCCGATGGCCGCGTCCTGGCCCCGGAACCGGAGAGCGGCGCGCGCGCGGGGGATGTGACCGCGACCTGGCAGGGCGCCGACGGCGGCCGGCTGGTTTTCGACGCACAGGGCCGGTTGCGGACGATCGCCGCCCCCGGACGGACGGACATTGTCATCGACCGCCACGCCGGCGGGCCACTGCACGGCCTGGTCCGGGAAATCGGGCGCGGCTCCGCCAAGCTGCGGCTGGTCTACGACGCATCGGGACCTCGACCCCGCCTGCGCGCGCTGCACACGCCGCTGGGCGTCTTGCGCTACGAACACGCGTCCGTCATTGACGCCACAGCCATGGAAACCGGCACGGCTAGCGCGGGTGTCGGTCCGATGCGGCTGACCGCCGTGCGCCGGCCCGACGGCATGCGTAAACGCTACCACTATGAATCCGCCCTGCAGGCCGGCCACCCCGCCGCGATCACCGGCGTCACACTGGAAGCCACCGACGGCCGGCGCTGGCGCGCCCGCAGCTGGGCCTACGACGCCCAGGGCCGCGTCATCCGGGCGGTCCCGGGCGCACAGGACGCCACGGCGGGCCGCCTGGACCTGAGCTACCCGGAAGCCCCACCGGGCATCGTCACGACCCGGATCCGCGCGGCGGGCGGTGTGGCCGAAGTAGAGCACACCGTGCGCGGCGGCCGGACCGTGCCGCGCACGGTGCGTTCGTCGGCCTGCGCCGGCTGTCCGGCGGACGTCCTGCGCATCGGCCACGATGCCCTGGGCCGGCTGAGCGCCATCGGTGGCCTGCGCATCCGGCGCGCGCCGGACGGCCGGATCCGCAGCCTGACGCAGGCTCATGGCGGCTGGCCCGGCCTGCGCCTGGACTACGGGCCCGGGGACCGGCTGACGCGCTGGTCCAGCCGGCTGACGGGCACGACCTGGCTGACTCACGACGCGCAAGGCCGCCTGATCGGGCGGCGCCAAGCCGACGGCGGCCGTCTGGACATCTTCCGCGACACCATCGGCCGCCCTGCGCGGCTGCGGCACACGACGCCGGGCCGGGCGTCGCTGGAAATCAGTCTGCGCTGGCGGGGAGACCGTCCGGTCCGTCTGACGCACCCCGGGGAAACCGAATACCTGACCTACGACGGACACGGCCGGGTCACGGCGCGCGCCATCCACCGGCCTCATCCGCAGGGCGCGCTCGATTACCGCGAACAGTTCGCCTACGATGCGCGGGGCCGGCTGACCCGACACGATCTGCCGGAAGGCGGCGCGCTGCACTATGACTGGTCCGGCGGGGATCGCCTGAGCCGCCTGGACTGGGAGGCCGCCGACGGTGTGCGCCGGACCGTCATCGGCACCGTCCCGGGCCAGGCCGGCTACCGCTACGGCAATGGCCTGTGGCTGCGCACGGCCGCCGGGACGGACGGGCGGGCCGAGACGCTGGTCCTGTCCGACGGACCACGCATCCTGTGGGGCGAACACCGGGACCACGACGCCCGGGGCCGGGTCGCGCGCCGAACCACATTCCTGGCGCCCGCACACTGGCGACGTCAGGCCCTGGCCCACGACGGGCAGGACCGTCTGATCGGGATCCAGGACGACGCGACCCGGACCTGGCTGGCCTGGGACGAGGATGGCCGGCTGGCCGCGCGCCTCGACAGTCCCGCCGCCCCATCGGCCGCGACAAGCGCGAACACCGGAACCGCCCGGCCGACCGCGATTCCTCGCGACGCGGCAGGACTGGCGCTGGCGATCGGCGGCAGGACGCTGCGTCACCAGGCCCAGGGCAGGGTAGCCGAGATCCTGGAACACGGCCGGACCCTGGTTCGCTACGCCTATAACGCCCGAGGCCAGCGGATCCGGGCCATCCGGGACGGCCGGGAGACCGAGCGCTATTACGTCGACAACCGCCTGGCGGCGGTCTGGCGGCGACCGGACCCGGATCGCGCGACGGCGCCGACACTTTCCACTTTCGGCGTCACCCAGCGCTATCTGTACGCCCACGAGGTTCCGGTCGGCCTGCTGCAAACGGAGGCCGACGGGCGCGTGCACCTGATTTACCTGCACGCCGATCTGCTGGGCGCCCCCGTCCTGGCAACCGACGATGACCGCGCGCTGCGTTGGGCCGCCGACTACGACGCCCTGGGCCGCGCAACGCGCCTGCGCGGCGACCTGGACCTGCCGCTGCGCAGGCCGGGCCAGGACGAGGATCCGGCGACAGGCTGGCACGACAATGTCTTTCGCACCTTCCTGCCCGGACACGGCCACTATCTGGAGCCCGACCCCCTGGGGCCGCTGCCCGGCCTGCAGGCCCTGGGCTACGCAGCCCAGCAGCCCCTGCGCCATGTCGATCCGCTCGGCCTGATCCTGCTGGCCTTCGACGGCACGCGCTACGGGCCGCGCAACCAGGGCAACGTCTGGAAACTCGCACAGACCTACGAGGACGGTCCGGCCTACTACCACGCCGGTCCGGGGAACAGTTACTACACCGACTGGGACGCAGTCACCGCCTCCAGCAGCCGCCAGATCCTGCGCAACCAATGGCAATCCCTGCTGAATGCCCTGGACCGCGCCCAGGGCGCCGCCGCGCCCGTGCCCATCGACATCCTCGGTTACTCGCGCGGGGCGGCCCTGGCCCGCGATTTCGCCAACCGCATCGCGCGGCACACGCGCGACGGCTGGTTTTCTTACGACGATCCGCTGCGCGGAACCATCGGCCTGTGCGTCGACCTGCGGTTCCTGGGCCTGTTCGACACCGTGGCGCAATTCGGACTGTTGGGCGCGGCCAATGCCGGCTTCGATCTGGGCATCGCCGGCGCCTGGCACTGGGTGGCGCACGCGGTGGCGCTGCATGAGCTGCGCGCCCTGTTCCCCCTGGTCTCGGCGGCCGGAGACGCCGGCAACACCGTCGAGGCGCCCTTCATCGGCGCCCACGCCGACATCGGCGGCGGCCTGCTGCTGGACGAGCGGCAACGGCCCCGCCCGGATGGCGACCTGTCGGATGTGGCCCTGAACTGGATGCGCTGGCAGGCCATGGCCGCCCTCGTCCCCTTGGCAGAACCGCCGGCTGAGGACCGCACGGTGGACAACCCGCTGCTGCACGACGAACGCGGCCCCGCCTTGCGCCTGCTGGCGGGCGACCGGACGCTGCAGGACGCCGCCACACGGACGATCGGCCCCCAGGGCTCGGATACCCGCCTGGGCGATGCCCAGCGGCGGATCGTCGAGGCCTTCATCCGCCGCGCCGGCACCATGGACGGCGACCAGGGATCCGTGGCCGGCATCGTGGACATGGCGGCCTATGGCGCCTGGCTGGAGGCCGAGCTGGGGCTACCCGGCATGTGAAATCGGGCTATCATTTCGGGATACCCTCAGATACGGACACCATGCTACCCGAGCAACACACCCGGCTCATCGCCATCCTGCGCTCCGTCCTGGACACCCTGATCCCCGGCCAGACTCCGGACGTCACCCTCGAACGCCCCAAGGTCGCCGCGCATGGCGACGTGGCCAGCAACGTCGCCATGCAGGCCGCCCGCGCGGCACGGCGCAACCCGCGCGAACTGGCCCAGGCCGTCGTGGCGGGCGTCCTGGCCCACCCGGACGCGGCCGGCCTGATCGCCTCGGCCGAGGTCGCGGGGCCAGGCTTCATCAATTTCCGCCTGTCGGCCACCGCACACCAGGCCGTCCTGGACGCCATCCAGGCCCAGGGCGAACGCTACGGCCATCGGCCCGCCAACGACGAGCGCATCCTGGTGGAATTCGTCTCCGCCAATCCGACCGGCCCGCTGCATGTGGGCCACGCCCGCCAGGCGGCGCTGGGCGACTCCATCTGCCGCCTGTTCGCCACCCAGGGCGCCCAGGTCTCACGCGAGTTCTACTACAACGACGCAGGCAACCAGATCCACAACCTGGCGATCAGCGTCCAGGCGCGGGCGCGCGGCCTCGACCCCGAGGACCCGGCCTTTCCCGCCGATGGCTACCGGGGCGAATATATCCAGGACATCGCGCGCGACTATCTGGCACGCGCCACCGTCCAGGCCAGCGATGGCGACCCCATCCAGGCGGCCGGCGACCTTGACGACCTGGACGCCATCCGCCGCTTCGCCGTGGCCTACCTGCGCCGCGAACAGGACCTGGACCTGCAGGCCTTCGACCTGCGTTTCGACAACTACTATCTGGAAAGCTCGCTCTACACCAGCGGACGTGTCGACCGCACCGTCCAGGCCCTGATCGACGCCGGCCACACTTACGAGCTGGACGGCGCGCTGTGGCTGCGCACCACCGAACTGGGCACGGGCGACGACAAGGACCGCGTGATGCGCAAGTCCGAGGGCGGCTACACCTATTTCGTGCCGGACGTGGCCTACCACGTCGCCAAATGGGAACGCGGCTTCCACCAGGCCATCAACATCCAGGGCACCGACCACCACGGCACCATTGCCCGCGTGCGCGCCGGCCTGCAGGGCCTGGGCCTGGGCATCCCGGCGGACTACCCGGCCTACGTGCTGCACAAGATGGTGCGCGTCATGCGCGACGGCGCAGAGGTCAAGATTTCCAAACGCGCCGGCAGCTACGTCACGCTGCGCGACCTGATCGACTGGGTCGGGCGCGACGCGGTGCGCTTCTTCCTGGCCCAGCGACGCGCCGATTCCGAGTTCGTTTTCGACATTGACCTGGCGCTGTCGCACAGCGAGGAAAATCCGGTCTATTACATCCAGTACGCGCACGCCCGCATCCATTCCCTGTTGCGCCAGCACGACGCCAGCGGACAGGGTGCGGCGGCTGACCCGTCCCTGCTGACCGCCCCCACCGAAATCGCCCTGCTGCAGCGCCTGGCGGAATACCCTGGCGTGCTGACGCAGGCCGCCCGCGAGCTGGCACCGCACCAGTTGGCCTTCTGGCTGCGTGACTGCGCCGCCGATTTCCATGCCTGGTACAACGCCGAACGCATCCTGGTGGACGACCCCGAGCTGGGCGCCGCCCGCCTGCGCCTGGCTCGCGCCACCGCCCAGGTGATCGCCAACGGCCTGGGACTGCTGGGAGTTGGCGCCCCCGAGCGCATGTAACGCCATGGCCACTCGAAAGAAATCCTCCTCCAGATCCGGCGGCGCCTGGTTCGGCCTGGTCCTGGGCATGGTGCTGGGCGTCGCGGCCGCCGTGGCCGTGGCCCTGTTCGTCACCAAGGCCCCCATGCCCTTCAAGGACAAGGCCAGCCGCGATGCTCCGACCACCCTGCTCCCGGACGTGAAGAACGCCCCGGACCCGAACATCGCCCTGTACGGCAAGGACGGTCCGGCCGGTACCCGTTCGGCCGCCCAGGGCGGCGGCGCCACCAATCCGCCCGCCCCCGCGCCGGAACCCGGTGCCGCGCCCGAAAACCCCTTGTCCGATGCCATCGGGCAGATCATCGCGGGACTGGACAAACCGGCAACCAAGCCGGCGCAGGAACCCGCCAGGGCCCCCGCCGCGCCTCAGACCGGCCAGCCCATTCCGCCGCCGCCCCCGCCGCCGCCCGCGGCCCGGCCGGCGCCCGGCACGCAGACGACCTATTATCTGCAGACCGGGGCTTTCCGCTCACAGAAAGAAGCCCAGGCCATGCTGGCCCGCGTCGTGCTGCTGGGCCTGCCGGTGCGCATCGAGGCCGGCGAATCCAACGGCGCCCCCATCAACCGCGTGCGCGTCGGTCCCTTCAAAGGCATCGACGAAATGAACCGCGCCCGGACCCGACTGGGCGACGACAAAATCGAATCGACGGTCGTCCGCCCCTGAACCGCCTCCCCAAGGAGTCCCCATGAAGATCGCTCTGTTTTCCCGCCTGCTTTCCGGCCTGGTCCTGGGCCTGGCCGCGCTGGCCGTGACACCCGCCCAGGCGGCGCCCTACGACACACTGGATCCGGTCCAGCCCCCGGACACCCCGGGCCAGGTCGAAGTGCTGGAATTCTTCTTCTACACCTGCCCGCACTGCAACGCCATCGAACCCCTGATCGAGAAATGGCGCAAGACCCTGCCGGACGGCGTGGCCTTCAAGAGCGTGCCGGTGGCCTTCAACGCCAGCATGCGCGACATGCAGAAGCTGTACTACACGCTGGAGTCCATGGGCCGGCTGGACCTGCAGCCGGCAGTCTTCAAGGCCATCCACGAGGAACACAAGGACCTGACCCAGGCCAAGGACATCATCGAATGGGCCGCCGCCCAGGGTCTGGACCGCAAGACCTTCACCGACACGTTCAACTCTTTCGGCGTTCAGACCAAGGTCACCCGCGCCGACGAGCTGACCAAGGCTTACCACGTGGAAGGCACGCCGACGATCGCCGTCGGCGGACGCTACCTGACTTCGCCCGCGCAGACCGGCACCTACCAGGGCGCCATCGACGAGGCCGACAAGCTGGTCAAGCAGCTGTTGGCGAAGTAGGACGCACCGGTCCCCGCCGAAAGGATCTCACGGCTGCGCCTCGCGGCCCATCAATCGGCGCCAGACCCAGGCAAGGCCCGCCATGCGGTCACCGGGCGCGGGCATGCGTGTGATCTCGGGGGCCGCGATCCAGCGGCCCTCCGCGTCCCGGCCGGCGATGTCATAGCGAAAGAAATAGTCCGGCTCCAGACCCATCCGCAAATCCGACAGGATCAGCCGCTGCGCGCCGTCCTCGCGCTGACGCGCCCGCACACCGACGAAACCGTGCGTGAACCAGAGCAGGCGCCGCAGCTCCGGCGTGGCCGTCGCCGTCAACTGCGCCAGCGCACGGGTGTCGCTGGGCCGGAAAGTGAATCGCATCCTTCCGCGATCGGCGATCAGCGAACGGTCACCGATCCAATAGCCATCCGGCGCCATTGCGACCACGCGCCATGACAGCGTATTGAGCGGCAGCGGCGTGGAAAAACGGGGCGCATCCCGCAACCCCATGGTCGCCAGACTTTGTTCCGCCAGGCGATCCACCCGGTATTTGGCCGCCACGCTCCAGGCCAGGTAGAGCGAACTGATGGACAAGCCGATCACCAGCCACCGGCGCGCCGACCGGCTCCGCCGCACGGTCTCCGGGCCGTCGTCGGCACGGCCAGGGGACAGCTTCCAGGCCAGGAGCACGCCGGACAGCAAAGGCAGCGTGTACACGGGATCGATGATGAAGATCGACGACCACATCACGGGCGGCATGGGCAGCGGCCAAAGCAGCTGCGTGCCGTAGACCGTGAAGGCATCGAGCAAAGGATGCGTCAACAAGGCCAGCCAGATCGCCCACAGCCAGCGCCGGGGGGATTCCCCGACCAGGGCGCTCCGCCATCTCAGCCACCGCCACAGCAGCCATCCGGCCACTGTCAGCACCAGCAAGGAATGCGACGGACCGCGATGCCACGTCACCTGGGTGACGGCATCGCTGCCCGCAAGACCGAACCAGAGCACATCCAGATCGGGCACCGTCCCCAGGATGCCGCCCGCGACCAGCGCGACGCGTCGGTGACTGGCGGGCACCGCCAGCGCGGCCACGCTGCTGCCCAGGACGACTTGCGTCAGAGAGTCCATCTCGCGCTCCGGACAGGCCGGCGCGGCGGCGTGGCCACCGGCGGCGGCAAGGGGCGGAACCGGCGCTTCAACCGCGCGCCGCCTCGAACGCCTGCGCCAGATCCGCGATCAGGTCGGCCGGATCCTCCAGGCCAATGTGCAGGCGCAGCACCGTGCCCTTGCGCATGCGCTCGTCGGCCACGGACGTCCAGTAGCCGTGCGAGGCCAGGGCGGAGGGCTCGACCTGCGTGACCAGGCTTTCATAACCGCCCCAGGAATACCCGATTCCGAACAGGCGCAGGCCATCGATCAGGCGGCGCACCTGGGCGCCATCGAAGTCCACGGCCACGGACAGCAGACCGTTGGACCCCGTCGCGTCGCGCCGCCAAAGCGCATGGCCCGCATCATCCGGCCAGGCGGGGAAGAAGATGCGCGACACCTGGGGCTGGGCGTCGAGCCAGCGGCAGACCTCCAGGGCGTGTTCCGCGCAGGCGCGCAGGCGCACGCCCAGGGTGCGGGCCCCGCGCAAGGCCAGCCAGGCGTCGTCGGCGCTGACGGTATTGCCCAGGGCGTAATGTGTTTCGTGCAGCCGGTCGATCAGCGCCGGATCGCTGGACACGGCCGCGCCCAGCATCAGGTCCGAATGCCCGCCGACGTACTTGGTGGCCGCGATCACCGACACATCGGCCCCCAGTCCCAAAGGCCGGTAGATGTAGCCCGAGCCCCAGGTATTGTCCGCCACCACGGTCAGGCCGTGCTCGTGCGCCCAGCGCGCCAGGGCGGGCAGATCCAGCATTTCCATCAGCAGCGAGCCCGGGGATTCCAGGTACAGCACCCGGGTTTCGGGCCGCAAGGCGGCCTGTAGGCTGGCGAGATCGCCACGCACGAAGTCCATGGACACGCCCATGCGTGTCAGGACGGTCTTGTGCAGGTAACGCACCGGCCCGTACACGCTGTCCACGACCAGGGCGTGATCACCCTGGCTCAGCAGCGCCAGCAGCGCCATGCTGATCGCCGCCATGCCGGACGGCGCCAGGAAAGCCCGGTCTCCGCCCTCCAGCCGGCACAGCAGGGTCTCCAGGGCTTCGTGGGTCTGCAGGCCGACCCGGCCATAGGTGGGCACGCGCTCGCCGCGCTGCTTGGCCGCCTGTGCGCGGTCAAGCACGTCCATCGAGGCGAAACGAACCGTGCTGGTGCGATACGAGGGCAAGGCCACCGGCCCGGCGCCGGTGACGGGATCCAGGGGGGCCTGGCCGATGTGCTGCAGCAAGGTGTCGGTGCGGTCGGAATCGTGTGTAGTCATCATGGTTGCCACTGAGGTCTTTTTGTCTCGAACCGGTACACCCCGTCCTCGCCGAGGATGCGCCGCAGGGATCCCTGGAAGTATAGGGCGTGCAGGTGGGCGATGGATTCGCCCATGGCGAAGGACAGCTGGTGCAGATCGAGCTTGCGACGGAACAGCACCGGCAGCAGGTCGTGGGCGCTGCGCGGTTGCTCGCAGGCGGCCAGGACTTCGGCCAGGCGCTCGGCATGGTGCGTCCGCTGCTGGGCGATGCGCCGGTGCAGGCCCCGGAAAGGCCGGCCGTGGGACGGCAGCACCAGGACGCCCTCGGGCAGACCGTCATAGGCGGACAGCGAATCCAGGTACAGGCGCAGGGGATCGGCTTCAGGCTCCAGGTCGAACACACTGACGTTGGTGGAGATGCGCGGCAGCACCATGTCGCCCGAGATCAGCGTGTCCAGGTCGGGGCACCACAGCGAGACATGCTCGGGCGCGTGGCCGTGGCCGACAATGATCCGCCAGGCGTGTCCGCCGATGCCGACTTCCTGGCCGTGCATGAGACGGTGGAACCGGGGCGGTACGTCGGGCACCAGGCGGGTGTAGTAATCATGGCGGGCCCGGATCATGTCCTGCGCCTGCGGGTCGACCAGGCCGTGACGGGCGAAATGCCGCACCGCGGCGTCGCCGGCCGGGCCGCTGCCCTCGATCGAGGAATCCCGCACGGAAGACCCCGCCCACAGCCGGGCCAGCGCGTAGTCCGTCATGGACATCCACAACGGCGCCTGCCAGCGTGCGCACAGCCAGTGGGCCAGGCCGACATGGTCCGGATGCATGTGCGTGACCAGCACGCGCAGCACCGGCAAGCCGTCCAGCGCCTGGTCGAACACGGCTTCCCAACAGTCACGGACCTCGGTCCGGTCGATGCCGCAATCGACCACCGTCCAGCCTTCGCGACCATCGACGCGATCGCGCAACAGCCACAGGTTGATATGGTCCAGGGCAAAGGGCAGCGGCATGCGGATCCAGCGCACGCCGGCCGCCACCTCGTGCGCCCGGCCCGTTTCGGGCAACGTGTCGCCCCAGGGATATTCCAGCTCCTTTTCCAGCGGATTCATGCCGTGTCTCCATGAAGATGCGGGTTTTCTCTGATCATTATGTCAGAGTTTTTTCTTTACGTTGACGTAAACGTAATACATAATGGAAGCTGATTCCGCACCCCTGTTTCAGGCCCCGCCGACCCCATGAGCCAAGCCACCTGGACGATTTCCGAGCTCGCCCGCGAATTCGGCGTCACGCCGCGCACGATCCGCTTCTATGAGGATCAGGGCATCGTCAGCCCGGCGCGCGAGGGCCGCAACCGCGTCTACGCGCCGCGCGACCGCACGCGGCTCAAGCTCGCCCTGCGCGGGCGGCGCCTGGGACTGCAACTGTCCGAAATCGTCACCCTGATCGATCTGTACGACCAGGATGGCGCCAGCAGCGAGGCGCAGTTGCGGCATTACGCCGAGGTCCTCGCCAGCCACCGTGAAAAACTCGAACAGCAGCGGCGCGACCTGGACGAGACCCTGAAAGAAATCCGCCGCCAGCAGGCCGATTGCGAGGCACTGCTGCTGGCACGACATTCCTAGGAGACCCCTCATGAATCTGCCCGGCCTGAACTTCGACCTCGGATCCGACCTCGACATGCTGCGCGAGGCGGTCCGCGACTTCGCCCAAGCCGAAATCGCCCCGCGCGCGGCCGCCACCGACCGCGACGACCAGTTCCCCATGGACCTGTGGCGCAAATTCGGCGACCTGGGCCTGCTGGGCGTGACCGTGGCCGAAACCTACGGCGGGGCCAACCTGGGTTACCTGGCGCACATGATCGCCATGGAAGAAATCTCGCGCGCCAGCGCATCCATCGCCTTGTCCTATGGCGCGCACTCCAATCTGTGCGTCAACCAGATCCACCGCAACGGCACCGAAGCCCAGAAACAGAAATACCTGCCCGGCCTGATCTCGGGCGAACGGATCGGCGCGCTGGCCATGAGCGAGCCCGGCGCCGGCTCCGACGTCGTCAGCATGCGGCTGCGCGCCGAGAAACGCGGCGACCGCTACGTGCTCAACGGCACCAAGATGTGGATCACCAACGGGCCGGACGCCGACACCCTGGTGGTCTACGCCAAAACCAATCCGGAGGCCCACCAGCGCGGCATCACCGCCTTTATCGTCGAAAAGACCTTTCCGGGTTTCTCCGTGGCGCAGAAGCTCGACAAGCTGGGCATGCGCGGTTCGCACACCGGCGAACTGGTGTTCCAGGACTGCGAAGTGCCGGCCGAGAACGTGCTGGGCGAGGTCGACGGCGGGGTCCGGGTGCTGATGAGCGGTCTGGACTACGAGCGCGCCGTGCTGGCGGCCGGCCCCCTGGGCATCATGCAGGCGGTCATGGATGTGGTCGTGCCCTACGTGCACGAGCGCAAGCAGTTCGGCCAGGCCATCGGCGAATTCCAGCTCATCCAGGGCAAGCTGGCCGACCTGTACACCACCTTGCAGGCCTGCCGCGCCTATTGCTACGCGGTCGGCAAGAACCTGGACAGCCTGGGCGCCGGCCACGTGCGCCAGGTGCGCAAGGACTGCGCCGGCGTGATCCTGTACTGCGCCGAAAAAGCCACCTGGATGGCGGGCGAGGGCATCCAGATCCTGGGCGGCAACGGTTACATCAACGACTACCCCACCGGCCGTCTGTGGCGCGACGCCAAGCTCTATGAAATCGGCGCCGGCACCAGCGAGA
>DISE01000096.1 GCA_002421865.1 Castellaniella sp. UBA6218
ACCGGCATCGAGGAGATCAACTCGGCCGTCACCCAGATGGACGACGTCACCCGCCAGAACGCCAGCCTGGTCGAGGAATCGGCCGCCGCGGCCGCCAGCCTGCAGGAGCAGGCCGCCACCCTGGCGCGGCTGGTCGCCACCTTCACACTGGACCAGACCGACGCCGGATCCGGCGCGCAGGCCCATGCGCGCGCACAGACAGGCATGCACGCGGGTGCTTCCTCATCGACAACAAACGCGGACGCCGCGCGCCCATCGCAACCGGCGCGCCTGCCCTCGGCACCGGAGAAGGTCGTCAGCCCCGCGCCGCAACGGCCCCGCCAGAGCGCCCAGGCCGATGCCCCGGTCGCCCGCGCCGCCGCCAAGCCGGCCCTGCGCGCGCCCGGCAAGCCGGCTCCCGCATCCGCCGACACGGAAGAGTGGACCGAGTTCTAACACCCCACTGCGCCCACCTCGAGGCCCGCAGGCCGCTCTGATTCGTTTAGCATAGGACAGTCCGCAAAGGACTGTCCTATGTTCTATTTCATCCCATAATCTCAGGCCGCGCTTCATTCAGGAGACATCCGCCGTGAACATCCGCATCCCCGGCACCGCCCTGGCGGCCGCCCTGGCCCTGGCCATTCCGTTGCACGCCCATGCACAGGTGAAAGTCGGCGTGGTCGTATCCGCCACCGGCCCGACGGCCCTGGTCGGCATCCCCCAGAAGAACACGGTGCCACTGCTGCCGAACAAGGCGGGCGGCCAGGATATCGAATACATCACGCTGGACGACGCCAGCGACCCGACGCAGACGGTCACGGCTTTCAAGAAACTGATCACCGAATCGCACGTCGACGCCCTGATCGGCCCCACCGGATCGCCCAACGCCATGAGCGTGCTGCAATTCGCCGCGGAGTCCGGCACTCCGATGCTGGCCCCCGTGGGCGCAGCCTCGGTGGTGCTGCCCATGACCGAACAGAAAAAATGGGCTTTCAAGACCACCCAGAACACCGACATCATCGCTCAGGCCCTGGTCCAGGACATGGTCGGGCGGGGCATCAAGACCGTCGGCTTCATCGGCTTCGCCGACGCCTACGGCGAAGACTGGCACCAGGTCTTCAGCCGCATGGCCAAGGACAAGGGTCTGGACCTGACCGTGTCCGAACGCTACCAACGCACCGACAGCTCTGTCACCGGCCAGGCCCTGAAGCTGCTGGCCGCCCGGCCAGACGCCATCCTGATCGCCGGCACGGGTGGCGCTGCCGCATTGCCGCAGGCCACGCTCGCGCAGCAAGGCTACAAGGGCCGTTTCTATCAGACTCATGGCGCCGCCCTGCCCGCCTTCCTGAAGTTCGCCGGCAAATCGGCCGAAGGCACCATCCTGGCCGCCAGTCTGATGCTTGTGCTGCCCGAGATCCCCGACAGCAATCCGTCCAAGCCCATCGCCCAGGACTACATCCAGCACTATCAGACGATGTACGGCGAACAGCCGGCGACTTTCGGCGCCAACGTCTACGACGCCGGCCTGCTGCTGCGCAACGCCATCCCCGTCGCTCTGAAATCCGCCCAGCCGGGCACGCCGGAATTCCGTCGCGCCCTGCGCGACGCCCTGGAACAGACGCATGAACTGGTCGCCACCCAGGGGGTCTATACCATGACGCCCCAGGACCACAGCGGTTTCGACCAGCGCGGCCGCGAACTCATCACCGTCAAGAACGGCGCCTGGACGCTGCTGAAATAATCATCGCATCCGGGGCGGCCACAGGACATCTCAAGCCGCGACGCCTCTCCACGCCGCGGCTTGCAAGCCGCTCCGATCCGCCAGGCATGGGTCAGCCCGCAGGGGCTGGCCCATGTCCGAGCGCATCCAGTTTCTTCTTCAGCGCCTCCAGCGGCAGCGCGCCGTTGACACGGGTGCCATCGGCGAAGAACAGCGCCGGCGTGCCCTGCACGTTCAGCTTGCGCCCCAGGGTCAGGTTGTCCTGGATCGGTGTGTCGCATTCGGCCTTGGCCGGCTCTTTCCCATCCAGCATCCAGGCCTTCCAGGCCTTGGCCGGATCCGCCGCGCACCAGATGTCCCGCGAGCGGGTGGCGGAATCCGGTGTCAGGATCGGGAACAGGAAGGTATAGACCGTGACGTCATCGACGTCGTCCAGGGTCCGGTGCAACTGCTTGCAATAACCGCAGTTGGGATCCTCGAACACGGCGACCTTGCGCGCGCCGGTGCCTTTGACTTGCTTGATCGCATGCTCCAGGGGCAGACTGCCGAAAGCCACCTGCTGCAGGGCCTCCAGCCGTTCGGCCGTCAGGTCGCGGCGCGCGTGGGCGTCGATCATCGAACCCTGCAGCACGTAGTCCACCTGGGCATCGGTGTACAGCAGGTCCATGCCGACCTGGATTTCGAAGATGCCGTTCATGGGCGTCACCCGGACGGCGTCCACGTGGATGCCGGGGAAACGCTGCTCGAACGTCCGGGTGACGGCCTGGGTGGAATCGGACTGGGCGGGGGCGGTGGACAGCACGCGATCGGCCGCACCATCGCGCGCGGGCGCAGCCGATTCCGCCGGCACGGCCCGGCCGGATGGCTGGGTGCTCAGGACCTGGTCGCCGGACGGTTGCGCCAGGGCGGTCTGCGCCATCACGGACAGGCCGCCGCACAACAGCAGCGCGCCCAGACTCAAGGAGAATTTCATGGGAAGAACCTCGGAAAACAGGCCGGCGGTCAGTCGCCGGCGGCCGCCCGGATCAGGCGGCGTTTAAGGAAAGGCAATCCATCGACAAGGCGCATGCCCTGGTTGCGTGCCCAGGCCGTCGGGGCGTTCGAGGCGCCGAACAGCCGGTGCAGGCCATCGGTGACGAGCCCCATGGCCCAGACGGGCTCGGCCCGGCGGCGGCGATAGCGCGCCAACACCCGCGGGTCGCCCGGCGCGCGATGAGGTTCGCGTGTCCGCAGGACGTCCAGCAGATCCTTCACGTCGCCCAGGCCCAGGTTCAGGCCCTGTCCGGCGAGCGGATGGACCCGGTGCGCGGCGTCCCCCACCAGGGCGACGCCCGGCGCCGTCATCGCGCTGCGCTCCAGCGTCAGCGGAAATCCCTGGGGACGCGTGCGCAGGCGCAATGCCCCCAGACGGTCGCCCGTGATGGCCCGGGCATGCGCGGACAGAAAAGCCTGCTGGGCGTCGGCGTCCATCGCCAGCCATTCGCGCGCCCGGCCTTCATGCATCGACCACACCAGGGATGCCTGCGGTCCATCGGCCGTATCCGGCATGGGCAGCAGGGCGAATACGCTGTCGCCCGTGAACCACTGAAAAGCGCGGTTCTGGTGGGGACGGCCGATATCCAGGTGCGCGACCACACCCATGTCGCCATAAGGCGTGTAGTCATGCTCGATGCCGGCCGCCAGCCGCACCGGGGACCGCGCGCCGTCCGCGCCCACCAGCAGCGCCGCATCCAGCGCGCGGCCCTGTCCGGTCGTCACCCGCACGCCCATGGCGCGGTTTTCCAGCCGTTCGAAGCGGTCCTCGTGCCAAGTGATCCCCATGACCTGGACGGCCTGCTGGAGCGCGCGCTCGATTTCGCCGGATTCGACGATCCAGGCCAGGGTGTCGCGCGCGTCCTGCCAGGCGGACAGGTCCAGACGACCGTCGGCGTCGCCCTGGATCTCCATGCCCTCGACGGGGGTGATGCGACGCGTGTCCATGAGCCGCCAGGCGCCCAGGCGATCGAGCAGATCGCGGCTGGACGGTGAAATCGCGTAGACGCGCGGATGATAGTCGTCCGCCGCGCGCGCGGACGGAACCTGGCGCGGCCCCAACAGGGCGGCGGGCATCCCCGCCCGGGCCAGGCCCAGTGCGCAGGCCAGACCGGCGATGCCCGTGCCGCAGACGAGTATGGGTTCGTGATTCTTCATTCGATCATCTTACCGCGCCGATGGCGCACCGGCCCGGGCGGGCCACAGCAGCCACATCCGGCCGGACTGCTTCATGCGTCCGGCACGAGAGCCGGCTTCGTCGCCCGTGCCCCAATAGAAATCGGCCCGGGCGGCGCCCTTGATCGCCGCGCCCGTGTCCTGTGCGAACACCAGCCGCTTGAGCGGCTCCACACCGCCCTGGGGGCCGGTTTCGAGGAAGACCGGCGTGCCCAGCGGCACGAAGGCCGGATCGACCGCGACCGACCGCCGTGGCAGCAATGGCACCCCGTAGGCGCCTCGGGGGCCGAGTTCAGGATCGACGATGGGTTCCTCGCGGAAGAACACCATGGCCGGATTCACGTTCAGCAGTTCCGGCACGCGTTCGGGATGCGCGCGCGCCCAGGCCTTGATGTTCTGCATGGACGCCTGGGCCAGCGGCATTTCGCCCTGCCTGGCCAGCCACTGGCCGATGGAGGCGTACGGCCGGCCGTTGTGGTCGGCGTAGGCCAGCCGCAACACGCCGCCATCAGGCAGGATGGCCCGCCCGGAACCCTGGATCTGCAGGAAAAAGGCCT
>DISE01000084.1 GCA_002421865.1 Castellaniella sp. UBA6218
CTCGAAGCGCAGCTTGTCGCAGGCATCGGATGCGTTGGACACGAGTTCGCGCAGGAAGATTTCCTTGTTGCTGTACAGGGAATGGATCATCAGGTGCAGCAACTGCTTGACTTCGGCCTGGAAGCCCAGGGTTTCGGCCGTCTTGGTGTCGGTTTCGCTCATGATTCGGATGGGTTCGAAGGTTCTGGCGGGATTGCGTGGCGCCCCGCGGACGGCCCGGTGGGCGGTCGCGGGGCGGACTGCTGGATCACGTGGGGCCGGTGGGCCGGGTTTTCAAGACCCCCGGGATGCGGGCCGGGGGCGCCCTCAGCCCGCCGACGGCAGGGGCGGCGGCATGGGGGGCAGCGTGCCGCCCGTCTCCGGCCCGCCCGGCGCGGGGTCCGGCGCGCGCAACTGCGGCATCTCGACCGTGGACACCGGTCCGGTCATGCGCGCGCCGTGGCGGCGGATGATGTCGGCGATCTTCAGCAGCACGTCCTCCTGGACATTCATGAAGTCGTTGTAGTCGGTGCTGACCGTGAAGGCATACAGGGACAGCTTCAGCGAAAAAGTCCCGCAACTGCTGAAGTTGAAGGCGAAGAAATCGTGCTTCACTCCGGGGTGCCGGCCCAGCATGTCGCGCGCGTCGGCGACGATGGCCGGGACGGCGTCGATGTCGGCGTAGCGGATATGGATGTCCTCCATGATGCGGCGGCTGGTCATGCGGGTGTGGTTGATGACCGGCTGGGTGTTGAACATCGCGTTGGGCACGTAGAAGGGCTTGCAGTCGAAGCCGATCAGTCGGGTGGCGCGCCAGCCGATGTGCTCGACCCCGCCCATCAGCTCGGTGCCGGGGATGATGATGTATTCGCCGACCTTGAACGGCCGGCTGGCGAAGATCGTCAGCCCGCCCAGCAGATTGGCCACCAGGCTCTGCGCGGCAAAACCCACGGCGATGCCGCCCATGCCGCCGAAGGCCAGCAGGCCGGCGATGGAAAAGCCCAGCGCCTGCATCATCGTCAGGATGGCCGTGATGACGACGGACGCCTTGGTCAGTTTGCCGATGGCGTCGGCCGCCGTGGGGTCCAGTTCGCGCCCCTGCGCGCGCGCCCGCAGCAGCAGATTTTCCTGGATGCGGTTGATCGCGCGCAGCAGCAGCCACATCACCGTCAGGATCACCCCGACGTCGCGGATCGGCGACAGGCCATGCGCCAGCAGCGAATCCTTGGCGAACTCGCCCTCGGCCTCGCGCAGCAGGATCTGGCCGGCCAGCGCGATGCCCAGCACCCAGACCAGCATCTGCGCCGGCAGCGCGGCGCCCGCCAGCAGGCCATGCCCCCAGGCATGGCGCACGGGCTGCAGGCGGCGGGCGATGCGCTCCAGGACGAGCCGCAGGAACCCGCCGGCCAGCAGGGCGCCCAGGACGGTGGCGAAGACCAGAATGACGGTCCGCCACTCGTGGTAGACCGCCATCGCTTGTTCGAGAAGGGAAGAAATCAAACCACGAATCTCCGGTTGAATTGATCGGGATCCCCTGGCTCGGGGAATCCCCGGACGGTTCCAGTGTATCGGGCCGACCGGTGGGGCTTCAAACCATGCCGGGCGTGAATAGTCCTCATTTGTTTCCGGATATCTCCGGATAGAGGTCGATCCGCTAAGGTTATTCTGCAAAAGCAAAAATTCACCCCGCACCCTCCCCGCAGGAGACAACACATGTCCGGACGACGCACGGGCTCTGGCACGGGCCGCTTGGCGCGCGCCACACTCGGCACCCAACTGTTCATCGCCGCCACCCTGATCACCATCCTGGTCATGGCGGTCCTGGCTTCCATCATCACCTGGCAGAACCGGCAGACTGCGATCGACAACGTCAGCGCCGCCAACCGCTACGGCCTGCAGGGCTACGACCGCACCCTGCAACTGATCTACGACATCGCCCGCAAGCGCAGCGAATCCCTGTACCCGGTGCTGATCCGCTACATGAGCGGCGAGCCCAAGCCGACCGGCGTGGTGGAAAACGGCATGCCGGTCTTCAAGTCCTCGGGCATGCCCATCAACGGCGACCGCGACCTGATGCGCAGCGTCACCGGCATGTCGGCCGAGATCTACGCCCGCACCGACAAGGGATGGCAGCGGATCGCCAGCGCCTACCAGGACCAGCCGGACCACGCCCTGGGCGAAACGCTGGGTTCGGACGGGCGCATCGCCCAGGCCCTGGACACGGGGGTGAGCGTCAATTTCCCAGGCCTGGTGGGCGGGAAATGGCACCTCATCACGGTCAATCCGCTCAAGGACGGCGGCAAGGTCTACGGCGGAGTCGTCGAATACCTGGACATCAGCGCCCAGATCGATCCGGTGCTGAAGGATCTGACCGAGACCAAGCTGGCCGAATACGGCCAGTTGTTCGTGCTCCGGCCGACCCCCGATGGCAAGGACTGGGTCCGCGTCGCGGGCATGTTCGGCAAGCCCGGCGACCTGTTCAGCGCCGGCAATCCGCCGGAAGACTTCGCCGCCATGGACGGCGCGTTCCAGTCGGCTCCGGCCGGGGTGCGGCGCGTCACGGTGCGGGGCCAGGAAATCTTCCTGGCCTGGCAGACGGTGCCCAACTGGGGCTGGCTGATGTACGGCTTCGGCGGCGTCGACGACTACCTGGCCGAAAGCACCCGCGAGATGTGGATCCAGCTGGGCGTGATGCTGCTGGGCACATTGCTGATTTCCCTGCTGATCCGCTGGCTGGCCCGCCGCACCCTGAAGCCCGTGCATGACGTGGTGGTGGGCATGCAGCGGCTGGGCGGCGGCGACCTGACCCACGAAATCCCGGACAGTCCCGCCCACAGCCGCAACGAGGTCCACCTGTTGCTGGACAGCTTGCGCGGCACCCAGGACGCCTTGCGGCACATGATCCTCCAGGTGCGCCACAGCGTCGGCGAGATCCACACCGGCGCGCGCGAGATCGCCGTCGGCAACACGGACCTGTCCAGCCGCACGGAAGAGCAGGCCGCCTCGCTGCAGGAGACGGCCGCCAGCATGGAGGAACTGGCGTCCACCGTGCGCCAGAACGCCGACAACGCCCGCCAGGCCGATCAACTGGCCGCGGGGGCCTCGCGGACCGCGCACCAGGGCGAGCAGGCCGTCCACGGCATGGTGGACACCATGAAACGGATCGCCGACAGCTCGGCCCGGATCACCGACATCATCGGCGTGATCGACAGCATCGCCTTNNCTGAACGCCGCCGTCGAGGCCGCCCGCGCCGGCGAGGAAGGCCGCGGCTTCGCCGTGGTGGCCGGCGAAGTCCGCGCCCTGGCCCAACGGTCCGCCGACGCCGCGCGCGAGATCAAGTCGCTCATCGAGACGGCGTCCGGGGAAGTGGAATCCGGCACCCGCCAGGCGGGCGACGCGGGCGCCACCATGCAGGAAGTCCTGACGGCGGTGGACCGGGTGACGCACATCATGGGGGAAATCGCCTCGGCTTCCAATGAGCAGTCCACCGGCATCGACCAGGTGAACCTGGCGATCACCCAGATGGATCAGGTGACGCAGCAGAACGCCGCGCTGGTCGAGCAGGCGGCGGCCGCCGCCGATTCCTTGCGGGAACAGGCCGACCGTCTGGCCGATACCGTGGCGGTGTTCCGCACCGGGGACACTGCGGAGCCGTCCCCCGCCCCGGGCCGCGCCGACGTGCCGCGCCTGCCCGGCTAGGCGGGCAGCAACCGCCAGGCCAGCAGGAACATGACGGCGGCGATGCCGCCGTCCAGCCAGCGCCAGGCGCCGGGGCTGCGGAACAGGGGCGCGCACAGGTGCGACCCCAGGCCCAGCGCCGCCAGCCACAGCACGCTGGCGGTCAGCGCCCCGGCGGCAAAACCGAAACGGGCCTCGTCGAAGCCGTGGGCGATCGAGCCCAGCACCAGCATGTCCAGCCAGAAATGCGGATTGAGCAACGTGAAGCCCACCGCCCCCAGCAGGGCGGCCCGGCGCGAGGACACGGCCGCCTGATCGGCCCGGGGGCCGGTGGCCGGGCGCCAGGCCCGGCGCGCCGACTGGAGGCCGTACCATGACAGGAACACGACCCCGCACCACAGCACGGCGTCCGCCAGCCCGGGGAGCCAGTCCGTGAGCGCCCGCAGGCCCGAGACGCTGCCGAAAATGAAACAGGCGTCGATCAGGGCGCACACCAGCAGGATGGCGCTCAGGTGCGCCCGGGCGATCCCCTGGCGCAGGATGAAGGCGCTTTGCGCCCCCACCACGGCGAACATGCCCAGGCCCGTGAGCGTCCCGCTGGTCCAGGCGGACAGCATGGGGGAAACGGCGGGGAAGGCGGCGGCGAACATCGTGCGGCTCCTGCGACATGAATAGAAAACGGAGCGGCAGGGCCGGCTCCGCATTGATCCGGCCTTCATTGTGAGGCAGGACAAGAGATAAAATACAGCTAATTTATTTAAATCTGAATTAGAAAAACTTAATATATGGATCCGGCGCGGGACCGGATGCCGGACTTCGGGAGCCCCCCATGCAACTGGATCACGACAACCTGCGCGCCCTGGCGGCCGTGGTGCGCGAGGGCAGTTTCGAGCGGGCCGCCGCCGCCCTGCATGTCACGCCTTCGGCCGTTTCACAGCGCATCAAGACGCTGGAATCCCGCATGGGCCGGCTGCTGATCCTGCGCACCAGTCCGGCGCAGCCCACGGACGACGGCCGTGTCCTGGTGCGCCTGGCCGAGCAGGCCGCCCTGCTGGAGCACGAAGCCCTGGACCGCCTGGGCATAGGCGAGGACCGCCCCGCGCCCAGCCTGCGCGTCGCCGTCAATCACGACAGCCTCGAAACCTGGTTCATCGAGGCGGCCACCCGCTACGCGGCGCAGACCCGCACGACACTGGACCTGGTCTCTGAGGATCAGGATCATACGGCCGCCCTGCTGCGCAACGGCAGCGTGCTGGCGGCCGTCACCACGCTGGGCGATCCGGTGCAGGGCTGCCGGGTCCACGCGCTGGGCCGCATGCGCTATGTGGCCACCTGCGCGCCCGAATTCCACGCGCGGCATTTCGCCCGGGGCGTCACGCCCGAGGCCCTGGCGAGCGCGCCGGTCCTGATCTTCAATCGCAAGGACGACCTCCAGGCGCAGTTCGCGCGCGGGGTGATGGGCGACACGCCCTGGCAGCCGCCGACCTGGTGGGTGCCCTCGTCCCACGCCTTCGTCTCGGCCACCCTGGCCGGACTGGGGTGGACCATGAACCCGCTGCCCATGATCCGCGAAGAGCTGGACGCGGGCCGCCTGGTGCCCCTGCGGGCGCGGGCCTGGCAGGACGTGCCGCTGTACTGGCAACACTGGCGCACCGGATCGCACACCATGGAACGGCTGACCTCGGCGGTGCTGCGCGCCGCCCACGCCCTGGTGCGCCCGGCCCGCACGCCGGCCAGGCCCTAGTTCCCCTGACGCAGCCGGCTCAGGGTCGTCGTCGGCGTGATGGCCTCCGGGTCCAGCAGGCAATGCAGGATGGCCGGCAGTCCGCTGTCCAGTGCGCGGCGCAGCGCGGGGGCGAACTCCTCCGTCGTCTCGACGCGTTCGCCATGGCCGCCGAAGGCGCGCGCATAGGCCGCGAAATCGGGATTGCGCAGCGCGGTCGCCGACTCCCGGCCGGGATAGCGCCGTTCCTGGTGCATGCGGATGGTGCCGAACATGCCGTTGTCGATCAGGATCACCAGGATCGGCAGACCGTACTGGACCGCCGTGGCGAATTCCTGGCCATGCATCATGAAACAGCCGTCGCCCGCGAAGCAGACCACCCTGCGGTCCGGATAGAGGCGCTGGGCGGCCACCGCCGCCGGCAGGCCATAGCCCATCGAACCGGAGGTGGGCGCCAGCTGGGTCCCGTAGGCGCGGAAATGATAGAAGCGATGCAGCCAGGTGGCGTAGTTGCCGGCCCCGTTGGTCAGAATGGCGTCCTCGGGCAGCACTGTGTTCAGATACGCCATGACCCGGCCCATCTGCAGGGCGCCGGGGTGCTCGATGACCGAGGGATCGCTCCAGGCCAGGCGCCGCGCATGCAGCGCTTCGCAGCGCCGGACGCGCGCCGGCGTCGCCGTGGGGGACAGCGGCTCGATGGCGCGCACCCAGGTTCCGGGCGCGCAAGCCATGGCGATGTCCGCCTGATAGACGCGGTTCAGTTCCCCGATGTCGGGATGCACGTGGACCAGCGTCTGGGACGGGTTCGGCACGCCGAACAGCGTGTAGCCCTGGCTGGGGATCTCGGACAGGCGCCCGCCCACCGCCAGGATCAGGTCGGACTCGCGGATCGCATCGAGCAGCCGGGGGTCGGCGCCAAGCCCCAGGTCGCCGATGAAGCAGGAATGCTCCACGGGGCACAGCATCTGGCGGCGGAACTGCACCGCCACCGGCAGGGCGTGGCGCTCGGCGAAGGCGCCGAAGGCCTGCACGGACCGGGCGTCCCAGCGGCTGCCGCCGAGAATGGCCAGGGGACGCTGCGCATCCGCCAGCCGGTCGGCCAGTGCCTGGATCTGCCCGGCCGGCGGCAGGGTTTCGGGCACGTGGCAGGGCCGCGCGTCGGCCACCGCCACGGTCTCCCCCAGCATGTCTTCAGGCAGGGCCAGCACCACCGGGCCGGGCCGCCCGGACAGTGCCACATGGAAGGCGCGCGACAGGTATTCGGGAATGCGTTCGGCCTGATCGATCTCGGCGGCCCACTTGACCTGGGAACCGAACACGGCGCGGTAGTCCATTTCCTGGAAGGCCTCGCGATCGCGCATGGCCCGGTCGATCTGCCCGACCAGCAGAATCAGGGGCGTCGAATCCTGGGACGCCACGTGCACCCCCGCGAACGCGTTGGCGGCACCCGGCGCGCGGGTCACCAGGCATACCCCGGGCCGGCCGGTCAGCTTGCCATAGGCCTCGGCCATGATGGCGGCCCCGCCCTCGTGACGACAGACCGTCACCTCGATGTCGGCGTCGACGAGCCCGTCGAGCACGGGCAGATAACTTTCCCCCGGCACGCAGAACACATGTTCCGTGCCGTGCAGGCGCAACTGATCCACCAGAACGTGGCCGGCCAGGCGAGGCGCCGGATGGACCGGCCGCCGCGATGGCGCCAGGGCGGGACCGCCGTGCCCGGAACCCTCTTGAGAGGCGGGGCTTGCGCTGGAACGCAGTGTCATGAAGGATTCCTTTCTGAAGATTGATCGAAAGACAGGGCGCAGCGCGCGGCGGCCAGATCCCAGGCCGCGCAGCCGACGGACTTGAAGACAGCCGCGCCCCCGGGCGGTCCGTCCGCCAACAGGCTGGCCAGTGAGCGCACGCGGGACCAGTCCACGCCCGCCTGCAGATAGTCGCCCGCCTCGTGCCGGGCGCCTTCGAGGTCGTCCACGAACAGGCGGCTGTCCGCCAGGGTCCGCGCGCCGATCTCGGCCAGATCATGCCGATAGGCTCCCACGCCGATCACCAGCCGGCCGGCGCGCGCAGGCTGTTCGTAAACCGGCACGGCGCTGGTCGTCGCCGTGATCACCAGGTCCGCGGCCGCGTCGACCCCGTGTGCCGGCCGGACCCGTCCCGAGTCGAAGGACTGGACGAAGGCCTCGGCCCTGCCAGGGGCATGGCCGATCACGTCCACCCGCGCCTGCGGATACAGTTCAAGCAGGGCGTGGACATGGCCCGCCGCCTGGGTGCCGGTGCCGAACACGGCCGCATGACGGAGGCCGGCGGGCAACAACCGGCTCACGGCCAGCATCGATACCGCCGCCGTACGCCGCATCGTGACGGTCGGTCCGTCCAGCAACAGGCGCAGCCGCCCTGTTTCACCGTCATAGACCGACACCACACCGTTGATGGTCGGCAGCCCGTGCGCGCGGTTGCCCGGCGCGACGTTGACCAGCTTGTGGATGCCGACGTCCGCCGCCGTGGCCGGCATGGACAGCATGACCGCGCCATTGGGAAACGGCACGGCCTGCCGCGCCGGCGCGCACAGGCGCCCCGCCGTCATGTCATCCGCGGCCCGGACGATTTCCCGCATCAGGGCCGGGAGCGGCAGCAGGGCGCGGGTTCCAGCCGCATCATGCAACGCCCGCGCCGCCTCATTCATCGCGGCCCTCCACCTGTCCGGCGGATCCTGTCCACGGCCCCGGAGCGGCCTGGGCCGGTGCGCCGGACGGCGCCATGCTGAGCCACAGCACCTCGGCGTCCCGGGGACCGGCGTTGACCAGGCGGTGGCGCATGCGGCTGTCGATGTAGAAGCAGTCGCCGGCCTTCAGGACCACGGACCGGTAGTATTCCGTGTGCAGTTCGACGGCGCCCTCCAGCACATAGACGAATTCCTCGCCCTCGTGCCGGCTCCAGCCCTCGTCCGCCGCCAGATCGCGCGCCTTGATGGTGCTGTGGAAGGGCATCATGCGCTTGTGGGACAGCTGGGAGCACAGCAGCCGGTGCCGGTACATCGGAGTCTCGTGGATCTCGCCTTCGCCTGCCCGCTCGACGCTGCGCCGGCCCGCGCCCATGTGTTCCCGCGCGGGGACGAACAGCTCGGCCACGTCCACGCCCAGGCCATGAGCCAGGCGCAGCAGCACATCGTAGGTCGGGGACATCAGGCCGTTCTCGATCTTCGACCAGGTGGACACCGACACCCCGCTGGCGTCCCCCGCCTGCCCCTGGGTCCAGCCGCGCCCCAGGCGCAGGGACTTCAGGCGTTCGGCCAGCGCGGACTGGCGCTCCTTGACTGCTTCGATACTCACTGCGTCATCCTTTTCGGCAGGGCGCCCGGTCCGGACACTCTACACCACGTTCTTTTCAATGATTGGACGGCCTTCCAGGATGCGACGCCAGCCCAGCCGGCCAAGATCCAGCGTGCAGTAGCGGCCATGCGCGATCAGTTCGGCCAACGCCCGGCCGACGGCCGGCGCCTGCTGCATGCCATGGCCGCTGAAGCCATTGGCGAAATACAGATTGTCCAGATCGGGATGCGGACCCAGGATCACGTTCTGGTCGACCAGGTTCATGTCGTAGTGCCCCGCCCAGCTGCGCACGCAGCGCAGGGCCTCGAACGCCGGCACCCGGTGCGCCAGCAGAGGCCAGAGCACGTCCTCGAACAACGCGTGCTGCACTTCGAAATCGAAGCATTCCGGGTCCTGGTCCGGCGGCGGCGCGATGCCGGTGATGAAGCCCTGCCCCTCGGGACGGAAATAGGCCCCGCCGGGGTCGATCACCATCGGGCACCCCGGCAGGCGCTCGGGACACTGCACGTAAAAGACGCTGCGCTTGCGGGCCTGCACCGGCAGCTCGATGCCCGCCAGACGCGCCAGGGCCGGCGCGCCGACGCCGGCGGCATTGACCAGCGCGCCGCACGACAGCGTGAGGCCATCGTCCAGGCGCACCCCCGTCACACGCGCGCCGGCGCAGTCGATGCCTGTCACCCGGCGAGGCAGGTACACGGCGCCCTGGGAGACAGCCTTGCGACGCAGCCCCTGCAGCATGCCATAGGCGTCCAGCCAGCCCTCGCCGCTCAGGCCGAGCGACCCGCCCGCCAGGTCGTCCACGCGCAACCAGGGAAAGCGCGCCCGCAGGGCGGCGGTGTCCAGCAGGGCGATGTCGGCGCCCTCGAGGCGCTGCAGCGCATGATTGTCCCGCAGGACGTCCAGGCCGGCGGGCGTGGCCAGGAACAGATAGCCGCCCTCGTGAAAGGCCGGGTCGGGCCGCACGCCGTCCACGGCCAGTGTGTCGGCGAAGGTGCGCAGAAACGCCGTGCCGAAGCGCGACATGCGGATGTTTTCTTCCGTGGAGAACTGGTGGCGGATCGAAGCGGCCGACAGGGCGGTGGCGCAGCGCTGGTAGGAGGGATCGGGCTCGATCACGGCGACCGACCCACCGAAGCCGCTGTCCGCCGTCAGAAAATACGCGATGGCGCTGCCGACGGCGGCGCCCCCGGCGATCACGACATCGAACTGCGTCTGCGGCATTCTGAGGCTCTCCCCCGCCCCCTGGACCGAGAGGGCTGTCCGGCGCCTATTCTGGAAGCAATTCCCCCCCATTTCCCTAGGCATTTTCCCTAGAGGAGAAAATTTTCCCATCGGAAATGCGCGTGATATCCTGGCCCGGACATCGACCCCCGGCGCGCCGCCCGGACGGCGCGCCCAGCCCGGAGCCCCCATCATGGACACCCAGGATCTTCTGCACGCTTTCGGCCTGGATGCCGGCACGCTTCAGGCGGGCGGCCTGCCGGTGCGCTCACCCATCGACGGCGCCATCCTGGCGGACCTGCGCCCTCACGGCGCGGACGACGCGCGGCGCATGATCGACCGGGCGCACCAGGCCTTCCTGGCCTGGCGCCAGGTCCCCGCGCCCCGGCGCGGCGAACTGGTGCGTCTGCTGGGCGAGGAATTGCGCGCCCACAAACAGGCGCTGGGCCGCCTGGTGACCCTGGAGGCTGGCAAGATCGCCGCCGAGGGCGAGGGCGAAGTCCAGGAAATGATCGACATCTGCGATTTCGCCGTCGGCCTGTCGCGGCAACTGCACGGCCTGACCATCGCATCCGAGCGCCCCGGCCATCGCATGATGGAAACCTGGCACCCGCTGGGCGTGGTGGGCGTGATTTCCGCCTTCAACTTCCCGGTGGCGGTCTGGTCCTGGAACGCCGCCCTGGCCCTGGTCTGCGGCGATCCGGTCGTCTGGAAACCCTCGGAAAAGACACCGCTGACAGCCCTCGCCTGCCAGGCCCTGTTCCGGCGCGCGCTGGCCCGCTTCGGCGACGCGCCCGACGGCCTGCTGCAGGTGCTGGTGGGCGCCCGCGAGCCGGGCGAGGTGCTGGTCGACGATCCCCGGGTGGCGCTGGTCTCGGCCACCGGATCGACGCGCATGGGCCGCGAGGTCGGCCCGCGCGTGGCACGGCGTTTCGGCCGCTGCCTGCTGGAACTGGGCGGCAACAACGCCCTCATCGTGGCGCCATCGGCCGACCTGGACATGGCCGCGCGCGCCATCCTGTTCGGCGCCATCGGCACGGCCGGCCAGCGCTGCACCACCACGCGCCGCCTGATCGTCCACGCATCGGTCGCCGACGCCCTGCTGGCGCGGCTGAAGGCCGCCTATGCCAGCGCCCCGGTGGGTGACCCGCGGGACCCCGGCACGCTGGTCGGACCGCTGATCGACCAGGCCGCCTACGACGCCATGCGGGCGGCGCTGGACCAGGCCCGCGCCCAGGGCGGCACGGTCACGGGCGGCGAACGCCTGCTGGCGGACCGCCACCCCGACGCCTGGTACGTCCGCCCCGCCCTGGCCGAAATGCCCGGCCAGACGGATGTCGTGCGCCACGAGACCTTCGCCCCGATCCTGTACGTCCTGCGCTACCGCGATTTCGACGAGGCACTGGCCCTGCACAACGACGTCCCGCAGGGCCTGTCCTCGGCGATCTTCACCACGGACCTGCGCGAGGCCGAGGCCTTCCTGGGCGCCACGGGATCGGACTGCGGCATCGCCAACGTCAACATCGGCACCTCGGGGGCGGAGATCGGCGGGGCCTTCGGCGGCGAAAAGGAAACCGGCGGCGGGCGCGAATCCGGATCCGACGCCTGGAGAGCCTACATGCGCCGCGCCACCAACACGATCAACTATTCCCGCGAACTGCCGCTGGCGCAGGGCATCCGGTTTGGATGAGGCCGGACATAGGTCAGTCCCCGCGGACTGACCTATGCCTGCCGAATCGGAGCCGCCTGCAAGCGGCGACGTGGAGAGATGCCGCGGACCGCCCGGCCCCGCGGATGCCCGCTCATTGCCAGCCCCAGCGGCGGACATAGAACCCTTTCATCCACTGTATCAGGCCCATGTAGCCCAGCAGGATCAGGGGCAGCAGCGCGAAATACAGTGGCGGCAGCGCCTGCAGCCGCAGGCCCTGCGCCAGCGGTCCCATCGGCAGGAACAGGCCCGTCGCCATGATGGCCCCCGTCATCGCCAGCAGCGGCCAGGCCGCCCGGCTCTGCACGAAAGGGACTTTGGCCGTGCGGATCATATGCACGACCAGCGTCTGGGTCAGCAGACCCACCACGAACCAGCCCGACTGGAACAAGGTCTGCCGCGCCGGCGTGTCCGCCCCGAACACGAACCACATCATGGCGAAGGTCAGGATGTCGAACACCGAGCTGACCGGTCCGAAGAACAGCATGAAGCGGCCGAGCTCCCCGGGTTGCCAGCGCTGCGGGCGCCGCACCTGTTCCTCGTCCACGCGGTCGAACGGGATCGCGGCCTGTGAAACGTCGTACAACAGATTCTGCACCAGCAGGTGGATCGGCAGCATCGGCAGGAAAGGAATGAAGGCGCTGGCGACCAGCACCGAAAAGACGTTGCCGAAGTTCGAACTGGCCGTCATCTTGATGTATTTCAGCATGTTGGCGAAGGTGCGCCGGCCCTCGATCACGCCCGCCTCCAGGACCATCAGGCTCTTTTCCAGCAGGATGACGTCGGCGGCCTCGCGGGCGATGTCCACGGCCGTGTCCACCGAGATCCCGACATCGGCCGCGCGCAGCGCGGGCGCGTCGTTGATGCCGTCGCCCAGAAAACCGACGACGTGGCCACCGGCCTTCAGCAGCCGCACGATGCGCTCCTTGTGCGCGGGCGTCAGCCGGGCGAACACATCGTGCGATTCCACAGCCCCGGCCAGCGCGGCGTCATCCATGTCTTCCACATCCCCGCCCAGCAGCACGCCGCGCGGCGCCAGGCCCACATCGCGGCAGACCTTGGCCGCGACCCGCTCGTTGTCGCCGGTCAGCACTTTGACCGCCACGCCGTGCGCGGCCAGGGCCGCCAGGGCTTCGGGCGTGGATGCCTTCGGCGGATCCAGGAAGGCGATGGTGCCCGCCAGGACCAGCCCCCGCTCATCGGCCACGCCGTAGGCGCCGCGCACGGGCTCGGGCTCCCGGTACGCCACGGCGACCACGCGCAGGCCCTCATCGTTCAGCGCGGAGGCCACCGCGCGGACACGCGCCAGCCGCCCGGGCGTCAGCGGCGCCTCCTCGCCATCGCGCAGCACCCGGTCGCAGACCCGCAGGACTTCCTCCACCGCCCCCTTGGTGACCAGCAGGTGCCGGCCGTCGGCGCCGGCCACCACCACCGACATGCGGCGGCGCTCGAAGTCGAAGGGAATCTCGTCGACCTTGGCATAGGCCGCGGCCAGACCGGGCGGTCCGCCCGATCCCGCCCGCGCCAGGACGGCCTCGTCCAGCAGGTTCCTCAGCCCGGTCTGGTGGCGGCTGTTCAGCCAGGCCAGCTCCAGCACCCGGTCCGAAGTCTCGCCCCAGGCGTCCGCATGCCGCTCCAGGACGATCCGGTCCTCCGTGAGCGTACCGGTCTTGTCGGTGCACAGCACATCCATGGCGCCGAGGTTCTGGATCGCGTCCAGGCGCTTGACCACGACCTTGCGGCGCGAGAGCGCGACCGCCCCCTTCGCCAGGGTGGAAGTGGCGATCATGGGCAGCATCTCGGGCGTCAGGCCCACCGCGATGGACAGCGCGAACAGCAGCGCCTCGCCCCAGTCGCCTTTAGTGTAGCCATTGATGAGCAGCACCAGCGGCGCCATCACCAGCATGAAACGGATCAGCAGCCAGCTCACCCGGTTCACGCCCGCCTGGAACGCGGTCGGCCCCCGGTCCACGGCCTGGACGCGGCCGGCCAGGGCACCGAAGTACGTCCGGTCCCCGGTGCCCAGCACCACAGCCGTCGCCGAGCCGGACACCACGTTCGTGCCCATGAACAGGATGTCGTCCAGTTCGAGCGGATTGCGGACGGTCGCGTCCGAATGGACGGCGAACTTTTCCACCGGCAGGGATTCGCCCGTCATCGCGGCCTGCGCCACGAACAGATCCTTGGCCGACAGCACCCGGCAATCGGCCGGGACCATGTCCCCCGCCGCCAGCCGCACCACATCGCCCGGCACCAGCATCCGGACCGGCACCTCGACGCCGCGCGGCGGCGCCACCGCCAGCCGCACGCTGAAATACGCTTCGGCCTGGGGCGCGGCGTCGGCCGCCGGCGCGCGCCGCACGACGGTCGCGGTGTTGCCCACCAGCGCCTTCAGCGCATCGGCCGCCCGGCTGGACCGGGCTTCCTGCCAGAAGCGCAACACAGTGGAAAGCGCCACCATCGTCCCGATCACGGTCACGGCTTCCAGGTCATCGGTCCACCAGGAGATCGCAGTCAGCAGGGTCAGCAGCAGGTTGAAGGGATTGCGGTAGCAATGCCACAGATGCCGCCACCAGGGCATCGGTTTTTCGTGGCCCACTTCGTTGAGGCCGACCCGCGCGCGGATCGTCTCGGCCTGCCGTTCAGTCAGGCCGTCGATATGGCTGCCGAGCCGGGCGAGCAGGGCGTCCCGGTCGTCCAGAGCCGCGGCTGCCAGGTTCCGGGACAGTGTGTCCGGCGCTTCGCGGCCGACGCCCGTGCGCAGGACGGAATCGAGCATGACGCGCCGGCCGAAATGCCGGGTCATGCGGCGGACCTGCAGAAAGTTCGCGAAGAGGTTTTTCAGGATGGTGATGCGCATTCTTGTTCTCCTGGTCGCCACCATCCTGGAAGGGTCAGGAGGGTGGCTTGCGAGGCTGTGGGTCTGGGTTCATGGTTTCGGGTTTCGAAGTTCGAGACATTGAAGAAATGGGCGGGACGGACGCGCGCGCCGGTCGCCCGGATGCGGGCATCCAGGGCGATTTCCCCGCGGAACGTCCGCCGCCGCGGACGGGCCCACGGCGACAGGGCGCCCCTGCGGGGGGCGATGCGGATTCAGGGATGGAAGACCGGAGGCGGAGAAACGCCGTCCGGGCTGCCGCCCTGCCCTGCGGGCAAGGCGGCGAGAAGACTCGCGGTTACCTTGCCTGCGGGCAGCCGATCAGGGATCGACAACTGGGTAAGTCCACAGGAGGAACTCCGGAAAATGAAGACGACGGGATTTTAATGCCGCCGCATGCGGGGAGCAAGAACCGCCGGACGGACACGTTGCGCGGCGCGGCCGGGAACGATACGCTTGCCGGATCGCCGTCCCGGAGCCTTTCCTTGTCCAGCAGCCCGATCACCAACGAACTTCTGCACGCCCTGTTTCTCGTCGCCATCGCCGCCGAGGCCATGACAGCCGCGCTTGCCGCCGGGCGGCGGGAAATGGACTGGCTGGGCGTGTGCCTGCTGGGCTGCATCACTGCGCTGGGCGGCGGCTCGGTGCGCGACCTGCTGCTGAATCACCACCCCCTGTCCTGGGTCGCCCACCCGTCCTATCTGCTGATCACCGGCGGCGCTGCCCTGGTCACCATCGCGCTGGCCCGGTTCATCCATTCGCTGCGGCACCTGTTCCTGTTCCTGGACGCCGTCGGCCTGGTGGTCTTCACCGTGATCGGCTGCGACATCGCGCTGGGCCTGGGCCTGCCCTGGGGCATCGCCATCGTCTCGGGCATGATCACCGGCTGCGTGGGCGGCGTGCTGCGCGACGTGCTGTGCAACGAAGTCCCGCTGCTGTTCCGCGCCGAACTCTACGCCACGGTGTCCATCGTCGCGGGCGCCCTGTATGTCGGCGGCCTGACGCTCGACCTGCGCCAGGAGGCCGTCACGGGCGGCGCACTGGCGATCGGCCTGGCGTTGCGGCTGCTGGCCCTGCGCTTCGGCTGGAGCATGCCGAAATTCGTCTACACCAAAAACCTTCACTGACCATGTTCACGCATACCCTGCTGCTCATCCTGACCATCCATGCCGTGGCGCTGGTGTCGCCCGGCCCCGACTTCGCCGTCGTCACCCGCCTGTCCATCGTGTCGGGCCGGCGCGCCGGCCTCTGGGCGGCGGCCGGCGTCGCCAGCGCCATCGGCGTCTACACCCTGGTCAGCCTGCTGGGCCTGACCCTGGTGCTGGCCGCCCTGCCCGGCCTGTCGCGCGCCCTGTCCATCGCCGGCGCGCTCTACCTGATGTGGCTGGGCATCCAGTGCCTGCGGTCCAAGGGCCACATGCCCGAGTCGGGCTCGGCCGCCCTGGGCGGGCGGCGCGCCTACGTGACAGGGTTCTTCACCAACCTGCTCAACCCCAAGGCCATGCTGTATTTCGGCTCCATCCTGTCCCAGGCGGTCACCCCCGACCTGGGCGGTGCGCACCTGGCCGTCGTCTGGACTCTGCTGGTGGCCGAATCCATGCTGTGGTTCGCCCTGGTGGCCACGCTGTTCTCGGCCCCGCGCATGCTGCAATGGCTGCGCACCCGCCTGCGCTGGTTCGACCGCGCCATCGGCGTGGTGCTGCTGGGCCTGGCAGCCAAGGTCGGCAGTTCGGGGATGTAGCCGGGGCGACGTGCCGCTCCGGTCCGGGCCGGGCCCGGACGGCACACGATCAGGTCGCCGCGCCGCCGGCCGGACAGCCGCTGTGAAAGCGGAATTCCGCGTCCGGCGATTCGATCAGTTCCCGCTCCGCCTCGCGGATCCGGAGCACCGAGCGCTCCACGTCGCGCGCCTCGCCGAAACGCCGCGCGAAGCGCAGATAGCCCTGGTAGTGGCGGCTTTCCGATTGCAGCAGCCCGGCATAGAACGGAGCCAGTTCCTCGTCCAGGTGCGGCACCAGCGCGGCGAAGCGCTCGCAGGAGCGGGCCTCGATGAAGGCCCCGACGATCAGCGTATCGACGAGCTTCGCCGGCTCATGGGTGCGCACCGCCGCCCGCAAACCCGATGCATAGCGGCTGGCGGTCAGCGGCCGCAAGGCGATGCCGCGCCGCTTCAGGATGCGCAGCACCTGCTCGTGATGCACCAGTTCCTCGCGGGCCAGCTTCGACAGGGCGGCGGACAGCTCGGCGTCCTGGCCATAGCGCGCGATCAGGCTCATCGCCGTGGCGGCCGCCTTCAATTCGCAATTGCGGTGGTCGAGCAACAGCACATCCTGGCGCGCCAGCGCGGCCCGTACCCAGGCACCGGGCGTGGGACATGGCAGAAAATCGAGCAGGTCGGCGGGCAGGTCGGGCGGGTTCATCGGGTCTTTGGGGGCGGACGCACAGGGATCATTCAGGACGTGCCGGCCCGCCTGTCCCCAGGGGCCGCGCAATCCCGGGCATGAAACGCCAGGCGATCAGCCATCCCAGCACCTGCACGGCGCACAGCGTGGCCACGGTGCCGGGCCAGCCGCCCAGCGTATAGGCAATGCCGCAGGCCCAGGCACCCGCGAAACCGCCGCAATAATACGCCCCGTAGTACAGGCCGCTGGCCAGCGAACGGCCGTGGGTGACCCGGTGGGCGATGAAGCTCATCGTGGCCGACTGCGTCACGAACACCCCGCAGGCCGTCACGGCCAGCGCCATCACGATGGCCCAGACCGGCGCCGCCAGCGATCCCAGCACGCCCAGCGCGGACAAGGCCACCGCCGTCAGCACCGTGCGCCGCGAGCCGATGCGCGGGATCACCTGACCCGCCAGCGGCGTCACCAGCACTCCCAGCAGGTAGACCGTGAAAATATTGGCCAGATCGCCCGAACTGAAACGATAGGGCTCAGCCGCCAGGTGCAGGTTGACAAAGGTGAACAGCCCCACCAAGGCGAACAGCACCGTGAAACCCAGCGAACACGCCACCTGCAACGCGGGGTTGCGCAACAACTGGCCCAGCGTCGCCAGATTGTCGGAGATCCGGCGATTGGCCACGAAATGGCGCGACGGCGGCAGGCCGCGCCACACCAGCCAGGCCCCCACCAGATTGATCACGGCCATCGCCCCGAAGGCCGTGCGCCAGGCCATGACCTCGGTCAGGTGCCCCATCAGGAAGCGGCCCAGGAAACCGCCCAGCACCGAGCCGGTGACGTACCCGGTGACCAGCCGAACCATCGCGGCACCGCGGAATTCCTCGCCGATGTAGGCGATCGCCACCACCGACACGCCCGGCACGGCCAGCCCCTGCAGAAAGCGCAGCACCAGCAGGCCGTGCACAGACTGCACCTGCGTCATCAGCGCGGTGGGCACGGCCAGCGCGAACACGGACACCGTGATCAGCCATTTGCGCCCCAGGGCGTCGGACAGCATGCCGATGAAGGGCGAGATCAGCGCCACCGCCAGCACCGTCATCCCCACGGCATTGCCGATCTCGACCACGGTCGCGTTCAGGTCGCGCTGCAGTTCGGGCAGGATCGACTGCACCGAATACACCTGGATGAAGGCGAACACCCCCACCAGCGCCACGGTCAGCAACAGGGGGATGGTCAGGCGGTAATGGCCGTCGGCGTCGGGGGATGGAAAGGCGGGCATGGGAAAAGGGCCGGAAACGTTCACGTGGGCCCAACGGGTCCGCAGGCGTTAGCTTAACAGGTGGCGGGATGAGGGCCGCGCCTCACGCTCGTTCACGGATTCCGGACAATGCGTAGCTGGTGCTGCGCCCGCCTGCTTCCGAGCGCTGCAATACGCCCATCGTGACCAGTTCGTTGATGTCCCGTAGCGCGGTGTCCGGCGAGCACTTGGCGAGCGCCACCCATTTTCCGCTGGTCAACTTGCCCTCGAAGCCATCGAGCAGGCGATTCAGCACCCGCACCTGTCGGGCATTCAGCGAGGCGCCCGACACGCGCTGCCAGAATCTCGCCTTGTCCAGTACGGCATCCAGCGACCGATGCGCATGACCCACTGCCTCGTCCAGCATCCGCAGGAACCACAGCAGCCACCCGGTCACATCCAGCGTCCCTTTTTGCGTGCACTCCAGGATGTCGTAATACGCCTTGCGTTCGCGCCGAATCTGCGCCGACAGGCTATAGAAGCGCTGCGGACTGCCATCGGCCCGGGCCAGCAGCAGGTCGCCGATGGCCCGGGCCACACGCCCATTGCCGTCCTCGAAAGGATGCAGCGTGACGAACCACAGGTGACCGAGCCCGGCCCGGATCAGTGCCGGCGCCGCATCGGGCGCATTCACCCAGCCCAGAAAGCGCGCGAGTTCCGCCGGCAGGCGCGCGGCGGGAGGGGCCTCATAGTGCACTTTCTGGCGGCCCACCGGACCGGACACCACCTGCATCGGCCCATGCGCATCATCCCGCCAGGCACCGGTGACGATCCGGCTCACGCCTGAATATCCTGACGGAAACAGCGCGGCATGCCATCCGAACAGGCGTTCGGACGTCAACGGTTCGGCGCAGCGGGCCGTGGCGTCGAGCACCATCTCCACGACACCTTCCACATGCCGATCGGCCGGGGTCAGCGCGCCGATATCCACCCCGAGACGGCGCGCAAGCGACGAGCGCACCGAAGCGGCGTTCAAATGTTCACCTTCGATCTCGCTGGTCTTGAGCACGTCGTCCGTCAGCGCGGCCAGGCTGGCCTCGTCACGCAGGCCCAGGCCGACGTCAGCGAGGCGCCCCAGCAGCAAGCCTTGCGCGCGGCTGACCCGCGACAGGGGCTCGGCCAGCGCCGCCAGATCGTAGCGCCAGTCCGGCCAGTCGGAAGCTTGCCAGATGTAGAGGTAATCACCGCTATTCATGCGGTGATTATGGGGCGGATTGGGTGCGAGGGCAAGGGATTCACCGCATCAAGTGCGGTGATTAGGGGATTATTCGCCGCTCACATGCTGGGAAGGCATCGGGCTGAAATGGGGTATTTTCATCGTGAATACCTCATTTATGCGGCTCCATTGCCCTATTCACATCACGGCTTGAACAGGAATACGGAATGTCCAACGCGCTGTTGGACAATTTTCACTGCGCAAACAAGCGTCGCTGGAACTTGCACGCTGCATCAGGAGCTGATCAGACGTTAAAGCGAAAGATGGCCTCGGAAGTTCCGTTTTTACTGGGGCTCAGTGCGGTTTGTGGAGTTACCAGGATTCAGTAGACACCTGATTTCCGCTTGCGATGAACAGCTTCAAACTCGTTCGGACTGACACCGCCGAGATGACTATGCCGTCGTACTGGATTGTAGAAACTATCGATGTATTCGGCCAGATCCAGCGCGGCGGTTTCCCTGTCGGAATAGATGCGCTTCTTGATGCGCTCCTTCTTCAAACTGCTGAAGAAGGACTCCGCCACGGCGTTATCCCAGCAGTTCCCTCGCCTGCTCATACTCGGCTCCAGATGATTGGCCTTGCAGAAACGTCGCCAAGCATCGCTACCGTACTGGGTGTATTCAACCGGTCGTCGCAACACCCTTAATCATGGAGGTGTTTTATGGGACCGTAAGCTCCCCCTCAGAGTAGACATCAGCCAGTAGAATTTCGGAGCCTCCTTTCAATCGGAGACTCCCTTGAAGAAAAGCAGATTTACCGAAAGCCAGATCGTTGCGGTGCTCAAAGAAGGCGAAGCCGGAATCCCGGTCGCCGAGTTGTGCCGCAAGCACAGCATCAGCAACGCCACGTACTACCAGTGGAAGAGCAAGTACTCGGGCGTGCAGGTGTCTGAGCTGCAGCGCCTGCGTGAGCTTGAGGCGGAAAACGCCAAGCTCAAACGCATGTATGCGGATCTGGCGCTGGAGAACTCAGCCATCAAGGATGTGTTGAACCGAAAATCCTGACGCCGACAGCCAGGCGCGAGGTCGTCGAGCAGTTGGTGGAATCGAAGCTCTCGATCACACGTGCCTGTCAGATTGCTGGCCTATCGCGGGCGGCGTATTACAAGAGGCCAACTCCGGCGCAGCAACGCGATGCCGAGGTCATTGATGCGCTCAATGCGATCGTGACCCGGCATGGTCGCTGGGGGTTCTGGAAGTGCTTCACGCGGCTGCGGCTCGATGGTCGTTGCTGGAACAAAAAACGGGTTCACCGGGTGTACTGCGAGATGGGATTGAATTTGCCTCGACGCTGCAAGAAACGGCTGACTGACCGGCCTCGTCAGTCGCTGGACCATTCCCTGGAGCCAAACCGCTGCTGGGCATTGGACTTCATGCACGATGCCTTGTATTGTGGCCGACGCTTCCGGACGTTGAACGTGATCGACGAGGCCAACCGGGAATGCCTGGCTATCGAGGTTGGCACATCCATCCCTTCGGCACGCTTGATCCGCGTGCTCAACAGCCTGATCAATTGCTATGGGGCTCCTGAGGCCATACGGCTGGACAATGGGCCGGAGATGGTCTCGCTGGCGTTCACCGAATGGGCTGCGGCCCGAGGCATCGCTGTGCGTTATATCCAGCCAGGCAAACCGAATCAGAATGCGTTCATCGAGCGCTTCAACAAGACGTATCGCACTGAGGTGCTCGATGCGCACCTGTTCGCCAATCTGCAGCAGGTGCAGACGATCACCGAGCAATGGCTGATCGATTACAACGAATACCGCCCACATGACTCGTTGGGCGGCGTCCCGCCGGTGCAGTTTATGCCCCGGCTAACCCTTGCTCCGAAACTCTATCAGCCGCTGTCTACTTGACGGGGGAGCTTACGATCCGACCGATCTATACCGCCGTCAGCGCCGAAGCTGCTCAGGCCGAACTTGAGGCCTTTGCAGACGGTCCCTGGGGGCAGAAATTCCCGACCGTCAGCGCGGCATGGCGCAATGCCTGGGACCGGGTGATTCCGTTTTTTGCCTTCCCGCCGGCCGTGCGCCGTGTGA
>DISE01000059.1 GCA_002421865.1 Castellaniella sp. UBA6218
CCTGCGGGCCGCCGATGACGAACTTCCCGGTGGGATTGATCAGGAACCGGGTCTTGTCCGTCAGCAGGCCATCGGCGAAGACCGGGCGGATGATGTGCTCGATGGCGGCGTCGCGGATGTCGGCCTGCGAGATGTCGGGATGGTNNCGCAGCCAGGGCAGGCGGCCGTCCTTGCGCAATTCGGCCTGGCGCTGCACGATGCGGTGCGAATACCAGATCGGCGCGGGCATCAGATCGGGGGTTTCGTCGCAGGCGTAGCCGAACATCAGTCCCTGGTCGCCCGCGCCCTGGTTGAGGATTTCCTCCGGTGTGCGGTCCACGCCCTGGGCGATGTCGGGAGATTGCTTGTCATAGGCGACCAGCACCGCGCAACCCTTGTAGTCGATGCCGTACTCGGTGTTGTCGTAGCCGATGCGACGGATCGTGTCGCGAGCGACCTGGATGTAATCGACGTTGGCGCGCGAGGTGATTTCTCCCGCCAGCACGACCAGGCCGGTGTTGCAGAGGGTTTCGGCGGCGACGCGGGAATTCGGATCCTGCTCGAGCAAGGCGTCGAGGATGGCGTCGGAGATCTGGTCGGCGACCTTGTCGGGGTGGCCTTCGGAGACGGATTCGGAAGTAAAGAGAAAATCGTTGTTTGCCACAGCGATGCGTCCTGTAAAAACGCCGGGTCCGCCGGCGAGAGGTTGAACGAAACGCGTTGCACCTCTTCAGGATATCGGGGCGCGACGCTTTAGCGGAAATAGGCCCGGACGGATCAGACCGCCGGGTGATCGCTCCGCAAGTTGTCGGTTAACTCAGCGATCCCGTTCATTTTAAGCGAAAATGGCGGCTGTCCCAAAGAAAGCTTATGCCCCGGTGTGGTGTTTGCACGATGTGCGCATCCGCACGGACCGCGCGCCACGCCGGGGCCGACCGCCCGCCCGATCCTCAATGCCGCTGTTCCTCGTCCGCCTGCTGGCCGCGCTGCCCCTGTCCTGGCTTCAGGCCATCGGCCGTCTGCTCGGCACGGCCATCTACCTGTTTCCGGGCCGCTACCGACGCCGCCTGCGGGCCAACGCCGCGCAGGCCGGCTATACGGATCCGGCCTTCGCGCGCCGCGCGGCCGCCGAATCCGGCGCCATGATCCTGGAGATTCCCAAAGTCTGGTGGCGCACCCCGCAGTGTCTGGCGAGCACGCACAGCGACCAGGAATCCGTGGTGCGCGAGGCCCTGGCCGAGGGCCGGGGCGTGCTGTATCTGACGCCCCATCTGGGCTGCTTCGAGATCACCGCCCGCCACCTGACGCAATACGGGCCGCTGACGGTGATGTTCCGCCCTTCGCGCAGCCCGCTGCTGGACCCCATCGTCGAATCCGCGCGCGACATGCGCAACCTGCGCGCCGTGCCGGCCAACCGCAACGGGGTGCGCGAATTCGTGCGCGCCCTCAAGCGCGGCGAAGCCGTGGGCATGCTGCCCGACCAGGTGCCGCGCGAGGGCGACGGCGTGTGGCTGCCTTTCTTCGGCCGCCATGCCCTGACCATGACCCTGGCCGCGCGCCTGGCCCTGCAGACGGGCGTGGCCGTGATCCTGACCGCCGGCGAACGCCTGCCGGGCGGGCGCGGCTGGCGCATCCATTACCTGCGTCTGCCCGAGCCGCTGCCCGGCACACCGGAGGCCCTGGCCGCCGCCATCAACCAGGCGATGGAAACCCTGATCAGGCGTTTCCCGGAGCAATATCTGTGGAGCTACAACCGCTACAAGGAACCGGGCGACGCCCCGCCCCCTCCCCGTCCCGACGAACCCGCGCCGGCGCCCCATGAACCGGGCTGAACGAACGGGTGCCGCCTCCCTTTCCCGATTTCCCGACCATGGCCTTCGATAAGAAACCCCTGCTGCGCGCCGTCCTGGGCCATTTCGGCCGCTGCTCCACCCGCACGCGGCTGCGCTGGGGGCGTGTCCTGGGGTGGCTGACGCCGCGTCTGCTGCGCTCACGCGCCCACATCGTCAGGGTGAACCTGGAACGCTGCTTTCCCGATCTGTCCCCGTCCGACCGGGACGCCCTGGCGCGCCGCCATTTCCGCCTGTTGGCCCAGTCCTTCGTGGACCGGGGCCTGTGCTGGTTCGGCACGCCCGAACGCATCACGGACACGGTGGAACTGCGCGGCGAACACCATCTGCAGGCGCTGCTGGACCAGGGCCGCCGCATCCTGATGTTCGCGCCGCACTTCATCGCCCTGGACGCCGCCGCCACACGCCTGACCCTGTTCCTGAAAGAATCGGCCACGCTGTACACGCGCCAGAGCGATGCCGATGTGGACGAGATCGTGCGGCTGGGACGCGGGCGCTTCAACCAGGTCCATCTGGTCAGCCGCCACGATGGCGTGCGCGGCCTGATCAGGCATCTGCGCAAGGGCATCCCCGTGTACTACCTGCCGGACATGGATTTCGGCCGCCAGGGCAGCGCCTTCGTCCCCTTCTTCGGCGTGCCCGCCGCCACCCTGCTGTCGGCCGCGCAGATCGCCGCATCCTGGGACGCCGTGGTGGTGCCGGTCATCAGCCGCCTGGACCCGGACACGGGCCGCTACCGGGTGGACGTCGGCCCGCCCGTGGAAAACTTCCCCGGCGATGATGGCCCCGAGGCCGCCACCGCCCGCCTGAACACACTGATCGAGACCGAGGTCCGCCGCGACCCGGCTCAATACTACTGGGTGCACCGGCGTTTCAAGACAAGGCCGGAGGGCGAGTCCGGATTCTACTGACGCGGAACGCGCGGCCGGAGCGCCCGAACGCCGCTTTTGCGGGATAATGCATCGATGATCTGGAACTTCACCAAAATGCACGGCGCGGGCAACGATTTCGTCGTCCTGGACGGCGTGCGCCAGTCCATCGACCTGACGCCGGCACGCGCCCGGGCCCTGGCAGACCGCCATTTCGGCATCGGCGCCGATCAGATCCTTCTGGTCGAAGAACCCCTGCACCCGGACGCGGACTTCCGCTACCGAATCTTCAACGCCGACGGCGGCGAGGTCGAGCACTGCGGCAACGGAGCGCGCTGCTTCGTGCGCTTCGTGCACGAACAGGGTCTGTCGCGGCGCAACCCGCTGCGCGCCGAAATCGCCACCGGACTGATCGTGCTGCACGAGGCCGACGATGGCCGGGTCAGCGTGGACATGGGCCGCACCGCCTTCACGCCCGAGGCCGTCGCATTCGACCCCGCCGGCCTGGACACCCGCGCCTGCGGCCAGGACACGCTTTACCGGCTGGACATCCCGCCGGAAACCGGCGAGGCCTGGTGTTCACTGGTGGCGATCTCCAACCCGCACGCCGTCGTCCAGGTCGATGACGTGGCCACCCACCCCGTGGACCGCATCGGGCCGGCCATCGAATCCCATCGCCGCTTCGCCCATCGCGTCAACGCCGGCTTCATGCAGGTGATCGACCGCCACCACATCCGGCTGCGGGTCTACGAGCGCGGGGCCGGCGAAACACTGGCATGCGGGACCGGCGCCTGCGCCGCCGCCGTCGCCGGCATCCGGCGCGGCCTGCTGGACAGCCCGGTGCGCGTCGATACGCGCGGCGGCATGCTGCGGATCGAATGGGACGGCCAGGCCCTGCGCATGCAGGGTCCGGCAACCACGGTTTTTCATGGCAGGATCGACATCGACGCCCTGACCGCGACCCTTGACTGACGGAAAACCCACATGACGCAGGATGCCTTCACCGCCCGGGACGTGGCGGACTATCTCAGCCGCAACCCCGATTTCTTCGAGGCGCACGCCGACGTCTTCGCCTCGCTGAACGTACCCCACCCCCACCAGGCCCGCGCGATCTCGCTGGGGGAGCGACAGATCCTGACGCTGCGTGCGCGCGTCAAGGAACACGAACATCGGCTGATGCAACTGCTGCACACCGCCGGCGGCAACGAACGCATCAACCAGGCGCTCATGCAATGGTGCGCGCGCATGCTGGCCGAGCCCGACGCCGAACGCATTCCGGCCCACATCATCCGCAGCCTGTCGGACCAGTTCGATCTGAGCGCCATCGCGCTGCGGGTCTGGGACCTGCCCGCGCTGGAGGACAGCGAATTCGCCCAGGACGTCGACGCCGACATCCGCGCCTACGCCGACAGCCTGGCGCAGCCCTATTGCGGCCCTCGCAAGGATCAGGAACCCGCCCGCTGGCTGGCATCCGAACCCGCTTCGCTGGCGATCCTGCCCCTGCGCACGCTGAACGGCGCCACGGCGGTCGGGCTGCTGGTCCTGGGATCGGACGATGCCGGGCGGTTCACGCCGGACATGGGCACGGCCTTCCTGTCGCTGATCGCCTCCCTGGCGGGCGCGGCCCTGGGGCGGCTGGCCCGCCCGGCGCCCGAAGCGGCCTGAGGCCGTCCGCGCGGACCAGGCCATGAACGCGCGACCCGGAGCCCGGCATCCGCACCCGACGCCACCGCCTCCGGACGCGCCGGCCGACGCCGCGACGGACGTCGCCCTCGCCGAGGCCTGGCTGTCGGAGCTCGGAGCGCAGCAACGCTATTCCGGTCATACGATCGCCGCCTACCGCCGCGACCTGCGGGCGCTGCGGCAGTGCTTCCCCGGCCAGCCGCTGGACACGCTGGGCGAGGCCCAGATCCGCCACGCCCTGGGGCGGCTGCACGCTGCCGGACTGCAGCCCCGCAGCCTGGCGCGCGCCCTGGCCGCCTGGCGCGGCTATTACGAATGGCGCGCACCTGCCGCCGGACTGACGCGCAACCCCGCCCACGGCGTGCGCGCGCCCCGTATCCCGCACAGTCTGCCCAAGGCCCTGTCCGTCGATCAGGCCCAGGCCTTGCTGGACCGCAGCCACCTCCCGCCCGCCGAAACACCCGTCGAACGGCGTGACATGGCCATGTTCGAGATCCTGTATTCCGGCGGCCTGCGGCTGTCGGAACTGGTCGGCCTGGACTGGCGCCCGATACGCTCGCCCGGCCATGTCTCGCACAGCTGGATCCAGGCCGACGAAGGCGAAGCGGTCGTCCGGGGCAAGGGCGGCAAGACCCGCATCGTGCCACTGGGCCGCCAGGCGCTCACCGCACTGAAAGCCTGGCTGGAAGTCCGTGAAGGGCTGCTGGGCGCCCGGTCCGACGAGGACGCCCGGGCCGCGCTGTTCCTGGGCGAGCGCGGCCAGCGCATCGGCCCGCGCGTCGTGCAGTTGCGTCTGCAGGCCCTGGCGCAGCGCGTCGGCCTGCCGCTGCACGTGCATCCTCACAACCTGCGGCACAGCTTCGCCAGCCACCTGCTGCAATCCGCCCAGGACCTGCGCGCCGTCCAGGAACTGCTGGGACACGCCAATATCTCCACGACGCAGATCTACACCCGGCTGGATTTCCAGCACCTGGCCGCAAGCTACGACCAGGCCCATCCCCGGGCGCGGCGCAAGACCGGGGACTGATCCGCGCCGGTTCGCGCTATTGCGCCTCGAAAGCCCGCAGCAATTGCGTCGTGTTCCAGCGGAACATGCCCAGGTAGGTCGAGGCCTCGTGACCCGGCTGGTCCAGCGTGTCCGCGTACAGGGCGCCGCCCGGCCTCACGCCGGTCTCGGCCGCGACCTGCCGCAGGGCGCGCGCGTTGCCGCCCTGCTCCAGGAAGATCGCACGGATGTGGTGAGAGCGGATCCGCGCCACCAGGTCCGCCATGGCGCGCGCCGAAGGCTCCGCCTCGCTGGACAGGCCGACCACCGACAGCACTTCGATCCCGTAGGCCGCGCCGAAATAGCCGAAGGCATCGTGCGAAGTCGCCAGCACGCGTCGGTCGGCGGGGATGGCATCCAGCTGCCGGCGCCATTCGGCGTCGGCCTGGCGCAGCTTGCGCACGTAGGCTTCCGCCCGCGCCTGGTAGGCGGAAGCATGGGCCGGGTCGGCTTCGGACAGCCCGCGGGCAATGTTGCGCGCATAGATCGCGCCGTTGGCCAGATCCTGCCAGGCATGGGGATCGACGCCGCCATGGCCGTGATCGTGGCCCGCGTGGCCATGTCCGTGGTCGTCATGTCCGTCGTCCGCATGCGCGTCCGCGTCCCCGTGCGCCTCGTCGCCGTCGCCCAGGTGCCGGGGCTTCACGCCCCGCGAGGCCTCGATCGTGCGCCCCTTGAAACCGGCCGCCTCGACCAGGCGATGCATCCAGGACTCGAACCCCAGTCCGTTGACCACCAGCACCCGGGCCCGGCCCAGGGCGCGCGCGTCCTTTGGCGTCGGTTCGAAGGTATGGGCGTCGCGCATCGGCCCGACGAGCACGTCCAGCCGGACATCGTCCCCGCCCACCTCGCGCACGATGTCGCCCAGGATCGAGAATGAGGCCACCACGGGCAGGCGCGGGTCGTCCGCCGCGCCTCCGTCCCGGACCGCCTGCGCGCCCGCCGCCACGCTCAGCAGGGCGCACGCGGCCCCCGCCAGCCATGCGCCAAGTCGATGATGCTTCATGAGTTTCCTTCCTTCATGGATTGCAATAACCGGGCGCGGCGCGCCCGTGCTTCGCGCCGGGCCAGCAGGATGCCGCCATGCGGCCCGAGCGCGACCGACACGAAATGGATCACGCCCGCCGCCAGGATGATGGCCGGCGAGGCAGGCACGTCCGCGTAATAGGACACCAGCAGGCCCGCATAGGACGCCAGGGCGCCCAACGCGGCGGCCAGCACCATCTGGGCGCCCACCGGGCGCGCCCAGAACCGGGCGGCCGTCGCGGGCAGCATCATGATGCCCACTACCATCAGGGTCCCCAGCACCTGGAAACCCGCCACCAGGTTCAGCACCAGCAGCAGCAGGAAACCGATGTGCGCCCAGGCGCCCGCGCGACCCTCGGCGCGCAGGAAACCCGGATCGAGACATTCCACCGCCAGCACGCGCAGCAGGGCGGCCAGGGACAGCAGCGTCGCACTGCTGACGATCGTGACCAGGATCAGGGCCGCATCGCTCAAGCCCAGGACCGTGCCGAACAGCACGTGGATCAGATCCATGTTGGTGCCCCTAAGGGACACCAGCAGCACACCCAGGCCGAGGGACACCAGGTAGAAGGCCGCAAAGCTGGCGTCCTCGCGCAGGGGCGTCATCCGCGACACCAGACCGGCCAGCACGGCCACCGCCACGCCGGTGACCAACCCGCCGAGCGTCATGGCCGTCATGGAGAGCCCCGCCGTCAGGAAGCCGACCGCCACCCCCGGCAGAATGGCGTGGGCCATGGCGTCGCCCATCAGGCTGAGGCGGCGCAGCACCAGGAACACCCCCAGCGGCCCGGCGGCGAAGGCCAGCGCCAGGGCGCCCGCCAGGGCGCGGCGCATGAAGCCATACTCGATGAAGGGCTGCGCCAGCAGGCTCCAGAGATCCATCAGGCGGCTCCCCCGGCGCACAGGTGGCGGGCCAGATGCAGATTGGACGCGCACAACACCTGGCCGCTGTCGCCCCAGCCCACGACCTGCCCCGCCAGCAGCAGGGTCTGCGGAAAATAGGCGCGCACCATGTCCAGATCATGCAGCACGGCGATCAAGGTGCGCCCCTCGCCATGCCAATGGTGCAACAAGGCCAGCAGATCCTCGGTCGTGGCCCGGTCCACGGCGGCGAAGGGCTCGTCCAGCAGGATCACCCGCGCGTCGCGCAGCATCAGGCGCGCGAACAGCGCGCGCTGCCGCTGGCCGCCGGACAGCGTGTCCACGGGCTGGCGGCCCAGACCGGCCAGGCCCACGGCACGCAGGGCGGCCTCGACAGCGTCCCGCCCCGCATCGTCCAGGCCGCGCCAGGCGCCCAGCCGATGCCAGGCCCCCATGGCCACCAGATCGAACGTGCTGATGGGAAAACCAAGATCCAGCTCGGCGGACTGCGGCAGGCAGGCGAGGTCGTCCGCGAACTCCGGGGCGATCCGGATGCGCCCCCGGATGGGGCTCAGGCGGCCCGCCATGGCCTTGATCAACGTGGACTTCCCGGCCCCATTGGGCCCGACCACCGCCGTCATCGACCCCTGTGGGAACGCGCCGCTGGCGTCACGCACCGCGACCCGGTCACGCCAGCCCAGCCAGACCTGCTGCAATTCGATGGCGGGCGCCGGACTCACCACCATTGGAGCGCCCAACCGGTCAGCAGCCACAGGAACGCCACGGCCAGTGCGGCGCGGCGCATGCGCTGGCCAGCCGACAGCAGCAGGGAAGAGCCGCGATAGCGGCCCGGTCTGGAAAACAGAGAAGAAAAGGACATGATGATCCGCGATCTGCATCGCCTGTGATTGTTATGTTATAACATAACTATCATGCCCACGAAGGTCCACTCCCACTCGCATGCAGAAATCGCCGCTCGCCTGGACACGGCGGAACGGCTCTGCGCCCGGCGCGGCTCGCGGCTGACGCCCCTGCGGCGCCTGGTGCTGGAAACATTGCTGCGTCACCACGGCAGCCTCAAGGCCTACGAATTGCTCGATGCACTGCGGGCCGCCCAACCCGGCGCCGCGCCCCCCACGGTCTACCGGGCGCTGGATTTTCTGACGGAACAGGGCCTGATCCATCGGCTGGATGCCATCAACGCCTGGAGCGCCTGCACCGATGCGGGCGGCCAGCCCCATGACGTGCTGGTCGTCTGCACCCGCTGCGGCAGCGTGGCCGAACTCAGCGATCCCGATCTGGGCCGCCGCCTGGCGGCGTGTGTCGCGCAAGCCGGCTACGCCCTGAACGGTCAGGAAACCGAACTGCGGGCGCTCTGCCCCCGATGCAGGCAGGCCTGAGCATGCCGGACGTCCGCTTCATGCGGGCCGAACCGGCCTCGCGTCACAGGTTTGCCCTAAATCCGGGCCTATGATGTAATCGCATGCTGATCGCCGCATCCCCAGCCCGCCGCCGGGACGGTTACGCCTTGTTTCCGCACTGTGCGAAGGACAAGGGCGGGGACGGCGCGTCGCATCCGAGGCCATCATGAACACTGCTCCATCCGCCGATTCCCTGATTCCCGTGACCATGCTCACCGGTTTCCTGGGGGCGGGCAAGACCACCCTGCTGCGCCGCATCCTGACGGAATTCCACGGCCAGCGCATCGCCGTCATCGAAAACGAATTCGGCGAAGAGAACATCGACAACGACCTGCTGGTCCAGGACAGCGAGGAACAGGTCGTGGAACTCAGCAACGGCTGCGTCTGCTGCACCGTGCGCGGCGACCTGATCCGCACGCTGGGCGATCTGGCCGCCCGGCGCGCCGCCGGCGGCGTACGCTTCGACCGCGTGATCATCGAGACCACGGGCATGGCCAACCCCGGCCCGGTCTGCCAGACCTTCTTCATGGACGACGACATCGCCGCCACCTACCGTCTCGACGCCGTGATCACGGTCGTGGACGCCAAGCACGGCATGGCCACCCTGGACCGCCAGGAAGAGGCCCAGCGCCAGGTCGGGTTCGCCGACCGCATCCTGATCTCGAAGAAAGACCTGGTCAACGAGGCCGACTACCAGGCCCTGCGCGCCCGACTGGTGCGGATCAACCCGCGCGCCTCCATCATGCCCGCGCATTTCGGCGAAACCGACCTGAACGCTCTGCTGGACGTCAGCGGCTTCGACCTGGACGCCATCCTGGACATCGACCCGGAATTCCTCGCCGAGGAAGCCGCCGGACACCATCACCATCATCACCACGATCACGCGCACGACGACGAGGACGGTCACCACGACTGCGGTCCCGCCTGCGGCCACGATCATCACCACGCCCACCACGACGACGAGATCGGCGCCTTCGTGTTCCGATCCAACCGCGCCTTCGACCCGGAACGCCTCGAGGACTTCCTCAGCGGCATCGTCCAGGTCTACGGCCCCGACCTGCTGCGCTACAAAGGCATCCTGTACATCAAGGGCATCAACCGTCGCATGCTGTTCCAGGGCGTGCACATGATGTTCGGCGCCGAGCCCGGCAAGCCCTGGCCAGCCAGTGAAAAACCGAATACCCGCATGGTCTTCATCGGCCGTAAACTGCCTCAGGACATCTTCACCCAGGGGCTCGAACAATGCCTGGCCTGAACACTGCGACATCGCTGCTCCGCCATCCTTTCCGGTTGCGGCAGACAGGACCCGACACATAAAAAAGAGGACATGACATGGCTACCAAATCCAGCACCAGGGCCCAGGGCAAGCCGCTCACCGAAAAAGAGCTGCTGGCGATGCCCGAAAAGGATTACATGAACGACGCCCAGCTGGCGTTCTTCCGCGAACGCCTGCACCAGCTCGAACATGAAATCCTGACCAACGCCGGCGCCACGACCGAGAATCTGCGCGAAACCCAGTATGTGCCCGATCCGGCCGACCGCGCGACGATCGAGGAAGAACACGCGCTGGAGCTTCGGACCCGCGACCGTGAACGCAAGCTGCTGAAAAAGGTCCAGCAGTCCATCGCCCGCATCGATGCCGGCGAATACGGCTGGTGCGAGGAAACCGGCGAACCCATCGGCATTCCCCGCCTGCTCGCCCGCCCCACGGCCACCCTGTCGCTGGAAGCGCAGGAACGCCGCGAAATGCGCCAGAAGCTCTACGGGGATTGAGTCCGGCGCCTTGCCCCGGCGCCCCCGGGCATCCGGATTCCAATGCGAACTTGAATTTCCGGCACCCGTCCCCATGTGATCCTCTCCACCCGAGAGGACCGCATGGAACAATTTCACGCCACCACCATCGTCTGCGTCCGGCGCGGCAATGACGTCGCCCTTGGGGGCGACGGCCAGGTCACCCTGGGCAATATCGTCATCAAGGGCACGGCCCGCAAGATCCGGCGGCTCTACCACGACAGGGTCCTGGCGGGCTTCGCCGGCGCCACGGCCGACGCCTTCACCCTGCAGGAACGTTTCGAGGCCAAGCTGGAAAAACACCAGGGCCACCTGATGCGCGCCGCTGTGGAGCTGACCCGCGACTGGCGTACCGACCGCGTGCTGCGCCGCCTGGAAGCCATGCTGATCGTGGCAGACCGCGAGCACACCCTGATCCTCACCGGCAACGGCGACGTCCTGGAGCCCGAACATGGCATCGCCGCCATCGGCTCGGGCGGCGCCTATGCCCAGTCGGCGGCGCGCGCCCTGCTGGACGCCACGGACATGTCCCCCGCCGAAGTCGTCAAGAAGTCCCTGGAGATCGCAGGGGAAGTCTGCATCTACACCAACCAGAACCACATCGTCGAAACGCTCTAGGCCCATTCCCCATGTCTGATGCCACCCCCATGACCCCCAAGGAAATCGTCTCGGAACTGGACAAGCACATCGTCGGCCAG
>DISE01000107.1 GCA_002421865.1 Castellaniella sp. UBA6218
GCCCACATCCGCACCCTGCTGCTGACCCTGCTCTACCGCCAGATGCCGGCGCTGATCGAGCGCGGCTACGTCTACATCGCCCAGCCGCCGCTCTACAAGGTCAAGGTCGGCCGAGAGGAACGCTATCTGAAGGACGACGCCGAGGAAGCGCAGTTCATGCTGCAGCTGGCGCTCAAGGACACGGAGCTCACGCCCGCCGCCGGCGCCACGCCGATTTCGGGCGACGCCCTGATGAACCTGGCGCGCCAGTACGTCACCGCGGATTCGGTCATCGCCCGCCTGTCGCGCACGCTGGACGCCGAAGCCCTGTCGGCCATGGCCGAAGGCGTGCAGCTCAGCCTGGTGGACGAAGCCGCCGCCCGCGCCAGCGCCGCCGCGCTGGAACAGGCCCTGCGCGATCCGGCCAATCCCCACAGCGTCCACGTGGAAGCCCAATTCGACGACATCGAGGAAGCCTGGCGTCTGGCGGTCATCCGCCCGCACTTCGGCAATATGCGCGTCAGCGTGTTCGACCGCCATTTCGTGCGCGGCGGCGACCACGCCGTCCTGGCCCGCACGGCCAAGACCTTCCTGGGCCTGATGGGCGAAGGCGCCGTCGTGCGCCGGGGCACCGGCGACAAGCTCAAGGAAAAGCCCGTCTCCGACTTCCGCGAGGTCATGCAATGGCTGCGCTCCGAAGCCGAACGCGGCATCAGCAAGCAGCGCTACAAGGGCCTGGGCGAAATGAACCCGGCCCAGCTCTGGGAAACCACCATGGATCCGACTGTGCGCCGCCTGCTGCGCGTGCAGATCGACGACGCCATCGCCGCCGACGAGATCTTCGTCACCCTGATGGGCGACAATGTCGAACCGCGCCGCGCCTTCATCGAAACCCATGCCCTGCAGGCGGGAAACATCGACGTGTGAGACTGTGTGTTGGATTTCGGAAAAGATGGCCAAGTTTTGTGGAAAAGTTGGCCATCCATAGAGATCAGGGAAATGACCGCCTATTTTGGCGGTCATTTTTTTGGCTGGAATGGGAAGGCATGGCGTGCTTTGCTGAAACTATCGGCACGTCGAGGCTAGGCAAGAGATGTGTTTGAGGTCCATGCCGAGATTACGGATTTTGGAGCCTATCGGGCGTGGAGTGACGCCAACCATTCAAAAACACTTGGCCAGGTTTTCAGCAAAGACTTTTCGGCCTCCCCTGGGAACCCCACCAGACCACTGGCCAACTTTTCCGAAAACCCACACTGTGCGGGCTGTCTGTCACGACACCCCACGTCAATCTCCGTCAGCCCGCCCTGCTCCGCACGTCCGGCGCACCAGCTGCCTCAGCCAGCGGTGCGCCGGATCCGTCTCCAGGCGGGGATGCCACATCTGTGAAATCGTGATGACCTGAGTCGGCACGGGAAGCTCGAACGTCCCGAATGCCTGCCCGGCTTTCCCGCCTGCCAGTGGGGCCGGCAGATACGAGGCGGGCAGCAGCGCGATCAGGTCCGACGCCATGGCCACAGCCAATGCCGCCGGAAAGCCGGGAACCACGCTGGCCACCTTGCGGGCCAGGCCCAGTTCCGCCAGCGCATCGTCGACCGGACCATGGGCGCGTCCCCGGCGCGAAGCGACCACATGTCCATACGAGACGTACTGCTTGGCGGTGACGGCCGGCCCGGACAGCAAAGGATGTCCCGCCCGGACCACGCCGATGAAATGGTCGCGGAACAGGGCTTGCAGGCGGATTTCCGGCCCCATGTTTTCCACGACTCCGATCTCCAGATCGACCAGCCCTTCCCGAAGATAGCGGGAATCCTTCTCAATCTTCGGAGCGAAATGCAGGCTGACGCGCGGTGCCTCGCCGGCCGAGGCCGCGATCAGCCCCGGGCCGAAGGCCTCGACGAACCCTTCGTTCGCCCGTATGGAAAAAACGCGCTCCAGGGTGGACAGATTCAGTTCGGACACTGCGGGCGACAGCAGTGTCCGGATTTCAAGCACCGCATCGCGTGCCCGCTCACGGATCGCCTGCGCATGAGGGGTAGGCACCATCTGACGCCCCGCCCGTACCAGCAATGGATCGCCAGTCGTGGCGCGCAGCCGGCCCAGAGTCCGGCTCATGGCGGAAGTGCTCAGGCCGGTTCGCCGCGCCGCGCCGGCCACGCTGCCCTCGGCCAACAGTGCATCGAGCGCCACCAGCAGGTTGAAATCGGGTTCTGACATAGGAGGCGGGCCTGGTGCCCGGATGAAAGCGGGATCGGTGCCGGATGCGACATGCGGCGTACCATGCAATGTATAACTGTAAATGATGCGTCTTCCGCCTGGTCGGCATCGCGATTACATTTTTTCCATGGATCGAACAATAGCGAGGTGAAGCGCCATGGAATTACTGACCGATAAACCCGGAGACGAAGGATTGCCGGGCCGCGAGCGCGCCGCCGTCATGGCGGCGCTGATGACTTCCACCGTCATGGTGGTATTCGACGGATCGGTGGTCAACATCGCCTTGCCGAAAATGGCGGATGCGCTGCGGGTCGCGCCATCGGTCGCCGTCTGGTTCGCCAATGCGTACCTGCTGTCCGTAGCCATGACGCTGGCCATTTTCGCCGCGCTCGCCGGCCGTTTCGGGTTCCGCCCTTTGTTCCTGCCGGGCCTGGCTGTGTTCACCCTGGCGTCGGCGGGTTGCGCGCTGGCGTCCGACGCCTATGCGCTGATCGCCTTGCGGGTGCTGCAGGGCATCGGTGGAGCCGCGGTGGTCAGCATCGGGCCGGCCATCTTGCGATCGGCGTTCCCTGGCCGCCTGCTAGGGCGGATACTGGGCCTGAATGCGCTGCTGATCGCCGCCAGCACCGCCATCGCGCCGATCGTCGGCGGCACACTGCTCGATGCCTGGGGCTGGCAATGGCTGTTCGCATTGAACATCGTCCCCGGCGCGATGGCCCTGGCGATCGGCATGAAGACCATTCCCGCCGGACCGAGGGCCGCGCACGGGCCTTTCGACACCCCGGGAGCATGGCTCTCCGCCGTGCTGCTGGGCGCATTGATCATGACAGCCAATCACATCACGATGCCGGGTGGCGGCTGGTACGCGCTCGTCGCCTTGCTCGCCGGCGCGGGGTTTGTGTGGCGCATGCGCCATGCGAAGCATCCTCTGCTGCCCCCCGTGATCTTTGCGTCAGCCCGGTTCTCGCTGGCGGCGCTGACCTCGATGGCCTCGTTCGTGGCGCAAGGCATCACCTTCGTAGCCCTGCCGTTTCTGTTCCAGAATGTATACGGCTACAGTGCCTTTGAAACCGCGCTGCTGTTCACGCCGTGGCCGGTGGGCATCGTGCTGGTCGCGCCCCATGCGGGGCGCCTGGCCGACCGGATGTCGCCCGCTTTGATCTCCACCATCGGCCTGTGCGTGCTGCTGGCCGGCCAGGTGTCGCTCGTCTTTCTGCCTGGGCAACCACAGGTCTGGGATATCGTGGCGCGCTGCCTGCTGTGCGGGATCGGCTTCGGCTGCTTCCAGAGCCCCAACAACCGGGAAATGCTGTCGAACGTATCGCGCGAGCACAGCAGCTATGCCTCGGGAGTGCTGGCCATCATGCGCACGTTCGGCCAATGTCTGGGGACGGCGCTGGTGGGGGTACTGCTGGCCATGCATGTTCAAGGCGGCGTGTCCATGGAACAACCGGCGGTGCGGCTGAGCCTGTGGGTCGCAGTGGCGGCGACGGCGATGGCTGTGGCGCTGAGCCTGAGCCGCTTGCGAAAAACCGTCCGGACGTCCTGCCTGGATACGTGATGGGAGTGTCCCATTCACAAATCGCAACCTATCTCCTTGAATTCTTGGAATTTATCTGACACTCCGACCCTAAACTGGGTTCGAGTGCCGGACAATCGGGAAATCAACGGGATACGGATCATGAAGGTCATCCAGAACACATCGAAAACCGGCATGGCCGCCCGCCTGCGCGCCATGTCGCTCGCTCTGGCCGCGAGCATGGCGGCCGCCCCGCTGCTGACGCTGCCGACGTCTGCGGCCGCCGCCGTCAACGTCGGCGTGGCGATCACCCTGGCGCCGCCACCCTTGCCGGAAATGATCCAGCCGGTCGCCCCCGGCCCCGGCTACATCTGGACTCCGGGATACTGGGCCTGGGGACCGGACGGCTACTACTGGATCGACGGCGCATGGCTCGTCCCTCCCGCCATCGGGCTTCTGTGGACCCCCGGCTGGTGGGGCTGGTCCGATGGCTATTACCGCTGGCACAACGGCTACTGGGGCCCCCAAGTCGGCTTCTATGGCGGCATCAACTACGGATTTGGCTATTTCGGCGTGGGTTATGTCGGTGGTCATTGGCGAGGCAGGGATTTCTATTACAACCGTGCCGTCACCAACGTCAACATCACTCACGTCCGCAACGTCTACGTGGACAAGACAGTGATCCACAACGCCCCTCCGGACCGGCGACGCGTCAGCTACAACGGCGGCCAGGGCGGCATGGCATCCCGGCCGACGTCCGAGCAACGCGCCTATGCGCATCAGCCGCATGCGGCCAATGCACCGGGACGGTATGAACCGGACAGAAACAGGCCCATGCATGCCGGCGGTCCCGGCCCGCGCGACATCCACCGCACCGACGGATCAAGCCCACCTTCCCCTCCTGCACGCCAGGAAATGAACGTGCCACGTCAGGCACCGGAATCGTGGCGGTCGGGCCCCGGCCGGACCGCGCAGCCCGACCGGCCTCAGAGGGAATTCCGCGAACGGCCGCATGATCAGTTCCAGGCCGCGGGACGTCCTGGTCCGGGACGCCCGGACACCGGCCCCGGCCAATGGCGTCGCGGACCGGAGGAAAGACCGCGCGCCGAAGCCCCGGGGCGCGACGGCCGGGATCGCCAGGAACAGGGCCGCCCAGGGAGGGAAGACCGCCGCCACTGATATCATGCCGGGGCCATGTTGCCCCGAGCCCTGAATACTGCCGATCTGCCTGATCTGAATCTCATTCAGACTCATTGCTATGAAGCGTCCATGCTCGAATCGGTGGACGTCTTCGCTGGCCGCCTTCAGGCAGCTCCTGAATGGATCTGGGGCATCCAGGATGATGGCGGCCTCTGCGCCTACCTGTTCACCTATCCGTCGCGCCAGGGCCATCTGTCACCCCTGAACGGCAATTTTTACCCGGCTTGCGACGGCGACACCCTGTACCTGCACGACCTGGCCATCCACCCCCGGGCGCGCGGTCTTGGGTTGGCACAGCGTTTGATCCGGCACGCCTGGACCCGCGCACAGATGGCTGGACTAAGGCATTCCGCGCTGATCTCGGTCCAGGGTTCGGAACGTTTCTGGGAAGCGCACGGCTATCGCACTCGCACGGAACTGGACGACCGGCAACGCGCTTGCCTGGCCGGCTACAAACAGCCAGCCCGGTACATGACGCGACCGCTCGACCGGCCAACTACTGGGTCTGATCCTGATCGTCTCCGGGATGCTGGATGAGCAATACCGGCCGATGCGTCAAGGCCAGCACCCGGCCGGCGACTGATCCGATCACCGCATCCAGCAACACGCCGCGGCCATGCGCGCCCATCACGATCATGTGGGCGTCGACCTCGTCGGCATAGCGCGTGATTTCCTGGGGCGCGAAACCAATCCGGGAATCGACCACGTGCGGCACGCCGGCCTGGCTCAGGATTTCAGCCGTCGGTTTCAACACCTTGGCGGACTCCTCGCCATACCATTCCTGGATCGCCCCGGCATCCACGAAACGGCTCACCCGGGCGGGCAGATTGGCCATCACATGAAGAACCCTCACAACCCCGCCATCGGGCAGCAGCCCGGATTGCGCGATGAAGCGCGCCGCCTGAAAGCTGTACGCGGAACCGTCCGTCGCCAGCACGATATCCTTTGCCATGTGACCTCTCCTGTGATCCGGTATCCGGGCGCATGTCCACCCTACCATAATCTACCGCACACCAGCTTCCCACGGACCCGTTTTCCGGAAGAAACCTTGCACTGGCGCAATCGATCGCATCCATTGTCCTGATCCCCATCCCGAAGGACAATAGGACGATGAACCCGACCCTACTCCATACACTGGACGCCCAACCCCTGGCCGTCATTGGCGACATTCATGGCGAGATCCAGGCGCTGGACGCCTTGCTCGACCGCTTGCGAAAGAATCCCGAAACAGAGGACCGTCTGCTGGTGTTCATCGGCGACCTGTGCGATCGCGGCCCGGACAGCGTGAGCGTCATCCGCCGGGTGCGGGAACTCGTGGAAAGAGGACGGGCGCTCTGCATTCTGGGCAATCACGAAATCAACTTGCTGGCCAACGACGCGAAAGACGGTTCAGGCTGGTTCTTCGACAGTCGGGAAGCCTCCGATGCCCCTTTCTATGCGCCATTCGTCCGCGCTTCGGCACGGGAACGGCCCGAAATACGGGATTTCCTGTGCGGTCTTCCCCTGGCAATCCGCATGCCGGGGCTGCGGATCGTGCATGCCGCCTGGGATGCTGCTTCCATCGAGGCCATCGCCGATTTTCCTTGCGGGCACATCCTGGAACTGATCCACGAACAGGAACTGAATGTTCTGCAGGCCGCCCGCGTCGACGACCTGCATGCCCGTTACCGCGGGGAACTCGAACGCTGGGGCAAGCAACTGGAGAATCCTGACGATCCTCCCCCCTATCTGGACGCGGTGGCGGATTTCGAATCACTGGAACATCGTCTCAACCCGATCAAGCGGCTGACTTCCGGTATCGAGACCCGCAGCCCGCAACCTTTCTTTTCCGGCAACCGCTGGCGCTATTCCGACCGTACCGCCTGGTGGAACGAGGATGAGGATCCCACCCCGGTGCTGATCGGCCACTACTGGCGCTTGTTCAAACCTCCGGTTCAAGGGGCGAACTGGCGCTACGGCCGTCTCTTCGAAGGTGTGCCGCCCACGGCATGGCACGGCCGTCACCGGCAGGCTTTTTGCATCGACTACTCGGTCGGCGCCCGTTGGCGCCCCCGGAAATCTCCCGATCGGGGGCCGGAAAGCCATTACCGGCTTGCCGCCATGCTATGGCCGGAACGCGATCTGCTGTTCGACGACGGCGCCCGCATCCCGACGATCGGCGGCATGCCGACTGCCTGATTTCAAGACTTCAGGCCTGTGGATAAGTCTAGAGGCTGCTTCCTGTGTTCATCCTGTCGACAAGTTGTTCATAAACACGGACTTTTCACGAGGCCGGAAAACCATCCCCAAAGCATGCCAGGGTGACGCACAAAGGCATCCACAGTAAAAATCATTACAAAGTATTGATTTTAAAGGAATTATCAGGTTACCCCTGTTATCCACAGTCTCCCACTATTCCTATCAGTTTTATATCAAAGAAAAGAGAAAAACATAAAGACCATCATCCCTTCACCCAGGACTTCAACCCCGAGAGGCGCTCCAGAGCCGCATCCAGAGTCGTATCCAATTTGGCGAAGCACAAACGCAGCAAATGATGATTTGCTTCGGGGACGTCGGGGTCGGCATAGAAAGCGGATACGGGAATGCTCGCAACACCGAGTTCCTGTGTCAGCCGGACGGCCAATTCCTTCTCCAGCCTGAAGCCTGTTGCTGAAGCATCCACCAGCAAGAAAAATGTGCCTTCGGTATGCAAGGGACGCAGCAGTGTTTCTTGCAAGCCGGCGGTCAGTCGGTCGCGTTTTTTCTGATAAAACCCAGACAAGCCAGAAAGTGTGTCGGATTGGCGCAGATACTGGGCGATTCCCGCTTGCATGGGAGTACTGACGGAAAAGACAGTGAACTGGTGGACTTTGCGGATTTCACGCATGACATCGCGTGGCGCACAGCAGTAGCCTGTTTTCCAGCCAGTGGCATGAAAGGTCTTGCCGAATGAAGAAACCATGACTGTGTGTTCGGCCAGCAAAGGACGGGTCACAGGACTCAGATGGATACGACCATCGAACACGATGTGTTCATACGCTTCGTCCGACAACAACAGGATCGGATACTTGCCGATCAGAAGCTCCAGTGCATCCAGGTCTTCCGGTTTCAGTGTCAGGCCTGTTGGATTGTGGGGAAAGTTCAGGACCAGCATGCGTGTTTTTTTTGTCATGGCGGCCTCTACCCTGCTCCAGTCGACACGAAACGATGGGTCGTCCGCTTCTGGTGAACGCATGGGGACACGCACGGCTCTGGCCCCCGCCAGACGGATCGCAGGGGCATACAAGTCATAGGAAGGGTCGATCAACACAACTTCGTCGCCTGGGTGGACCAAAGCCAGCAGGCTGCACATCAGGGCTTCTGTCGCACCCGCAGTGACTGTGATTTCCGATTCCACCCCGTAGGCATGCCCGTGCTGAGCTTCAACCTTGTCCGAGATGGCTTCGCGTAACTGGAGCAGGCCGGCCATGGGTGCGTACTGGTTGTGACCTTGCGACATAGCTTCGGCGACTGCACGGATCAGGGAGTCGGGTGGTGAATAATCAGGAAAGCCCTGCCCCAGGTTGATGGCCTGGCACTCTTGGGCCAGAGCACTCATTTCGGAGAAGATGGTGCCGCCGATATCGGGCAGCTTGGAATGCAATGGATTCAGCATGTGTGGCTTTACGATTGACTTGTGTTGGTTTTAAGACGCGATTTCAAGCACGACGGTTCAAGTTGCGGATACAATCGCGCATAAGGGAAAACTATGATTTGACTTTTCACATTGCGTAGTTATGCTCCCTGTTGCAATGCAATCTAGCAGTACGCACGTTTCGCACACGGCATGCCCTGTTGCTACCCGCACTCCGGCACGATCTGTATCGTTTCAGCGTTCTTGATTCATTGTTTTCTTTCATTCATTTAGGACGTTTCAGATCATGGCTCAAACGGGCAAAGTCAAATGGTTCAACGCTGAGAAGGGCTTCGGCTTCATCACGCCGGACGCTGGTGGCACCGACGTGTTCGCGCACTTCTCCGCTATCGAGGGTCGCGGCTATCGCAGCTTGAACGAAGGCCAGGCCGTGCAGTACGAAGTCAAGGATGGCCCCAAGGGTCCCCAGGCTGCTGAAATCCGCCCGCTGTAATCCAGTCGGTTGGTTTCTGAAAGGCACTCTTCGGAGTGCCTTTTTCTTTTTCGTTTCTTTCGAACAAAGAAAACTTGTACCTTCTTGTTCAGTGCTTGTCCACAGCTTTGTTCACACCCTTTGTGCTCGATCAGCGCATGTTTCACGTGAAACATATCTGGGTGGATTTTGTTTTTGAATGTCTGGTCGATAATCCGGCGATTTCTTCAATCTGGATAGGCTTTATCAAATAGAGGACACTTCTCTTTTATGGTGTTCCACGTGAAACATCCAAATTCTGTTTCACGTGGAACATTGCCGGAAGGAACAGCGAAGTATAATTTTGGGAAATTTCCTGTTTCCCCTATGAATTACTCTGAAGAATTCGATGTCCTCGTGATTGGTGGCGGTCATGCCGGCGCCGAGGCCGCATTGGCCGCGGCGCGCATGGGTGCCTCCACACTTTTACTGACCCATAATTTGGACACTCTGGGTCAAATGTCCTGCAATCCTTCCATTGGCGGGATCGGCAAAGGACATCTGGTCAAAGAGGTAGATGCGCTTGGTGGTGCCATGGCATGGGCCACGGATCTGGCGGGCATCCAGTTCAGGATTTTGAATCGCTCCAAAGGGCCCGCTGTTCGGGCAACGCGTGCGCAAGCGGATCGTTCCTTGTACCGACGCGCGATGCGGATGGTTTTGCAAAATCAGAAAAATCTGATGATCTTCCAGCAGGCCGTGGATGACCTGATTCTGGAGGGAGACCGTGTCGTAGGGGCGCGTACTCAAATCGGTCTGATATTCAAGGCCCGAGCCGTGGTTTTGACGGCAGGTACGTTCCTCAATGGTTTGATGCACGTCGGGCTGTCTCATTATGCGGCGGGCCGTGCGGGGGATCCTCCTGCGACCAGTCTGGGGCAGCGGCTCAGGGAATTGAATTTGCCCCAGGGGCGACTGAAGACAGGCACACCGCCACGCATTGACGCGAACACCATCGACTTTTCCAGGACTGAGGTCCAGCCTGGGGATATGGATCCTGTGCCGGTCTTTTCTTTTCTGGGGCGGGCGGACATGCATCCGGAACAAGTGCCATGCTGGATCACGCATACCAATGAGCGCTCGCACGAAATTGTGCGCTCCGGCCTGGACCGTTCACCGATGTATAGCGAGCAGGGAACGATTGAAGGCGTCGGTCCGCGTTATTGCCCGTCGATCGAGGACAAGATTCATCGTTTCGCCGACAAGACCAGTCATCAAGTGTTCCTTGAGCCGGAAGGGGCTTCTTCTCGCGAAATTTATCCAAACGGGATTTCGACCAGTTTGCCGTTCGATATTCAGTTCGCGTTGGTGCGCAGTCTGCCGGGATTGGAGAACGCCCGCATCATGCGTCCTGGCTATGCGATCGAATACGACTATTTCGATCCCCGGCATCTGCATGCCTGGCTGGAAACCCGGGCAATCAAGGGGTTGTTCTTCGCCGGTCAGATCAATGGCACGACGGGTTACGAAGAAGCCGCCGCCCAGGGGCTGCTGGCGGGTGCCAACGCCGCTTTGCAGGTGATGGAGCGCGAACCCTGGATATTGGAGCGCAGTCAGGCCTATCTGGGCGTTCTGGTGGATGATCTTGTAACTAAAGGTGTTACTGAACCTTACAGAATGTTTACTTCGCGGGCGGAATATCGACTCAGCCTGCGCGAGGATAACGCCGACCTGCGACTGACCGAGATCGGCCGGTCGCTCGGCTTGGTGGATGATGTGCGCTGGGATGCCTTCAGTCGCAAGCGCGATGCCGTGGCGGCCGAAATCCAGCGCCTGAGTGAAACCCGCGTCAATCCGGCGGTGCTGGATGCCCATGCACGCGATAACCTGTCCCTGCAGCGCCTGGATCGTCATCCCAGCCTGCTGGATCTGCTGCGTCGTCCCGATGTCGAATACGACGCCTTGATGGCCCTTCGGGATGAACAGGGGACGCTGCTGGCCGGTCCCGGACTGGAAGACGCGGTGCAGGCTGAACAGGTCGGCATCCAGGCCAAGTACGCCGGCTACGTGGACCGGCAGCGCGACGAGATCGAGCGCCAGAAAGCTCAGGCTGATCAGGCGGTGCCGGACGATTTCGACTATGCCGGCGTTTCCGGCCTGTCCACCGAGGTGCGCCAGCGCCTCGAAGCCGCGCGGCCCGCCACCGTGGGTCAGGCGGCTCGGATATCCGGCGTCACACCGGCGGCGGTGTCCCTGCTGCTGGTCCACCTGAAACGGCACGCGCGCGGGCGTCAGGCCGCATGATCGTCGACATTCCCTTTCCCCAGTTCCGCGAACGACTGGAGGCGGCACTGGACAGCCTGGGCATGGCGCAGGATCGCGTCCAGGTTCCTGCGCTGCTGGGCTATCTGCGTCAGCTGCAGCACTGGAACAAGGCCTACAACCTGACCGCCATCCGCGATCCTGAAAAGATGCTGGTGCAACATGTGTTCGACAGCCTGGCTATCGTGCCCGAACTGAGGGCCCGCTGGGCGCGTCCTGGTCTGCGGGTCGCGGACATGGGTTCGGGCGCCGGTTTACCGGGTATCATTCTGGCCATCTGCCAGCCTGACTGGTCTGTCGTCTGTGTGGATGCGGTGGGCAAGAAGACCGCTTTCGTCCGCCAGGCGGCCGGCGTTCTGGGGCTGAAGAACGTGCGCGCGGAACACGGTCGCATCGAGTCCATGGACAGCTTGCGGGCGGATATCGTGATTTCCCGCGCTTTCGCCTCGCTGTCGGACTTCGTTCGTGTCGCCGCGCATCATCGTGCGCCCGGCGGCGTGATGCTTGCCATGAAAGGACAGGATCCCGTCGCCGAACGGGCCGCCCTGGAAGCCGACATGGGCTGGTCGGTGAAAAGTGCCGTCGAACTGAGCGTGCCGGAGATGGACGCTCACCGCTGCCTGCTGGAACTCGAATTGAACAGGCCCTAAACGGTCCCGAAGGAACCCCATGACTGCCGATCGTCCGAAATCCGCCCGCGTGTTCTGCATCGCCAACCAGAAAGGCGGCGTGGGCAAGACCACCACGGCCATCAATCTGGCCGCATCGCTGGCCCTGCATGGCCAGCGCGTGCTGCTGGTCGACCTGGACCCTCAGGGCAATGCCACCATGGGCAGCGGCATCGACAAGAACGCCGCCTCCGTCAATCTGTACCAGGTGCTGATCGGTGAGGCCGACGTCGCTGGGGCACGCGTCCGTTCCGAGTCTGGCGGCTATGACGTGCTGCCATCGAATCGGGAATTGTCGGGCGCCGAGATCGATCTGGTGCAGATGGACGATCGGGAAATGCAGCTGAAGCGGGCCCTGTCCGCGGTCGCCCCGGACTACGACTTCATCCTGATCGACTGTCCGCCGACGCTCTCCCTCCTGACGCTCAATGGCCTGGCGGGCGCCCATGGCGTGATCATTCCCATGCAGTGCGAGTATTTCGCGCTCGAAGGCCTGTCCGACCTGGTCAATACCATCAAACGGATCTACCGCAATCTGAATCCGGACCTGGAACTGATCGGCCTGCTGCGTGTCATGTTCGATACGCGGATGACATTGCAGCAGCAGGTCTCGGCCCAGCTGGAATCGCATTTCGGCGACAAGGTTTTCAAGACCGTCGTACCGCGCAACGTGCGGCTGGCCGAGGCGCCCAGCCATGGCCAGCCCGGCGTGGTCTACGACAAGTCGTCCCGGGGCGCCCGGGCCTATCTCGCTTTCGGCGAAGAGCTCATCCGCCGTGTCGGCGGCAAGATTCGACCGCGCGCGGCCTGAAAGGCCACCCGGCATCACACATAGGACACACACACGATGGCCACTCGCAAGAAAGGACTCGGACGCGGACTGGACGCCCTGTTGGGCGCGGATAATGGCGCACTGGACACGGTGGGGCGCCAAAAAGACGATTCCCCCAGCCAGCTTCCGATCGGCGCTCTGCGCGCGGGGCGCTACCAGCCGCGCACCCGCATGGATGAAGGCGCGCTGAACGACCTGGCCGAGTCCATCCGCGCCCAGGGCATCATGCAGCCCATCCTGGTGCGGCCTCTGGAAGACGAGCCCGGCCAGTACGAGATCATTGCTGGCGAACGGCGTTTCCGCGCGGCACGGATCGCCGGCCTGGATGTGGTTCCCGTTCTGGTGCGCCGGGTGGCGGACGAGAACGCGGCCGCCATGGCGCTGATCGAAAATATTCAGCGGGAAGACCTCAATCCGCTGGAAGAGGCCCATGGTGTGCGCCGCCTGCTGGACGAGTTCGGCCTGACCCACGAACAGGCGGCCACCGCCATCGGCCGCTCGCGCTCGGCCACCACCAACCTGCTGCGCCTGTTGAATCTGGCCGAACCCGTGCAGACCATGCTGCTGGCTGGAGATATCGACATGGGTCACGCCCGGGCGCTGCTGGCCACAGACGCCGCGCAGCAGATTCTCCTGGCCAATGAAGTCATCGCCCGGCGGCTGTCTGTGCGCGAGACCGAAAAACGCGTCGCGCGCTCGCTGCGCGAAGCCGACGAACCGTTGTCCACACCGGCCGGCCGCGCGGCCCGGGGAGCGGCCAACGCCCGATCCGGTGATCTCGACCGCTTGGAAAAAGCTCTGTCCGATCATCTGGCGACCCAGGTGAAGATCCGCACGGGCGCCCGCAAGGGTGGACAGTTGGTGATCGAATTTTCCGACTGGGAACACCTGGACGCGCTGCTGGAACGCCAGGGACTGGGTACCGTCCTGACCGATCGCGACGCGGTCGCTTGACATCGGGTTTGAATATCTCCATAATTCGAAATTCGCTTCGGTGGGGTGCCCGAGTGGTTAAAGGGGGCAGACTGTAAATCTGTTGGCCTTGCGCCTACGTTGGTTCGAATCCAACCCCCACCACCATGCGAACGATGTCCTGCGCTGATATGCAGTGATGTCGCAGGGATCCGAATCGCGGGTGTAGCTCAATGGTAGAGCAGAAGCCTTCCAAGCTTACGACGAGGGTTCGATTCCCTTCACCCGCTCCAGCGGGTCCGGTTCGACGGATGTCGAAATGAATACCGCCCATGTGGCTCAGTGGTAGAGCACTCCCTTGGTAAGGGAGAGGTGGTCAGTTCAATCCTGACCGGCAGCACCATCTTCCCTCTGCACCAGCACTTTGTCGATGCGCCGGCCGTCCATG
>DISE01000101.1:0-20077 GCA_002421865.1 Castellaniella sp. UBA6218
TTGCCTTCCATCACCGGCTTGGAGGCCAGCGCGCCGATGTTGCCCAGCCCCAGCACCGCCGTGCCGTTGGTGATCACCCCCACCAGATTGCCCCGGGCCGTGTAGCGGAACGCATTGCGCTCGTCGGCCGCGATCTCTTCGCAAGCCGCCGCCACCCCCGGCGTATACGCCAGGCCCAGGTCGCGCTGGGTGACCAGCGGCTTGGAGGCCGTTACAGATATTTTCCCCGGGACGGGATGCTCGTGATAATCCAGCGCCGCCTGCCTGTCTGCCGTATTCATTTCTTCCTCGCGCTTGTGCCGGCGATGCGCGGCGCCCCGCTGGCGCCCGTCATCGCGGTTCAATTCGTCAGTATATGGGCACCACATGAGGAAACTATTTTGAATTAACATAGACACATTAGTTTTTCTTTATATATGCCTCATATATGGATGCTTTTCTGCCCGACACTGTCGCAGTAAAGCTCGTCAATCGCCTGAAAGTCCGCCACTTGGCTTTGCTGCTGCAAATCCAGGAACACGGGTCTTTGACGCGGGTGGCTGAGCATATGTCGACCAGCCAGCCCGCCGTCACCCATGCGCTGGCGGAACTGGAAGACATGTTCGGCACGCGCCTGTTCGAGCGCTCCGCGCGGGGCATGGCTGTGACGGAGCAGGGAGCGGTCGTACTAGACCGCGCCCGCGCGATGCTCAACGATCTGGGCTCGCTGACGCTGGACATGGAAGCGGTGGCCGCCGGCCGGGAAGCCCATTTGCATGTGGGCGTCACGCCTTTCGTCTCCGGCCAATTGCTGTCGCAGGCCATACAGCGCGCCGCGCTGGACTCGAAGTCGCTGATGATCACCCTGCACGACGGGACCAGCGCCCAACTGCTGCCGCGGCTGCAGGACCACACCCTGGATCTGTTCGTCGGGCGCGCCGTCGCGACAGTGGACATGGCCGGCGTGCAGCATGAAGTGCTTTATCATCAGCCGCCCCGCCTCATCGCCAGCCGCCGCCTGACGGCCCGGCTGGCGCGCGCGCGCCTGGACTGGCCGCTGCTGCGGGACATGGACTGGATACTGGGCCCGCGCCACACCGCAATACGCAATCAAGTCGTCAACCTGTTTCTGCAGGCCGGCCTGGCGCCTCCCCTGCCCATCATAGAAACTCATTCGGCGAAGTTGATAGGCGAAATGATTGCGGCCAGCGACCGCTGCGTCTCCATCGTGCCGGCCGACATCGCCGAAGAACTGGCGCGCGTCGCGGGCGTCGCCATCGTGCCCTATTCCTTCGAATGGACTTTGCCGCCCATTGCCTTGTTCACACGGTCCGAAGGACGGCCGCGCGAAGCGGGCGCGCGTTTCGCCCAGGCTTTGCGTGCAAGCCTGACGGCCACGGGCCGCAGCGGCCATGCGGAATAAATCGGCCGCATCCCTGGAGGCGGCCTTCCTTGCCGCCCGCTATACCGTCCATGCGCCCTGCGGCGACATCATGCTGAAAATAGGCCGGCATAGCGCCGGGCTGGCTGCCTTGATGGCGGCCAAGGGCTGGAATTCGCTGGCATTGATCACCGCTTACAACCCTCACGCCCGCCCGCGGGATGCACAAGCCAATGCATTTGCCCAGGAAGATTTGCGGCAAGCCGCGGAGGCGCTGAGCCTGCCTTGCCTGGCCGGCTGCAATAGCGCCCCCGACGGCGGCGAGCCTGTCGAGCCGACCGTGGCCATAGCGGAAATATCCTTGGCGCAAGCACAGGCCCTGGCGGCGCGGTTCGGGCAATTGGCGCTTGTATATGCAGATGCCGGCGCCATCCCGAAGCTGATCTGGGTCTAGCGCTGCATTACAAATAGATACCATTGATTGCTGCGGCAGAAATGGAAGAAGTTCGCCTCGATTGCGGCTGAAAACCCATGGATATAGAAGAAATTAATCCTAATTTAGCCTTATTTGAAAGGAGAAGGGCGAATTTGCGGTATTGCGGACGCCACGCAGCCGGCCTACCATGGCGCATCTTCGCAAGACGGGCGGCGCCGGCGCCTGTGCCACACGCATGTCTTGCGCCGAAGCACATCAAAGAACCAAGACGCTCGCATCGTGACCCAGATCATAGAACTCTCCGCGCCATCGAGCCGCGGTAGCACAACCGGCAGAAGTTCAAACAATGCAGGCCTCGGGCCGGAAGCAGGAACCCGCCAAGCCAAACCGGGCGAAGCCAAGGCCCAGCGGGAAAAAATCGGCCAATCAGAGCCCAGCTGGACCATCCAGTCCATACTGGAACTCTATGAGCTGCCCTTTCTGGATCTGCTGCTGCAAGCGCAGGCGCAGCACCGCCTGCATCACCAGCCCAACACGGTGCAGCTTTCCAGCCTGCTATCGATCAAGACCGGCGCCTGCCCCGAAGACTGCGCCTATTGCCCCCAATCCTCCCGCTATGACACCGGCTTGAAGAGCGAAGCGCTGATGCCGCTGGACGAGGTGCTGGAAGCCGCCAGGAAAGCCAAGGAAAACGGCGCCCAGCGCTTCTGCATGGGCGCCGCCTGGCGCTCTCCCACCGCGCGCCAGGTGGATGCGGTGGCCGCAATGGTCGCCGCGGTCAAGGCCCTGGGGCTGGAAACCTGCGTCACGCTGGGCATGCTCAAGGACGGCCAGGCGGAACAGCTGCGCGATGCCGGGCTGGATTATTACAACCATAATCTGGACACCTCGCCTGAGTTCTACGGCAATATCATTTCCACAAGGCACTATCAGGACAGGCTGGACACCCTGGAGCGCGTGCGCGGCGCGGGCCTGCATGTCTGCTGCGGCGGCATCGTCGGCATGGGTGAATCGCGCGAGATCCGCGCCGGCCTGATCGCCGCCCTGGCCGGCCTGGATCCCTACCCGGAATCCGTGCCCGTCAATCAGCTGGTGAAGGCGCCCGGCACGCCGCTGGCCGACGCGCCCGACCTGGATCCCATCGAGTTCGTGCGCACCATCGCGGTCACCCGCATCGTCATGCCCCGCGCCGTGGTGCGGCTGTCGGCGGGCCGCGAAAGCATGCACGACAGCACCCAGGCCCTGTGCTTCATGGCCGGCGCCAACTCGATCTTCCATGGCGAGCGGCTGCTGACCACGCCGAACCCGCAGGCGCAGGCCGACGCCCGGCTGTTCGAACGTCTGGGGCTGGTGCCGATGCCGGAGGCGGAATCATGCACACCCTGATCCTCAGCATCTCCTTCAGCGTCGCCGTCTCGATCTTCCTGAAGCTGGCCCGCCGGGGAGGCATCCGCGTCGACCAGGCGATCGCCGTGAACTATGCGACGGCCGTGGCGCTCTGCCTGTGGCTGCTGCGCCCGCCCCTGGACACGCTGTTCCAGCAGCCGCACGCCGTCTGGCTGATCCTGGGCCTGCTGGGCGTGCTGCTGCCCAGCGTGTTCCTGATCATGGCCGCCGCCGTGCGCCGGGCGGGGATCGTGCGCAGCGACACGGCCCAGCGCCTGTCGCTGATCCTGCCGATCCTGGCCGCCTTCCTGGTGTTCCACGAAGCGGTCTCGGGACGCAAGGCCTTCGGCATCGCCCTGGCGCTGTGCGCCCTGGCCTGTCTGCTGACGCGCCCCCGGGCCGCCGCGGCGGAAGCGCCGCCGGCCGTCGGGACGGTGGCGCCCGAAGACGAGACACGAGGGTCAGCGGCGCGCGGCTGGCCGACGCTGCTGGGCGTCTGGGCGGGCTACGGCTGCATCGACATCCTCTTCAAGCAGATGGCGCGCAGCGGCGCGGGCTTCACCGGCAGCCTGCTGCTGAGCTTCGCCCTGGCCGGGCTGCTGATGGGCCTGTGGCTGCTGTTCCGCCGCGCACGCTGGCACGCCCGCAGCCTGGCGTCGGGACTGCTGCTGGGCGTGCTGAACTTCGGCAACATCTATTTCTACATCCGCGCGCATCAGACCTTTCCCGACAACCCGACCCTGGTGTTCGCCGCGATGAACATCGGCGTGATCTCGATCGGGACGATGGCGGGCGCGGGCCTGTTCCGCGAACGCCTGAGCGCGCTGAACATGCTGGGCATCGGCCTGGCCCTGGGCGCCATCGTGCTGCTATTTCCCCGCTGAGGCCATCCGGACCGGCGTCGGTTCAGGATCCGGCTCAATGCCCGGAACCGGCGCAGGTGCCGCCAACGGATCGTCGATCACCGGATCATGCGAAATGTCGCGCTGGGGATCGACGCGCGGATCCAGCACCGCCATCACGTTGGAGCTCTGCAGGGTGTCGGCCATGGGCACGAACTGCGTGGGCGCATCCTCGCTGCGGTGAGTGCCCTTGACCTTCCGCTCGCGGATGAACACCACGAGCAGGGCTGCACAGGCCGACACGAAGACGAAATACACGTCCGCCCCCCAGACCCGCATCAGGCCACCCGCCGCCAGCGGCCCCAGGCAGGCACCCAGGCCATAGACCATATACAGCAGGGCGCTCAGACCCACCCGGCGTTCGGGGTCGACATTGTCGTTGGCGAAGGCCGCTCCCATGGGATAGAGCGTGAACTGGACGATCCCCAGCACACCGGAAAAGGCGACCAGCGCCGGATAGGGAAACTGGAACCAGCCCCACAAAGGCACCCCCAGGCACAGCAGGAGCAGTGCGCCCAGACGGATCAGGCGCACCCGGCTCATGTGGTCGGCGAGCCAGCCCAGCGGCCACTGGCACACCAGGCCGGCCGCCACGGACACCGCCAGGAACACCCCCACCTGGTGATTGTCCATGCCGTGCTGCAGCCCGTAGACCGGGGCGAGCCCGTAGAACGCGCCCGTCAGCATGCCGGCCAGGAACAGCACCGTCAGTGACAGGGGCACGCGCGCCACGTAGTAGCGCAGGGCCAGCGGCGCCGGCACCTGCAGCGCCGGGTGCAGACGCCGCGTCAGCGTCACCGGGATCAGGCTGAGCACGCTGCAGATCGCCACGAACACCAGCGGAGCGGCATCCAGCTCCGGGAACAATCCGACCGCCAACTGGCCCAGTACGGTGCCCAGACAGGACGCGACCATGTAGAAGGCGAACACAGTCCCCCGCGAGGCGTTCTCGGTCTGCTCGTTGAGCCAGCTTTCAATGGCGATGAACAGGCTGACCATGGCGATGCCCGCGACGAAGCGCAGCGCCAGCCAGACCCACAGGTCCTCGATCAGGATCAGCGCCAGCACGGTGATGGTGACCAGCGCCGCGCAGGCCGCATAGGCGCGGATGTGGCCCACGCCGATGATCAGGCGGTGACCCACCCGGGCGCCCAGCACCAGGCCCAGGTAATACGCGGCGATCATCGCCCCGACCCAGACTTCGGAGACGGACAGCGCCGTCAGCCTCAGGCTCAGGTACGTATTGAAGAGCCCGGAACTGAGCAACAGGATCAGGGTCGCCAGGTAAAGTGAAAAGAATGCGCCGATCGTCTTGGTCATGCAGAATTCCGGTCGGGAGCGCCGCCGGCATCCGGCCTTGCCCTCAAGCAGGCATCATAGCAGCGGCGCATGCCGCCCGGCGGCGTCCTCGTTTATCATAGGCTCATGAGCGACACAGACCTCTCCCCCACCCTCAGCCACCTGGATGAAAACGGCCAGGTCCGCATGGTCGACGTCGGCGCCAAGGCCCCGACCGACCGTACCGCCGTGGCCGAAGCCCGGGTCCGCCTCAACGCACACGCCTGGGGCCTGCTGTCGGCCCAGGCCAACGCCAAGGGCGAAGTCCTGAACACGGCCCGCATCGCCGGCATTCTGGCGGCCAAGCGCTGCGCCGAACTCATCCCCCTGTGCCATAGCCTGCCGCTCAGCTTCGTCGGGGTGGACTTTTCCGCCGATGAATCCAGCCGTACGCTGACCATCCGCGCCACCAGCCGCACCCGCCACCAGACCGGCGTCGAAATGGAAGCCATGACGGCCTGCTCGGTCGCCGCCCTGACGGTCTACGACATGTGCAAGGCCGCCGACAAGGGCATCGTCATCGAGCAGGTCCGCCTGCGCAGCAAAACCGGAGGCAAGAGTGGCGACTGGCACAACGATTGAAGTCCTGTATTTCGCCCAGGTCGCGGAACACATGGGCCGGCGGCGCGAGACCCTGCCTCTGGACGCGCCCGTCCAGGCGGGCGCCTGGCTGGACGCCCTGGCGGCGCGCTGCCCCGCGCTGGGGTCCACGGCCCGCCTGAAGCTCGCCATCAACCAGGAACACGCCGGCCGCGCCGCCACGATCCGACCGGGAGATGAAGTCGCCGTGTTCGAACCCGTCACCGGCGGCTAGCGTCCGGCGCGCACCCGACGAGCCAGGACAAGACCCCGACATGATCCGCATCCAGACCGAACCCTTCAACGTCGCCGAACTGGCCGGCCAGCTGCAGGCCCGCACGAATGGACGCGCCGGCGCCCTGGTGCACTTCCTGGGCATGGTGCGCGACTACAGCCCCGACGCCGAATCCCGCAGCCTGTTCCTGGAACATTACCCAGGCATGTGCGAACGCGAGATCCAGGCGCTGTGCGACCATGCGAAACAGCGCTGGGAAATTCTCGACACACTGGTGGTCCACCGTGTCGGCGAACTGCCCCTGGGCGACCCCATCGTCTTCGTCGGCGTGGCCGCCGCCCACCGAGGCCAGGCCTTCCAGGCCTGCGAATACATCATCGACGCCCTGAAAACCCGCGCGCCCTTCTGGAAACGCGAGACCCTGTCCGACGGCCGCGCCTTCTGGGTCGAACAGCGTTCCGCCGACGCCGAAAAAACCGCCCAATGGGACTAGGGCCTGTTCACACTAATCAAGGGGATCCCCCCAGGACACGCCATGAAAGCCGACCCCGCCCTGCCGCCCGTCAGCCTGCGTTGCGCGGTGCTGACGATCTCCAGCCGCCGCACAGCCGCCGAGGACACGACCGGCGACTACCTGGCCGCCGCCCTCGCCGAAGCCGGCCACGTCCCGCAGGCACGCGCGCTGTGCCCGGACGACCGCTACCGGATCCGCCAGGTGCTCAGCGACTGGATCGCCGATCCGGCCATCCAGGTCATCCTGTGCAACGGCGGCACGGGATTCTCCCACGGCAAATCCACCATTCCCGCCGTCACGCCGCTGCTGGACCAGGTCGTGCCCGGCTTCGGCGAACTGTTCCGCCACCTGTCCTGGCTGGACATCGGCGCTTCGTCCCTGCAATCCGACGCGCTGGGCGGCACCGCCAACGACACCCTGGTGTTCTGCCTGCCTGGCTCGACGGGCGCCTGCAGACTGGCCTGGGAAAAAATCCTCCAGCCACAGCTCGACAGCCGCCAGCGTCCCTGCAATTTCGCCAGCGCCTACCGCGCGCCATCAGAGTGAACAGCCCCTGATCATGCTCGACTTCGATACCGCCCAGGCCCGCCTGGCGGCGCGCGGACGCGCGCCCGCCGGACACGAGACCCTTCCCCTCGACACCCTGCACGGCCGCGTGCTGGCCGAGGACATCGTCGCCGGCCTGGACCTGCCGCCCGCCGACAACAGCGCCATGGACGGCTACGCGCTGCGCGCCGCCGACGCGGCCCGCGCCGGCGCCACGCTGCCGATCCAGCAGCGCTGCTTCGCCGGACAGGCACCCGAACCCCTGCTGCCCGGCCAGGCCATCCGGCTGTTCACCGGCAGCGTGATCCCGGCGGGCGCGGACACCGTCGTCATGCAGGAGGACTGCCGCGAGGAGGACGGCCGGGTCGCCATCCTCGCACCGCCGCCGCCCGGACAGCACATCCGGCGCCGGGGCGAGGACATGCGGACCGGACAGACCGTCCTCGTCCGGGGGACCCGCCTGACGGCCGGCCACCTGGCCGTTCTGGCGGCCCAGGGCCATGACCGGGCGGCCGTTTTCCCGCGCCTGAAGGTCGGCATCCTGACCACCGGAGACGAGCTCGTCCCCCCCGGCCAGCCACTGCCTCCCGCCGCCATTCACAACTCCAACGCGCCCATGCTCGCCGCCCTGTGCGGCGGGCTGGGCACGGACGCGCCTGTGCTGCGCCATGCCCGCGACGACGCGGACGCCACCCGCCGGGCCCTGGCCGAACTGAATCAAACCTGCGACCTGGTGCTCAGCGTAGGCGGTGCCTCGGTCGGGGAGAAAGATCTGGTCAAACCCGCCATCGAGGCCCTGGGCGGCACGCTGGACCTGTGGCGCGTGCGCATGAAACCGGGCAAGCCGGTGGCGCTGGCCGAACTCGACGGCCGTCCGGTGGTCTGCCTGCCAGGCAACCCGGTCTCGGCCTTCGCTGTATTCACGCTGCTGGTCAGTCCCCTCATCCGGGGCCTCCAGGGCCGGCTGGATGTGCTGCCACCCGTGCGACGCGGCATTCTGGACACCCCCAGACCAGTCGGCGGCGAACGCGACGATTTCCTGCGCATCCAGGCTGCGCAGGGCGCCGCCGGACTGCCCATTCTGACGCCGCACGCACAGCAAAGCTCGGGGGCGCTCGGCAGCCTGGCCTGGGCGCACGGCTTGGCCCGCATACCGGCCGGCGCGCGGCTGGAATCCGGCGCGGAAGTCGACTGGATGGCGCTGTCCGACTGGCTGGTCTGAACCCCCGCCGGCCGGAAGGCCCGGCGGCTTCGCATGCGAATGGCTTACGGCCAGCGGACCCAGTCTTCGGGCGTGTTCAGATTGACCAGCACATCGGCGTCGGGGAAATCGACGGCAACCGCATCACAGGACCGCAACCAGCCCTGCACCTGGCGTCCGCCGGATTCCAGGAAAGCCCGCAGCCCGTCCGCCAGATCGCGGTGCGCCATCAGACACAAGGGATGCGGTCCATCGGGTGTGCGGGCATAGGCCGGCTGGCCCGGCCTGGCTACCGCGCGCAGCCGCTCACCCAGACCGGCCGGGCAGTGCACGACATCCACCGGCAACGTCAGCAGCCAGGGAGACCGGCTGTGTTTCAGGCCGGCCAGAACGCCGGCCAGGGGACCGCAATCCGCATGCCCGGCGTCGTCACACACCACCTCGCCATACACCGCGTATTCGTCCGGATGCCGGTTGGCGCTGATCCACAAGGTTTGCGCGCCCTGATCCCGCAGGAAACGGCAGGCATGGGCCACCAGGGGCTCGCCGCGCCAGGGCATCAGCCCCTTGTCGGCGTGCGGCGCATCGGCGGACCGCATGCGCCGGGACTGCCCGCCCGCCAGAATCAGACCATCGAACACTTCGGCTTTTGTCTCCACCGCAGGGCTTGCTCAGCGTCGCGCCTTGCAAGGCGCTCGGATTCGATCGGCACATAAAGGCCCGCAGGGGCCGGTCTTGGAGCGGAATATCCCTCCACCTCGCGCCTTGCAAGGCGCTCGGATTCGATCGGCACATAAAGGCCCGCAGGGGCCTTTATGTGCCGATCTCATCCACCAATGTAGCTCATTTCTATCTTGTGATCGCGGTGCGCTTCGCCGCGCAGTTCGGAATAGCGATCGCCGCGCGCCTGCCAGACGCCCGACAGGCGCTGACCCAGCGCCGCGTCGTCGGCTCCGCCGCGCAGCAGCGCGCGCAAGTCGTGGCCCTGCTCGGCGAACAGGCAGGTGAAGAGCCGCCCTTCGGGCGACAGCCGCAACCGCGTACAGTCACCGCAGAAAGGCTGGGACACACTGGTGATCAAGCCGATCTCGCCCGCGCCATCGGCATAGGCCCAACGGGCGGCGACCTCGCCCCGGTAGCGGGCCTGAAGCGGCCGCAGCGGGAATTCGGAGCCGAGGATCCGCACGATTTCCGCCCCGGTGACAACTTCATCCATGCGCCAGCCGTTGGTGTTGCCGACGTCCATGTATTCGATGAAGCGCAGCGTGTGGCCGGTGTTCCTGAAATGGCGCGCCATCGGCAGGATCTGGCCATCGTTCATGCCCCGGCGCACGACCATGTTGACCTTCATGGGGGACAAGCCCGCGGCGGCGGCGGCCTCGATGCCGTCGAGGATCGTGGCGACCGGGACCCCGCTGTCGCTCATGCGTTCGAACAGGGCATCGTCCAGCGCATCGAGGCTGACCGTGACGCGTTTCAGGCCGGCGTCGGCCAGCGCGCGTGCCTTGCGGGCCAAGAGCGTGCCATTGGTGGTCAAGGTCAATTCCGGCGGTTCGCCTTGCGGCGTGCGCAGGCCGGCCAGCATCCCGACAAGGGTCTCGATCTGCTTGCGCAGCAAAGGTTCGCCGCCGGTCAGGCGGATCTTGCGCACCCCATTTGCCAGGGCGATCCGTGCCACCCGGGTGATTTCCTCGAAGGTCAGCAGGGCGCCATGGGGCAGGAACGCATGGTCCGCGCCGAACAGCTCGCGCGGCATGCAGTAGGTGCAACGGAAATTGCAGCGATCCGTGACGGAAATCCGCAAGTCGCGCAATGGCCGCCCGAGCGCGTCAAGCACGGCCCCGCCCGGTGCCGGGGCCGCATCGCTGCCATGCGGCACCGGATCCGGCCGGTGGTGGATCACGCCAGGCATGTAAAGGGTCCTAGTCGCTTTCCTTGACGCGATAAACCAGGGTCGCGACCTTGGCCAGGCCCAGAACCTTGACCGTGACGCTGCCCAGCAGCAGGCGGGACAGGCCGCTGCGGCCGTGGCTGCCGATAAAGATCAGGTCGCAGCCCTCGGATTGGGCGGCCTGCACGATGCCGTCGGCGACGTTGAAGTTGGATACCGCCAGGGGCTTGGCCTTGACGCCGGCGGTCTCGGCCCGGTCGAGCACAGCCTGGAGATATTTCTTGGCCTGTTCGGCGGCGGTACGGTCGTAGTCTTCGTCCGTGATGGCATAGGCGGCGGCCATGCCGTCGAAACCAACCGTGGCGGCGAAAGGCTGGGTCACGTGCAGCGCGACGATTTCGGCGCCGATCGTGCGGGCGAAGCAGACGCCCTTGTTGGCGGCCTGTGCGGAAAGCTTGGAGCCATCCGTGGGGATCAGGATTTTCTTGAACATGCGCGGATCATCCAAAACGCTAACGGGAGATATCAGCATACCTGCTGGCTCTCCGAAATGACAGTCGGATCAGCCCTGGGTTTGATCTACGCCATATTCCCGGGCCGCGAGGAACAGATTCGTGCAGCGCCCGCCCGAGCGGCAGAAGGCCAGCACCGGCGTGGGCAGCTCCCGCAGCAGGCCGGCGAACTCGGCGACGTCGGCGGCCGTGATCGAGCCGCTGACCACAGGCTGGTAGCGCGCCTGCAGGCCGGCGTCCCGTGCCGCACGCAGCACATCGTCGGACAGGGGCTGCCCGGGGCCGCCCTCGCCGTCCGGGCGGTTGATGATGACGGACTTGAACCCCGCGTCCGCCAGCGCCCGCATGTCGTCGGGCTGCAGTTGGGGCGCAACGGAGAAATCCGGTGTCAGGGTCTGGTAGGTCAGGCTCATATCGTCTCGATCCTCAGGTGATGTTCCACCAGCAGCCGCCCCATCAGCGGGCCCGCCAGCACTTCGTATTCGGCCTGGCGCTGCGCCGACAGGGTGTCGGTGGCATCCGCGCCGAGCGCGGGATGGCACATCAGCACGTCGCCGTCGCGGCACGACGCCAGCCAGCGGCGCATCCAGCCCTCGTAGGCCGGAACGCCTCCCTTGAAATCATACACGCCCAGAAAACCGGGGTTGAGCGCATGCCCGCGGGCGGCCGCCCGCCGCCTCAGACCGGCGGCACCCAGACCGGCGATGACCGCCGCCTTGAAGCGCAGGCGCGGTGGCAGGCCCGCCATACGGGGCCGCCCGACATCCCGGATCCAGGGCCGACCGGCGCAGGGCTCAGGCAGCGATTCGAGCAGCGCGTCGCGGATCCCCGGCAACTGATGCACATGCTGGTGGCCGTCGACGTAATCGGGTTCACGGCCCGTGATGTCCTGGAACAGCGCCAGCTGACGCCGCACGGCATCGCGCACCGCACCGGCGGGCAACCGCCCCAGCCAGGCTGTCCGGATCAGCCGCCCCAACGGCAGGCACAGGCCGGGCTGGCCGAAGGATTCGGTGAAATTCAGGTGCAGGCCGACCTGCAGTCCGGACGCCAGCAGGGCCGGCGTGTCCTGGCGAGCAGCCGGGCCATCGACCAGCAGACTGGTGGCCGAAAGGCGGCCACGTGCGGCCAGCGACAGGATGCCGGCGTTCACCGCCGGATTCATCCCGAAATCATCGGCGCACAATACAATGCGCCGGTATCGATGCCCTGCTGCGTGTGAATCCGGATCCATGTTCAATAAGTTCGCTGCCCAGATCGGCTGGTTCGTCATTGTAGGCTGCGCGGCGGCGGCCACCCACTGGGCGGTCGCCGTGGCCTGCGTGGCCCTGGGGGGCCTGGCGCCGCTGGCCGCCAACGTCTTCGGCTGGCTGGTGGCGTTCGGCGTGTCCTTCGCGGGCCATTACCGCCTGACTTTCCGCCACCATCACGCGCCGTTGCGGCGCGCGGCGGCGCGGTTCTTTCTGGTGTCGGCACTGGGCTTCGCCGTCAACGAGGCCGCCTACGCCGCGCTGCTGCGGCTGACGGCGATCCGCTACGACCTGTTGCTGGCCCTGGTGCTGATCGGCGTCGCCGGGATGACCTTCATTCTGGGGCGCTACTGGGCGTTCCGCCGCAGCCATTGACGGTCTCCGCGGCCGGGATGCGCCACAGGCCCATCCTGGACGTCCGCGCCAGGGGCTCGCGGCCCGACAGCGCCGGGTAGTGGCCGGCCTCGTCCAGCCAGGCCAGCATCCAGGTCGTCGCATGGCCCGGGTCGCACAGATAGTCTTGCAGCCGCCGGGCCGTCCACAGCCTGTCGGCGCCCCGGTCGGGCGTGAAGGTGGCGGCGTCGGCCAGTTCGCGGCGCCAGTCGTCGCCCCGCATGACATCCGGATCGTCCCAGGGCGCGACGGCGATGACCGGGCCGCCCCAGCCGGCGTACAAGGGCACGTCGTAGGCATACTGATCGAGCATCGCCAGGCGATCGCCGGGCGCCGCCGAAGCGGCCAGCACCTGGGCCAGGCTCTTGGTGCTGCGTTGCGGAAACAGCACCATCGCCGCCACGGCCAGCAGGCACAGGCCGCCCGCCACCAGGGCGTGACGCACCAGGCTGCGGACCGCCCCGGGAGCGGTGGATTCCTCGCGCTGCTCGAAGGTTTCCTGGATGAACCAGGCCAGGGGCGGCAGCACGGCAATCACATAGCCGACCAGTTTCGAGGTGGGAATCGAGAAGAACACCAGCACCACGAGCAGCCAGGACAGCATCAGGCCGCGCAGCACCCGGCGGTCGACCTGCTCGACACGATGGGCGGGCGGCACGAACGCCGTCTGCAGCGGCCCCCTGGGCTGGAACCATCGCCAGATCTGGATCGACCAGGGCAGCGTCAGACCCAGCACGACCGGCACATAGAACCAGAAGGGGTGCGGATTGTTGAAGCCCGACTCCAGAAAGCGCTGGAAGTGCTGATAGACGATGTAATAGTCGAAGAAGCCGGGATGGCGCGTCTCCATGGCCGCCATCCAGGGCAGGGTCAGCGCCAGGAACAGAAGGATGCCCGGCCACCACAGCAGGCGGCCCATGGCGCGATACCGGCGCCGGCCCAGCAGCCAGAAGAACAGCGCTCCGCCCGGCAGCACGACGCCGATCAGGCCCTTGGCCATGAACCCGGCGGCGGCCGCCGTGTACATGGCCGTCAGCGACCAGGCGTCCGGACGCATCTGCTCGCGGCGGAACACCGCGTCGGCGCCCGCCATCACGGTCATGCTCATCAGCGCGGCCACCAGCATGTCCAGGTTGGCGTAGTGCGCCGCGCCGAACAGAAAGGGCTGCACCGCCAGGATCAGGGCCGTCCGGCCCGCGGCGCGGCCGCTGGCGTAGCGACGCAGGAACACGTAGGTCACCGTCACCAGCGCGGTGGCGGCCAGCACCGAGCACAGCCGCCCGGCCCAGGCATTGTCGCCGAATACCGCCAGAGACGCCGCCGTCAACCAGTAGAACAATGGCGGCTTGTGGAAAAAGGGCATGCCGTCCAGACGCGGCGTCAGGTAATCCCCCGAAGCCAGCATGTGCCAGGCCACCCCGACGTAGCGGCCCTCGTCGGGCAGCAGCAGCGGGTACATCCAGGTCGTGGCCGCCAGCCAGAGGAACGTGAACAGGGCCACCCAGGGCCAGGCGCGCCGGGTCCGCAGACGCAGCCAGACGGACTCGCCGGCATCCACCAGCCGCGTGCCGAAAACGGGGAATTTCATGCCTGCCGTCCTCCCGGCGAAAAGGTGTCATCGGTCGCCGGCGGCTTGTCCGCGCCGGCCGTTTCGGCGCGCGCATAGCGCGGCGGCGGAACATCCAAGCCAGGACGGGGAGCGGATCCGCCCCCCTGGCCGCGCGCGGGGTCCGCGTCGCCCAGCCCCGAGCCCGCGCGTTCCCGCAACAAATAGACGGGCCGGCCTTTGACCTCGGTGAAGATGCGCGCGACATATTCGCCCACCACCCCCAGCGACATCAGATTGACCCCGGCGAAGAAGAGGATCACGGTGATCAGGGTCGCCCAGCCGCGCACCGCATCACCGTAGAGCAGATGGGACACGATGATGATCAGGCCATACAGGAAGGCCAGGAGCGACAGGCAGGCGCCCAGCAGGCTGAGCAGGCGCAGCGGCCAGGTGGTGAAAGCCGTCAGACCGTCCACGGCGAAACGCAGCAGTTTCAACGGCCGGAAGCGGCTGGCGCCGTGCAATCGCTGGGGCGGCGTGTAGACCATGGCCTCGGACTGGAAGCCGACCCAGGCGAACAGACCCTTCATGAAGCGGTCGCGTTCCGGCAGTTGCTTCAGGGCGTCGACCACGGCACGGTCCATCAGGCGGAAATCCCCGGCATTGGGCGGCACGCCCATGCCGTCGGATGTGCGCATCAGGGCGTAGAACAGCCGCGTGCCGGCGCGCTTGAACCAGGTCTCGTCGTCGCGCGTCGCGCGCACGGCATAGACCATGTGCACCCCGTCGCGCCAGCGCGACAGCATCGCGGGAATCATGTCAGGCGGGTGCTGCATGTCGGCGTCCAGACAGACCACGGCGTCGCCGCGCGCGGCCTCCAGGCCGGCGGTCAAGGCCGCTTCCTTGCCGAAATTGCGGGACAGCCGCAAATAGACGATTTCCGGATGCAGGCTGGTCCAGTGGCGCATCAGTTCGGGCGTGCCGTCGGTGCTGCCGTCGTCGACGACGATGATCTCGGGCACGCAATCCTGGCGCGACAGCATGGCCAGCAATTCCGGCAGCAGCACGCCCAGATTGGCCTGTTCGTTCAGGCACGGGATGACGCAGGAAAGAGTGACGGGTTCGGGCATGATGGGAAGCGCCAGCGCCGCCGCAAGGGGGCGCGATCCGGAAAGAGGAAAAACCGATGAAGACCCCGATCATAACTGAACGACGGGCCGGGCGGGCCTCATCCAGCCAGGCGGAATTTTGCGGTTCCTCATTAAGATATCTATAATATGAACCTTTGAAATCCAGACACGCCGCCGCATGGAAGACAACCCGGTCTGTTCCGAGGACGAGATCACGACCCTCGTCCACCATTTCTACCGCCGCGTCCGCCAGGATCATGTGCTGGGGCCGATCTTCGACGCCCACATCGACGACTGGGACGAACATCTGGAACGCATGGTGCGCTTCTGGTCGTCGCTGTTGCGGCGTACCGGTACCTACAGTGGCACGCCCATGCCGCGCCACATCGCCCTGCCGGGTCTGGAAGGCCCGATGTTCGTGCGCTGGCTGGACCTGTTCCGCGACACACTGGATGAATTCGACAATCCCGCCTTCACGGCCCAGGCCGGGGATTTCGCCCGCCGCATCGCCCGCAGCCTGTGGTACGGCTACCAGATCAGCCACCAACCCGACCAACCCGTGACGGAGTTCGACACCCATGTCCCGCCTGCTGAATATTGAGGAACCGGCCGCCGCCGCGCCGCGGCCGTCCATGACGGCCTTCCTGGCCCTCGGCTTCCGGCCGCTGTACCTGGCCGGCGCGGCCTGGGCGCTGATCTCCATCGCCCTTTGGATCTTCGCCCCCCAGGTGCTGGACGGCCCCCTGCCCCTGGTCTACTGGCACGCTCACGAAATGCTGTGGGGCTTCATCATCACCATCGCGGTCGGCTTTCTGCTCACCGCCAGCGCCACCTGGACCGGCTTCAACCCCCTCTCCGGCCGGCCCCTGGGCATGCTGTGCCTGCTGTGGCTCGTTGCCCGCGTCGGCTTCCTGGCGGGCGGGCTGACAGGCTTCTGGATCGCCACGGCGGCCGAGCTGCTGTTCTTCCTGACCGCCTCGGCGAGCCTGATGCGCGTCATGATCAAAGGCCGCAGCCGCCGCAACTACGGTCTGCCGGTGGTGATGCTGGCGCTCGGCGCGGCCGACCTGCTCTACCTGCTGGCGGCCCTGCGCGGCGATTACACGCTGCTGATGCGGCGCTTCGACCTCGGCCTGATCGGCATGGCCGTGATCGCCCTGCTGATCGCCCGACGCGTCATCCCTTTCTTCTCCATGCGCATGGTCCAGGGCCTGCAGATTCCCATGCTGACCCGCTCCGGCCAGGTCCAGATGGTCTTCAGCGCCCTGGCCCTGACGGCCGGGGTGCTGATGCAGATCGTGCCGCCCGCCGACGGCGGTCCGGCCTTTCTGCCGCTGCTCATGGCCTTCAGCCTGGCGCTGACCGGTCTGATCGCCCTGGGCCAGCTGCTGGCCTGGCGGCCGCTGGCCGTGTTGCGCAAACCCATGCTGTGGATCCTGTATCTGGGCTACGCCTTCATCGGCATCGGCCTGCTGGCCGCGGCCGTCCAGGTCAGCGGCCTGTTCGATCCGTCGCTGCTGCGCGGCATGCTGGCGCGCAGCGCCACGCACGTCCACCTGATCGGCATGGCGGGCTTCTGCATCCTCATCATCGGGATGCTGACCCGCACGGCCCTGGGCCACCTGGGCCGCCCGCTGGCCCTGGACCGCAGCATGCTGGCCAGCTACTGGCTGATGATCGCCGCCGCCGTCTTCCGGCTGGCCGCGCTGTGGCCCTCGGCCGCCAGCCAGACCCTGCTGCATCTGGCCGCTTGCGCCTGGATCCTGTGCATGGGGCTGTATCTGTGGCGTTTCGCGCCGATGCTGATCCGCCCCCGGCCGGACAAGCCCGTGCCCGCCGCCCCGCCCCGGGCCACCGCGCAGCCCGCCCAGGCGCGCTGAGACCGCACTGGAATCCGCCATGCGCCTGACCAACATGAGCGACTACGCGGTGCGGCTGCTGATCTATCTGGGCAGCCACCGCGACCGACTCTGCACGATCGCCGAGATCGCCCAGGTCTACGGCATCTCCGAACCGCACCTGATGAAGATCACGCACCGTCTGGCCCAGCGCGGCTGGATCCGCACGGTGCGCGGCAAGAACGGCGGCATGGAGCTGGCCCATGAGCCCGGAGAGATCCGCCTGGGGGCGCTGATCCGCGACATGGAGAACGACCTGGCGCTGGTGGAATGCATGGGCGCCGACAACCACTGCATCCTGAGCGGTTGCTGCGGCCTGAAGCCCATCGTGGCGGGCGCGATGAAGGCCTTCATGGACCACCTGGACGCCCATACGCTGGCTGACGTGATTCCGCCCTTCCCTCCGGCCGCGATCCGCATCGCGCCCGAGCGCGTGGCGGCGGGCGGTTTCCGGACAACCGCGTAAGGCACCCGCCGCCACGCGCACAACGGCAATCCTTTTGCCGCCGGGCCGCCCCAAGGCAAAAGGCGCCCCATGGGGGGGGCGGCAAGCGGCCGCAGGCTGCGCGGCGTGGGGGTTTTTTATTGCACCAGCGGCGAGTCCGCACCCTGCATGGGGAGGCCCTGAATCCGGGCGCCCCCGACCAGTTGCTGCAGGTACTGGTGCACGGCCCGCCGCCGGCTGGCTTCTTCCAGCCAGGCCGCCAGCCGTTCATGCACATCCTCGAACGGCAGGGTGCGCCCTTCGATCCTGAAGCCGGTGCGCACGATGTGAAAGCCAAAGCGGGTCTCGACCAGTTCGCCGCCCAGGGTGTACTCCGGCAGGGCGAAGATCGCCCGCTCGAACTCCGGCACCATCTCGCCACGGGACAGTTCGCCCAGGGCGCCGCCCTTGGCTCCGGACGGACAGTTGGAATATCGCTGAGCGCAGGCCGCGAACGCGCCCAGGCCGTCGCGGTGCAGTTCGGCCAGAATGCCGTTGGCGCGGGCGCGCAATTTCTGCACGTCCAGCCCGGATGTGGCCTGGAACAGGATGTGCCAGGCTTCGACGCGGTCGCCTTCGCGGAATTCGTCGGGATGCTGCTCGTAGTAACGTCGGCAACTGGCCTCGTCCGCTTCGGGCGTGCGCACGTCGCGGGCCAGCACGGCCTCCAGCAGGGCCTCGTCGTCCTCGGCCGACAAGTTCAGTTCGGCGGCGCGCTGGCGGCACAGGACGCGCAACACGAGTTCCTGGCCAGCGGCCAGGCGGGGATTGGCTTCACGCTGATGGCGCGGCACTTCGGCCAGGATCTCGGCCTCGGTGATGGTCGTTTCGTTGACGGTGATCATTCCGTTTCCCGGGTCCGGTCAGCGCGGCCGCACGATCTGCCAGGCCCGCACCAGGTAGGTGACCGAGGCGAACCCCGACCACACGTGCACCAGGCGGGTGAAGGGGAAGATCACGAACAGCGTCATGCCCAGCACCATGTGCAGGCGGTAGACGGCGGGCACCCCCGCCAGGGCGCCGACCGCGCCGCCACGGAAGGTGACAATGCGCTGGGCCCATTCGCCCAGCTGGATCATCACCGCCCCGTCGGTGTGACGCACGGACGTGAAGATCGAGACAAGCCCCACCACCAGGACCAGCAGGATCCACAGCAGCGTCACCCAGTCGGACAGATTGGAATTGCGGGCCAGACGGATTTCGGACCAGCGGCGGTGGATCAGCAGCAGCAGGCCGATCAGGCACACGACCCCCAGGATCGCGCCGACCACGATGGCCATCATCTGTTTGAACTCCGTCGTCACGCCAAAGGCGTGATAGACGGCCGGCGGCGTCAGCAGCCCCACCATATGGGTGAAGAACAGGGAGATGATCCCGATGTGGAACAGGTTGCTGCCCAGACGCAGCGACCCGCGCCGCAACAGCTGGCTGGAGTCGCTTTTCCAGGTGTATTGCTCGCGCTCGAAACGCAGCAGACTGCCCACGAAGAACACGGTCAGCGCGATATAGGGGTACACCCCAAAGAAGAACAGATCGAGTGTGTCTTTCATCGGAATCTCCTCAGGCCTGGCCGTCGGCCGGGCCGGCCTTGCGGGAACGGGGCGGGTGGAACACGATGGGCTGCGCGCCCTCCCCGCCGCCCGGACGCCGCATGAGCGGCGGTTCGGTGCCGTCGGCCTGGGGGCCGAAGGTGATCAGGGTCTCTTCCATGTCCCCCTCGGGGGGATCGGGCAGGACCTCGGGTTCGACGTCGGTCATGGTCCGCAGCTGGGCGAACAGGCAGGCATAGGGGCTGCCCGACTCCGCCAGCTTGTCGCCCAGCCGGGCCAGTACATGGATGGCGTCGCCCAGCAGGTTCTCCGCCGCCCCGGCCGGGATCTGGCCGAGGAATTCCAGGAAAAGCGGCACGTAGTCGGGCAGTTCCGTGGTGGCGGGCTCCAGCCCGTGTTTCAGGTATTCATTGCGCAGATCCACCATGGCCTGGCCACGGTCGCGGGATTCGCCATGCACGTGCTCGAACAGGTGCAGGGAATGGGCCGCCCGGCGGTCGAATGTGGCGACGTACTGTTCCTGGAGGTCGATCAGATCCTCGCTCTGGTCCAGGAAATCGAACAGGGGCGCCAGCCGGGCACGCGCCTCGGCCGGCAGGGCCGCGTGCAGTTCCGGCAGGGCCTCCAGCCAGTCCCGCTCGGGATAGCCGAGCAACACGGACAGGATGGAGAAGACCGGCGCCTGACGGGAAGTCGTGACGGAATCCATGTCATGCCTCCCTTCAGGCCGTGCGGGCCGGATCGAGGAACACCACGCTCGGCTTGCGCTTGTTGCGCGGCTTGCCGAACAGCGAGCCCTCCGATGTGCCGCCCGAACAGCCGTTGCCGAAGGTGAATCCGCAGCCGCCCCGGATCTCGAAGGCGTTCTCGGCGTTTTCCCGGTGGGCGGTGGGCACCACGAAACGGTCCTCGTAGTTGGCGAT
>DISE01000101.1:20116-20257 GCA_002421865.1 Castellaniella sp. UBA6218
GGCGCCTCGTCGCCGGCCGTCAGCAGGTTCGCCAGATAGCGCAGGGGGATGCGCAGCGACTGCACGTCGGGGATCTCGCCAAACGCGCCGATCTGCCCGCTATTGGCGGCGGACTGGATGGGCGAGAGCGGCGGCACGTAC
>DISE01000077.1 GCA_002421865.1 Castellaniella sp. UBA6218
ATGGTGATTAAGGGCATCAAGACCAACATCCCGCTGCACCAGGAACTCATGCACGACGCCCGCTTCATTGAGGGCGGCACCAGCATCCACTACCTCGAACACAAGCTCGCCGCGCGCGCTTGAGGTCCGGCATGCGAGAGTTGGTGCTGAACTGCCCGGAAAGCCAGGCCGAGGCCTGGTCAGACGCTTTGCTGGAGGCCGGCGCCCTTTCGGTGTCGGTCGAGGATGCGGACGGCGACACGGAGCACGAGCAGGCGCTGTTCGGCGAACCGGGCACGGAGCCCGAAGTCCTGGCCTGGCGCCGGAATCGCCTGGTGGTCCTGTTGGCGGACGGAGACGATCCCGCCCATCTTATGGCCGCGCTGGACGGCCTGGCCGGGCCGGCGCCCGCAGCGGACGACTGGTTCCTGCGCGACGTGCCGGACGCCGACTGGGTGCGCCTGACGCAATCCCAGTTCGGACCCATCGTCGTGGGCGAACGCATCTGGATCGTGCCAAGCTGGCACCGTGACGACGCGGGGCTGCCTTCGGTCGGCGCCCGGGACGGCATCGTGCGCATCGAACTCGATCCCGGGCTGGCCTTTGGCACCGGCAGCCATCCCACCACGCATCTCTGCCTGGAATGGCTGGCGGCCCATCTGCAGGGCGGCGAGACCGTCCTGGACTACGGCTGCGGTTCCGGCATCCTGGCGATCGCCGCCCGCCTGCTGGGTGCCGGCCCGACATGGGGTGTGGACATCGACGAGCAGGCGGTGCTGGCCACGGCCCGCAACGCGGCCGCCAATCGAGTGGACGTCCAGGCCGGACTGCCCGATGCCCTGCCCGCCGGAACCAGCCAGGTGGTGGTCGCGAACATCCTCTCGAACCCGCTCAAAATGCTGGCGCCCATGCTGGCCGCGCGGGTCGCTCCGGGCGGGTGGCTGGCGCTGTCCGGTGTCCTGGAACGCCAGGCCGACGAGGTCAGTCAGGCCTATGCGCCTCATCTGCCCTTGCGGGTCTGGGCAGCCCGCGACGGATGGGTCTGCCTGGCGGGACGCAGGGCCTGAAGGGCGGTGGCGATGGACCTGACCACACGCTGCCCGAAATGCGGGACCGTGTTCCAGGCGGGCCTGTCGGACCTGCAACTGCGCAAGGGCTATATCCGTTGCGTGCAGTGCGCCCATATTTTCGACGGCTATGCCGAGGTGGTTTCCGACGCATCCGAGGCCGGAGCTCCCACGGCTCCGCCGCGCGCGCCCGTCACATCGGTCGTGCCCACCCCGCCCGCAGTCGAGCCGCCCGTCTCGCCGCCACCCCAGGTCATCCGCCCGGGCAGGCCCGTGGCGCCGCCACCCGAGCCCACACCCACGCCCGCGTTCCGTATCGGCGTCGCGCCCTGGCCTGACGACCGGCCTGAGCCCCGCATCGGGGAAACGGTCGGTCTGACCGATACGCGTCCAGTCGAAGAGATCCTGGCCGATGAGGGATGGATGCCCGATTCCGCGGCCGCGCGGGACTTCGGCCAGGACGGGCCGCCCGCCCAGGCGGCTCCATTCGTGGTCGAGGCCCGGCCGGGCCATCGCAGCCAGGGCGGATCCGCCGCACCCCTCCTGCGGGACGAGGACGCCCCGGGCTGGTGGGATGTCATGGTGCGGTTCTGCGCCCGGCTGTTGCTCTTCCTGTTGCTCATCCTGCTGGCCGCCCAGGCCGTCTATGTCTACCGGGCCGACATCGCCCGGATGATGCCCGCGCTGCGGCCCGCGCTCGAGCGGGCCTGCGCGCCGCTGCGGTGCCGGGTGCCCTATGCCCGGGATATCGCCCGGATCGCCATCACCGGCTCCGCGCTCAAGGCCGCCGACACCGACGCCGCGTCTGGCCGGACGGCGGACGGCCAGACGCCCGACGAACAGCATTTCGTCCTGCACGCCACCTTGCGCAACCAGTCCGAGCAGCCGCAGGAATGGCCGACCCTGATCCTGGACCTGAAGGACGTCGCCGGCACGCTGCTGGTGCGTCGCAACCTGTCCCCCGCCGAATATCTCGGGCCGGCCCGCGCCGCCGAGCCCTTCGCGGCCCGTGGCGAAGTCCTGGTGCGCGTCCCCCTGACCCTCAACGGCGTGCGCATCAACGGCTACCAGCTCGACCTCTTTTATCCCTGAAGGAATACCTCTCCATGTCCAAGGACGTTCTGATCTGCGGTTCCATCGCCTTCGACACCATCGCCGTGTTCGAAGGGCGTTTCCGCGACCATATCCTGGCCGACAACATCAAGTCCCTCAGCGTGTCGTTCTTCGCGCCCTCGCTGCGCAAGGAATACGGCGGCTGCGCGGGCAACATCGCCTACAGCCTGAAACTGCTGGGCGGCCGTCCCGTGCCCGTCGGCACCGTGGGCCAGGACGCTGACGACTATCTGCAACGCCTGCGCGACCTGGGCATCGACACCCGCCTGGTGCGCCTGCTGCCCGACACCTACACGGCCCAGTGCCACATCATCACGGATCAGGAAAACAATCAGATCGCCTCGTTCCATCCCGGTGCGATGCTGCGCTCGGCCGAAAACGACTTGAGCGGCAATCCCGCATGCTGGGGCATCGTTTCGCCCGATTCCAAGGACGGCATGTTCGTCCACGCCCGACGACTGCATGCCGCCGGGATCCCCTTCATCTTCGATCTGGGGCAGGCGATGCCGCTGTTCGACGGCGACGATCTGCGGCGCATGCTGGACATGGCCAGCATCCTGACCGCCAATGATTACGAAGCCAGCGTGATCGAGGAGCGCACGGGACGCACCATTCAGGAACTGGCCAGGGGGCTGCGGGCGGTCGTAGTGACCCGGGGCGGCGAGGGCGCCTCGCTGTTCGTCGGCGATGACCGCATCGACATCCCGGCCGCACCCGTAACCGGGATCGTGGACCCGACCGGCTGCGGCGATGCGCACCGCGCCGGCCTGCTCTACGGACTGGCGAACGGCTGGTCCCTGCGGGACTCATGCTGCTTGGCGAACGTCATGGGCGGCTTTAAAATCGCCCACAGAGGTCCGCAGAACCATAGCCCGACGCGCGACGATATTGCGGCGGTGCTGCAGACGCACTACGGTATCGATGCGGGCCTGTTCGCCTGATCGGGATACGGCCACTCATTTTCATTTCAGGAGTCAGCCCATGGCGATCCTCACGCATGCTCTTCCTCCCCGCGCGGCGCGTCTTGCCGCCATCGCCGGGCTTTCCCTTTCGCTGCTGGCGTTGGCCGGATGCGCCAATCAGACCGCCTCCAGTTCCGTGTACACCTACGGTCAGGCGCAACAGGAACAGATCGTGCGCTACGGCACCGTGGTGTCCGTGCGTCCGGTAGTCATCCAGTCCGACAAGTCCTCCGGTGTGGGCGCCCTGGGCGGCGCCGCGCTGGGTGGTGTCGCGGGCAGCGCCATTGGCGGCGGCCGCGGCCAGATCCTGACGTCCATCGGTGGCGCCCTGCTGGGCGGCCTGGCCGGCAATGCGATCGAAAATCAGGTCGGCAAGACCAATGGCCTGGAAATCACAGTCCGTCTGGACAACGGCGAAACCCGCGTCATCGCCCAGGCGGCCGACGTGGCGCTCAGCTCCGGCCAGCGTGTCCAGGTCATCAGCGGCGGCGGTCCGACCCGCGTGGTGCCCATGTGATCGATCCGGTTTCCGGATGCACAAAGGCCCGGCGATTGCCGGGCCTTTGCATTGAAGCGGGTCCGGTCAGGCGCCGAAGGTCGTGAACACCAGGTGGTTCAGCACCATCATGGCGATCTGGGCCAGCACCAGCAGCACCAGGGGAGACAGATCCAGCCCGCCCATGCGCGGCAGCATCCGGCGGATGGGATCGAGCAGCGGCGCGGTCAAGGTGTAGAGCACCGGCATGATGGGCGACAGGGGATTGATCCAGGACAGGATGGCTTGAATCAGCGTCACCCAGACGATCACGTTGAACAGCCATTTCAGGCCGACCAGCAGGCCCGACAACAGCAGAGGGCCAATGGCCGACATCGAGGGCATCAGGCCGCCCATGGCGACCAGCCAGGTCAGCAGCAGGTACAGGATCGCGGTGATCCAGCAGGCCAGAATGCTCGGCCAGTCGAAGCGGCCGCTGCCGGGCACGACCCGCCGTATCGGGCTCACCAGCCATTCCGTGGTTCGCAGGATGGCCTGGGAGAACGGATTGAAGGGGTGCAGGCGGATCGCGAACGTCCAGGCCCTCAGGATCAGGCCGATGCCGAAGAGCTGGAAAACGATGTCGATCAGGAACTGCAGGATGTCTTGGGCCATGCGGTGCTCGTGGGCTACGGAAAAGAAGCGTTCATTGTCGCATCAAGCGTGGCCGTCTGGCGAATGAAAAGGCCCGGCGGATGCCGCCGGGCCGGATTGCGTCGCACGCCCGTTCAGGGACGCTTGCTCGCGGTGGGGAACGGCCAGGAAGCCGCCGGATTGATGTCCGATCGGGCATCCGGGGCGGGCGTGTCGGCCTTGGCGGCGACTTTCCTGGCCGCCGGGGCAGGCTCGGGTTTGGCGGCCGCCGCCGCCGCTTTTTTCGCGGGCGCCTTGGCCGCTTTCTTGGCCGGCGCTTTTTTGGCGGCGGCTTTTTTCGCCGGCGCCTTTTTGGCCACGGCGGTTTTCGCCGCGGCTTTTTTCGCTGCGGGCTTGGCGGCGGGCTTCTTGGCGGGCGCGGCCTTTTTCGCTGCGACCTTCTTCACGGCGGCTTTCTTGGCCGGCGCGGCTTTTTTCGCTACCGCCTTCTTAGGCGCGGCCTTCTTCGCCGCGGCCTTCACCGGCGCCGCTTTCTTGGCAGCCGCCTTCACGGCGGTCTTCTTGGCGGGCGCGGCCTTTTTCGCTGCGGCTTTCACCGGGGCGGCCTTTTTGGCAACCGCTTTTTTGGCGACGGCTTTTTTGGCCGCGGCTTTTACCGGCGCGGCTTTCTTGGCCGGTGCGGCTTTTTTGACGGCGGTGGAGGGAGAGGCTTTCTTGGCTGCCGGGGCGGACTTCTTGGCTGCCGGTTTGGATGCGGACTTAGGGGCTGCGGATTTCTTGGCTGGTGCGACAGAGGCCTTCTTGGCGGTTGCCATCGTCATGCTCCTTGGGATCGAAGAGAGTGTCCACCCATTTGATATGACCCCCACGAAATGCGCGGCTCATCTCAAATGCCGCAGGCGCGCAATATCATGAATACTGCACGCCTTCAAGTCTATCGTAAGGCCTGTCGCGTTCCAAGCATTATTCCCGGCGTGGCGTCCCCTGGGATCGATATTCGGTTGTGCTGTCTCGAAAAAGTCGCGTCGGCGCATTCACCATTGCAGATAGAACATGGCTTTGGCGAGAAACACGATCAGCACGACGTGGCAGAACACGCTCAGGTGGATGATCTGGAAATGGCGGGATTTCAGTTTGCCGGTGCCGCTGAGTGTCATGGCGGTGATGAAGTGGCCCAGCACGCTGAAGGCGAGGATGATCTTGATCCACAGCAGCGTGGCGAAGCTGCTGGCGAAAGGATGCGCGAGCGCTTCGCGGAATTGCCAGGCCATGCCCAGGCCCGCGCCGAACAGCGCGATCATGACAAAGGGCATGATGCGCCGCGCTCGTTGGCCGATGGCCAGTTCGACGTTGCGCATGGCCTCGCGGCCGAGTGGTTTGCGGATGCCTTCGAGGATGAGGACTTCGAAGAACACCGTGCCCACGAAAAAAATGGCGGCGTACAGATGCAGCGTAACGAGTAGTGAATGGCTCATGTCGGTAGAATGATGACTTGCCCGCGGGATGCGCGCGCACAGGGAAATTGTAGGCCGGTGGTTTCCGCCGCCCCGATGCGGCCCTGCGCCGATCCCGGGTATTGAATGACATTTGTCATGGATGGGAATCAAGCAATGGACCGCATTCGTATTCATGCCTGGGCCGCGTGCGCGGCCGTCCTGGGCGCCCTGGCCGCCTGCGCGCCGATCAAGCCGGCCAAGGCGCCGGGCGAGGCGCCCGTTGCCCGGCCGTCCTGCACGGCGGCGGTGGCGGGCGATCCCCTGGTCGGCAACTGGCTGTCGGTCAGCTCACAGAAAGGCGTCGCGGGCGCGCTGCGCACGCTCTATACGCTGAATCCGGACGGCACCATGAGCTACGTCGAACAGATCAAGCGTCCCCGCACGCCGTCCCAGGGCCTGTATGAATCGGGCTGCTGGTCGCGTGAAGGGCAGACATTGGTGCTGCGCACCCTGGAATCGAACGGCTCGCCCGTGAATCTGGACGATCCGATCTATACCAACCGGAATCGCGTCGACCGGGTCAACGCGACCGAACTGCGCCTGAGCGGCCCGAACGGCACCGTCAAGGCGCGGCGCATGTCGCCGGGCTACCGCCTGCCGTTCTAGGCGCGGCGCCCGGCGGGCGTTCAGGCCAGGCTGGCCGCCAGGCGTTGCAACACCGTTTCGCGGCCCAGCAGGGTCAGTACGGCGCCGATGGACGGCGTGTGCTTGTGGCCGGTGACGGCCACCCGCAACGGGATCGCCAGTTTCGGCATTTTGGCCCCGTGGTCCTTCAGGACGGCTTTCAGCAGGCCGTCGAGTTCCGCTTCGGTCCAGCCGGGCAGCGCATCGGCGCGACGCAGGAAGTCGTCCAGCAAGCCACGCGCCGCGTCGTCCAGGACTTCGGCCCGCAATGCCTCGTCGGCCGGGGTGTAGGGGCCGCAGAACAGCATGGCGCCTTCGGCAAGGTCTTCCAGGGTTTCGCCGCGGTCGCGCAGCAGCGCCATCACGGCCGGCAGGTCGGTCGACGCGGGGTCGCCGCCCCGGCGGACGATACGCGGCGCGACGCGTGAGGCCAGTTCGGCCGGATCGAGCGCGCGCAGCGCGTGAGCGTTGACCCAGTTCAGCTTCTTCGGGTCCCACTGCGCCGCCGAGCGGCTGAGGTTGCGCGGGTCGAACCATTCCACGAACTGCTCGCGGGTGAAGAGTTCATCGTTGCCGTGGCTCCAGCCCAGGCNNCATGGCCTCGGGCAGGTAGCCCATGCGGTCGTACTCCATGACGCTGACGGCGCCGTGGCGCTTCGAGAGCTTTTCGCCGTCCGGTCCCAGGATCATCGGCACGTGGCCGTAGCGCGGCAATTCGCCGCCCAGGGCGCGCAGGATGTTGATNNCGTCCACCACCACGCAGAAATTGTAGGTGGGGGTGCCGTCGGGCCGGGCGATGACCAGATCGTCGAGCTCGCCATTGTCGAAGCTGATGGGACCCTTGACCAGGTCGTCCCAGGTGGTGACGCCCTCCTGCGGGCTGCGGAAGCGCACCACGGGCTTCACGCCGGCGGGAACCGGCGGCAGGGTCTTGCCGGGTTCGGGCCGCCAGGTGCCGTCGTAACGTGGCTTGGCGCCGATGGCGCGCGCGCGTGCGCGCATGGCCTCGACTTCCTCAGGCGTGCTGTAGCAGTGATAAGCCGTGCCTTGGGCCAGCATGTCGGCGATCACGGCGCGGTAGCGGTCCATGCGTTGCATCTGGTAGAACGGCCCCTCGTCGGCCTTCAGGTCCAACCATTGCATGCCGTCCAGGATGGCCTGCACGGCCTCGGGAGTGGAGCGCTCCAGGTCCGTGTCCTCGATGCGCAGCACGAAGGTGCCGCCGAAGTGGCGGGCGAAGGCCCAGGAAAACAGGGCGGTGCGGGCGCCACCCAGGTGCAGGTAACCGGTGGGGGAGGGGGCGAAGCGCGTGCGCACGGGGCGTGAGGAAGTGTCGGTCATGGCGAGAGATGGGATGGGATTGCTGCGTTGCAACAAAAGTAGCAGAGAACCCCTGTAGAATCGGAAGGTCGATACCTTATTTTAAGGGACGGACCCGCCCAGGGGCGTCCGGAGTCTTTCACATGCTGCGCCACCGACTGGCGGCCCTGTTCGAGCCGCGCTCCCTGCTGATCCTGAGCTCCCGCGAGTTGCCCGTCGTCCGCACGCCACCCGCCCTGCTCGAGGGGCGGATCGCCGTCGTGCGGACCGGGAACGACGGCCGCTGGCAGATGCCCCGTCGACTGGATTTCCTGGAAGACGGCCAGCGTCTGGACATGGCCCTGCTGTGCCTGGATCCCGCGTTGCTGCCGGCCGCGCTGGGTTCGCTCAAGGCGCACCGGCCGCGCGCCCTGGTGCTGTTGCCGCATTCCACGCCGGCGGCCGATCCCATCGAGACCCGTGCCTATTGCCAGTCCTGGGGCCGCATGAATGATTGCCTGGTGCTTGGCCCCGGCGCCCTTGGCGTCCAGCGCCCGCATCTGGGACTGAACCTGGGGCTTGATCCGAATGGCGCGCCCGTGGGGCGGGTCGCGCTGGTCGCCCAGTCCCGCATGGTGGCCGCCGCGGTGCTGGACTGGGCTGGCGACATTCAGCTCGGTTTCTCCGCCGTAGTGTCGGCCGGTGACGCGGATGGCGTCACCGTGGCCGACGTCCTCGAATATCTTTCAATGGACCCGCGCACGGACAGCATCGTGCTGTACCTGGAAGAGGCCGATTCCTCGCGCCGTTTCACCAGCGCGCTGATGGCCGCCGCCAGCGTCAAGCCGGTCATCCTGCTCAAGGCCGGCCGGTCGGACAGCAACCCGGCCGCCGACGCGGTGTTCGACGCGCTGGTGCGGCGCACCGGCGCGGTCCGGATCCGGTTTTTCGTGCAGCTGTTCTCGGCGCTGAAGGTCCTGGTCCACGCCAAGCGCCAGCGGGGGCGCCGCATCGCGCTGTTTTCCAACGGCTACGGCGCTGCCCACCTGGCGCTGGACGTCATCGGTGGCGGCGGACCGGTGTCTCGGGCCGACCTGTCCTCACAGACGCAGCGCGACCTGGCGGCGATCCTGGAACCGGGCGCGGCCCTGGGCAATCCCGTCATCAGCCATGCGCCGCTGGATCCCGCCCGGCTGCAACAGGCCCTGGGCGTGCTGGCGAACGACACCAATGTGGACGGCGTGCTGGTGCTGATCGCGCCTGACGCCCTGTCCGACATGGACGGCGCCGCCGAGGCCCTGGCCCGCTTTTCAGAGGCTTCCTCCAAGCCCATCATGTCCTGTTTCCTGGGCGACGCCTCGATGCGCTCCCAGCGTCATCGGCTCGACGCGGTGGGGCTGCCCGCCTTCCGCACACCGGAGTCGGCCGCCAACGCCTTCGGCATCCTGGCGTCCTACCAGTACAACCAGACCCTGGCGCAGCAGACGTTGCCGCCGGAAATGCTCAGCCGCCCTCCGCGCCTGGACGAGGCACGCGCCCTGCTCAACGACGCCATCATGTCGGGCCGTTCCGAGCTGGATCCGGCCAGCTCCCGCTGGCTGCTGGACTGTTTCCACGTGCCGATCCGCCCCGACGACCAGCCCGTGCCCGACGCCGCGCGCGAGCACGTCCCCATGGCCGTCCACGTGCGCCAGGATGTGCGTTTCGGGCCGTACATGCAGTTCGGTCCGGGCGGGGATGCCGCCCGGCTGGCGTCTCCCTACCGGGAAATCGAGCTGCCGCCGCTGAACAACTACCTGGCGCGCCAGTTGATCCAGCGGGGCAAGTTCTGGTCGCGTGTGCTCGAGCGCGATCTCAGTCCGGCCGCGTTCGAACAGTTGCGCGAGGCGCTGGAGCGGATCTCCGAGATCGTCAGCGAATTGCCCGGCATCCGCACCCTGTCGATCGACCCGCTCTGGTGGGACGATACCAGCCTGTACGCTGGCGGCATCCGGGTCGGACTGGATTCGGACTACGACGGCGAACGTCCCGAGAACCGCGCCTATCGACACATGGCGATCCATCCGTATCCACGCCGCCTGGTCCGGCCGATGATCCGGAAAGACGGCCAGGAATGGCTGCTGCGTCCCATCCGTCCCGAGGACGCCGTGCTGCTGCAGGAATTCGTGCGGGATCTGTCCGACGAGTCGCGCTACATGCGTTTCGTGTCGATGCTGCGCGAACTTACGCCACGCATGCTGGCGCGCTATACACGCATCGACTATGACCGCGAAGTCGCCCTGGTCGCCACGGCGCAAGTGCCCAATCCGGAAAACCGCGGCCTGCTGCGCGAACGCATCGTGGGCTTCGCGCACTATCTGCGCAACGCCGACGGCCAGGGGGCGGAATATGCCCTGGTGATCGCAGACGACTGGCAGCGGCGCGGCGTCGGCGCGGCGCTGATGCGCAGCCTGGTCGACGTCGCGCGTCGCCAGGGCCTGGACTACATCGAAGGCATCGTCCTGGCGACCAATCGGCCCATGCTGGGTCTGATGACCTCCCTGGGCATGCGCAACGACCCCGACGAAGCAGACCCAGGCATGAGAAGGTTATGGATGCGCCTGGACACCTGACAGTCCCTGCGGACTGTCAGGCGCCTGGCGCATCCGACCGGCCTGCAGGCCGGGAGGTGGATGCCACGATCCAAGAGTCCCTGCGGACTGTCAGGCGCCTGGCGCGTCCGACCGGCCTGCCCCTCAGGCGCCGGTCACCCGGGTCAGGAACGCCCGGATATCGTCCAGTTCCTGCGGGTGCAGGCCGTGAGGCATCGGATAGGTGCGCCATTCCAGCGGTTGTCCCTGTGCGGCCATCGCGTCGCGGCTGGCCTCGGCGTAGGCCATGGGCACCACCATGTCCATCGTGCCATGCGCCATGAGGACCGGAGTGCCGGCGTTGGCGGGATGGCGTTCGGCGGCCAGGGTGTTGCGCAGCGGCAGATAACCCGACAGGCCGATCAGGCCGGCCAGGCGTTCCGGATGGCGCAGCCCGGTGTACAGGGCCGTGGCGCAGCCTTGTGAAAAACCGGCCAGCACGATCCGCTCGGCCGGGATTCCGCGCCGATTCTCCTGTTCGATCAGTTCGGTGACCGCGTGACGCGCGGCGCGCAGGCCGTCGATATCCTCCCGCGCGTCCCGGTCCAGTCCGTACAGGTCGTACCAGGCGCGCATCGGCATGCCCTGGTTCAGCGTCACCGGGCGCACGGGCGCGTGCGGGAAAACGAAACGCAGCGCCGGCAGGCCGGGGTGGATCAGTTCGGGCACGATGGGTTCGAAATCATGGCCGTCGGCACCCAGGCCGTGCAGCCAGATCACGCTGTGCGTGGGCGCCGGGCCCGTCGTGCGCTCGATGGTTTCCAGTGTTGTGCTCATCAGGAAGCCCCGTCCTCGAAATCCAGTGTCTTCAGCGTCTGGAACAGGGCGCGGAAATGCTTGCGCGCCGGTTCATGGCCCTGCGGCAGGGCGGCGTTGTCGCGGGCTTCCTTGCGGGCGGCGCGGATCTGGGCGCGCAGGGGCTGGATGTCCAGGCCGGGGAACCGTTCCAGCAGTTGCGTCAGGGCTTCGTCGCTCTCGATCAGGCGGTCGCGCAGCGCCTCCAGCCGGTGCATCGCGCGTGTTTCCTCGCGCGAACCGTTGGCCCACACGTCGAGCTGGGCGCGCAGTGCCTGGGCGTCGGCCTGGCGCATCAATTTGCCGACATAGTGAACCTGGCGGCGCCGGCCCTCGTTGCTGTGGATGCGCTGCGCCAGGGCGATGGCCTCGCGCAGCGGTTCGTCCAGCGGCAGCCGCGCCAGCTTGGCGGGGGGCAGCGCGATCAGTTCGCGGCCCAGGTCCAGCAGGGCGTGCATGTCGCGCTTGACCTGGGATTTGCTGGGCCGCCGGTCTTCCGGAAAATCGTCCGGCGAGGCGGGCAGTGGCGTGTCGTCCATGGGTTCGGGCATAAAATGGTGCGTGATTGTCTATGATAACCGTCCCATCCCGTCGTCCCACACCAAGTGACCCGCCGCATGAACCAACGAACCGACGATTTTCTCGATGTTCCCGCCCAGCAGGCCCAGTTCCGTGAACTGGTGGGCGACGCGCTGCGCCACGCCCGTCAGGCCGGCGCCACGGACGCCGCCGTGGAAATCTCCGAAAGCCGGGGGCTGTCCGTCTCTGTGCGCCGGCGCGTCATCGAGACCATCGAACAGACCCGCGACCGGTCCATGGCCGTGACCGTGTTCGCCGGCCAGCGCCGGGGTTCGGCTTCGACCTCCGATTTTTCGCCCGAAGCGCTGCGCCGTACCGTGGATGCCGCCTGGCACATCGCCCGCTATACCGCCGAGGACCCGGCCGCCGGCCTGCCGGAGCCCGAACGCTTCGCCCTGCATTATCCGGACCTGGATCTGCATCATCCCTGGGCCATCGACGCCGAGGGCGCGGCTCGCCTGGCGATCCAGGCCGAACGCGCCGCGCTGGCGACCAGCCAGGGGATCACCAACTCCGAAGGCGCCTCCCTGGATACCATGGAAGGCCATTTCGTCCTGGGCAATTCGCGTGGCTTCCTGGGAGGCTATCCCTATTCCCGGCACAGCCTGTCGGTCGCGCCCATCGCCGGGCGCGGCGATGGCATGCAGCGGGACTACTGGTACACATCCGCGCGCCGGGCCGACGGCCTGGCCGCCCCGGCCGAGGTTGGCCGCTACGCGGCCGAACGCGCCTTGTCGCGCCTGGGCGCGCGCCCGGTCAAGACCGGCCGCTACCCGGTGCTGTTCGAAGCCCCCCTGGCCGTCGGCCTGGTGGGCGCACTGGTTCAGGCCTCCAGCGGCGGCGCGCTGTACCGCAAGGCCAGCTTCCTGCTGGATGCGCTGGGCAAGCCTGTGCTGGCCGATCACCTGGACGTGGTCGAGAATCCTTACATCCCGGGTGCCCAGGGCAGCGCGCCCTTTGATTCCGAAGGGGTCCGCCCGCAGGCCCGCCGTGTGGTGGATCAGGGCGTGCTTACGGGATATTTCCTGTCTACCTACACGGCCCGCAAGCTCGGCATGGCGACCACCGGCAACGCGGGCGGGTCGCACAATCTCAGCCTGCGCTCGCGGCTGACCCGGCCCGAAGACGACCTGCCCGCCATGCTGCGCAAGATGGGGACCGGGCTGCTGGTCACCGAACTGATCGGGCAGGGCGTGAATTACGTCACCGGCGATTACTCGCGCGGGGCTTTCGGTTATTGGGTGCAGGATGGCGTCATCCGCCATCCCGTCCAGGAAATCACCATCGCCGGCAACCTGGCCGACATGTTCCGTGGCATCGTTGCCGTGGGGGCCGATGTCTATGCGCGCGGCGCCAAGTCCACCGGCTCTGTGCTGATCGACAGCATGGCGGTTGCCGGACTCTAAGGAACCGCGTGCGCCGGCGGCCCTGTGTCCGCGCCGTTTTCCGTGCGGCGCGGGGACGCGCAGTGTAATATCGAAAAGCTTGGTAGCAACTCATGCCAATTATTCCAACAGACAGGAGATCCTTCATCATGCAGCGTCGCGCGTTTCTGAAAAAGGCGGGTCTGGGCGCGGTGGCGGGCACGGCGGCCGTGGCCGCCCCGGCCATCGCCCAGTCGAACCCCCAGATCAACTGGAAAATGACCTCGACCTACGGGCCGTCGCTGCCGCCGCTGTTCTCGACGGCGCAGATGTTCTGCGATCTGGTCAAGGAAGTCACCGACGGGAATTTCAACATCCGCCTGTATCCGGCCGGTGAACTGGTGCCGGGTTACGGTGTGATGGACGCCGTCGGCAATCGCACCGTGGAATGCGGCCAGACCGCGTCCTACTATTACTATGGCAAGGATCCCTCCTTCTGCTTCGACACGGCGGTGCCCTTCGGCCTGAACGTGCGCCAGATGAACGCCTGGATGTACGAGGGCGACGGCCTGAAGCTGATGCGCGAGCTGTTCGCGCCGCGTGGCATCGTCAACTTCCCCCTGGGCAACACCGGTACCCAGATGGGCGGCTGGTATCGCAAGGAAATCAAGACGGTCGGCGACCTGAAGGGCCTGAAGATGCGCACGGCTGGCTTCGCGGGCGAAGTCCTGTCGCGCCTGGGCGTGATCCCGCAACAGATTCCCCCCGGCGACATCTACCCGTCCCTGGAAAAGGGCGCGCTGGACGCCGTGGAATTCGTCGGCCCCGTGGATGATGAAAAGCTGGGTTTCCAGAAGGTCGCCAAATACTATTACTACCCGGGCTGGTGGGAAGGCTCGGCCCAGGTGTCGCTGTACGTCAACGACAAGGCCTACGCCGAATTGCCCAAGGCCTACCAGCGCGTCATCGACGTCGCTTCTCGCGCCGCGGGTTCGAAGATGGTCCAGGACTACGATGCCCACAACCCCGAGGCCCTGCGCCGCCTGATCGCCGGCGGTGCCGTGCTCAAGAGCTTCCCGCGCGAAGTCATGGACGCCTCGTTCGAGGCTTCCAACCAGGTCTACAAGGAATTCTGCGACAAGGACCCGGGCTTCAAGAAGATCTTCGACAATTACATGGCCTTCCGCGACAACATCGTGCCCTGGTTCCGCGTGGCCGAAGGCTCGTTCGACAATTATCTGGGCGCCGCCCTGGCCCGGAAGAAGTGATCACGGCCGCGTGAGCAGGGGCGTCCTCCGGGGCGCCCCTTTTCTTTGGCCGCGCGCGTATCGGCCTCGAAGGAGGCCGGTGTTTGTCTAACTCCCGCCGCCCAGGTACAATGGTCGGATTTTCGTTTGAGATCACACCGTACGGGTTGCGGGTCGGGCGTTGCCTGTCCATTCATAAAGCCCTGGCGGAGCAGACGGAAATCCTTTCATTCATTTCATCAGGAACACCATCATGAAGACCTTTGTGGCCAAGCCGCATGAAGTCAAGCGTGACTGGTTTGTGATCGACGCCAAGGGCAAGGTCCTGGGTCGTGTGGCCAGCGAAGTCGCACGCCGCCTGCGTGGCAAGCACAAACCGGAATTCACGCCGCACGTGGATACGGGCGATTACATCGTCGTCATCAACGCCGCCGATATCGTCGTCACGGGCGCCAAGGCGCAGGACAAGCGCTACTATCGTCACTCCACTTATCCGGGCGGGATCACGGAAACCAACTTCCAGAAGATGCAGCAGCGCTTCCCCGGTCGCGCCCTGCAGAAGGCCGTCAAGGGCATGCTGCCCAAGGGCCCCCTGGGCTACGCCATGGCGAAGAAGCTGAAGGTCTATGCCGGTGCCGAGCACCCGCATACCGCGCAGCAGCCGCAACCCCTGGACTTCTGAGGATAGGCCATCATGATCGGTAATTGGAATTACGGCACTGGCCGCCGCAAGACGTCTGTGGCGCGTGTGTTCCTGAAAAAAGGCACGGGCAAGATCGTCGTCAACGGTCGCCCCGTCGATGAGTACTTCGCGCGCGAAACCGGCCGCATGGTCGTTCGCCAGCCGCTGGAAGTCACCAACCACCTGGAATCGTTCGACTTTCACGTCAACGTCCACGGCGGCGGTGAATCCGGCCAGGCCGGCGCCGTGCGTCACGGCATCACGCGTGCCTTGATCGACTACGACGAAACCCTGAAGTCGCCGCTGAAGCAAGCGGGTCTGGTGACCCGCGACGCCCGCGAGGTCGAGCGCAAGAAGGTCGGCTTCCACAAGGCCCGTCGGCGCAAGCAGTTCAGCAAGCGCTGATTCCGCATCCGGGCCGCTTTGCCGCCCGGCGCGCAGCAGAGAACGCCGTCCCGGCTGCCGGGCGGCGTTTTTTGCTTCTTGCCGGACGTCGATCCCGCGGCGCCGTGCGCATGCCATAATCAGTGGCGTGAACACGGGCGCGGCTCCGGTCTTCCGGGCGGGCTCGCCATTTCTACAGACAGGATCCCTTGCATGAGCACGAACACTTCCACCCCCATCAAGGCCGGCATCGTCGGCGGGACNNGTGGAGTTGCTGCGCCTGCTGTCGCAGCATCCCGGCGTGCGGCTGCACGCCATCACATCCCGCAAGGAGTCGGGGATGCCGGTGGCCGACATGTTTCCCAACCTGCGCGGCCACGTGGACCTGTGTTTCCAGACCCCCGAGGAAGCCGCGCTGGATCAGTGCGATGTGGTGTTCTTCGCCACGCCGCACGGCGTGGCCATGGAACAGGCGCGCGGCCTGCTGGAACACGATGTCCGGGTGATCGATCTTGCGGCGGATTTCCGCCTGCAGGACGTGGATACCTTCCAGCAGTGGTACAAAATGCCGCACAGCAGCCCCGACGTGCTCAAGGAAGCCGTCTACGGCCTGCCGGAGCTGGATCGTGACCGCATCCGCCAGGCACGGGTCGTGGGCAATCCCGGTTGCTATCCGACCACGGTGCTGCTGGGGCTCGCTCCCGTGCTGCAGGCCGGCCGGCCCCTGGTCGATACGTCCCATGTCATCGCCGATTCGAAATCCGGGGTGTCGGGGGCGGGCCGCAAGACCCAGGTCGGCTCCCTGTTCTCCGAGGCCGCCGACAACTTCGCGGCCTACGGCGTGGCCGGGCACCGCCATCATCCGGAAATCTCCGAATGCCTGGCCCGCATCGCGGGCGCGCCGGTGGGCCTGACCTTCGTGCCGCATCTGGTGCCGATGATCCGGGGGATGTTTTCCACGCTGTACCTGCGCATCCTGCCCGACGCGCTGGACACCGATTTCCAGGCATTGTACGAACGGCGTTATGCCGACGAGCCCTTCGTCGACGTCATGCCGGCGGGCAGCCTGCCGCAGACGCGCTCGGTGCGCGCCTCGAACATGTTGCGTATCGCCGTGCACCGGCCCGCCGGCGGCGACACCCTGGTGGTGCTCGTGGTCCAGGACAATCTCGTCAAGGGTGCCGCGGGCCAGGCCGTGCAGAACATGAATCTGATGTTCGGCCTGCCGGAAACCACCGGGCTGCGGCACGTGGCGGTACTGCCCTGACGGAGGCGCGCATGACGCAACCTTCCGAGGCGCGTGGCGGCGGTTTCAGCGCCTGGCTGGTGCGCGGCCTGTCCCGGCTTGTGCTGCTGCTGGTGGTCTTCGCCATCGGGGCGCTGGCCATGCATTTCGGCATGCATGCCGGGGACCGCGCCGAAAACCAGGCGCTGCGGTCCCGGATCGAATCCCTGAGCACCGAACTGTCCGTTGCCCGGACCGACCTGGCGGCCCTGCGCAGCGAGGCCGAGGTCCAGGCGGGCACCCAGCGCGCGCTCCAGAATAGCAACGCCGAACTCCAGCGCGAGCTGGGCCGTACACGCGACCAGTTGGCGTTCTATGAACAGTTGATCCCTCCGGGGCCGGCGGGCGCCGTCGCGGTGCGCGCCTTCGACATCCAGGCCGAAGGCGAATTTCTGCGCTACCGGGTGCTGCTGACGCGCAACGCGGCGCCCCAGGCGGATCCCTTCAAAGGCCGCATGCGGTTCGTGGCCTATGGTCGTTCCCAGGGCAAAGCCGTTAAAATCGAATTGAGTCCGCCGGTGGCCCCCGCCGCCGGCGAGGCCGCCGCATCCGCCCCGGGGGCGGATCCGCTGACCCTGGTCTTCGACCAGTTCCAGCGCAGCACAGGCGTTCTGCGGCGGGTGCCGGATCTGTCGATCCAAACGGTCCGCCTCGAGATCCTCGAGGGCGACACGGTCCGGGCCTCCCAGGACGCCGATCTGAATCGCGTGGTCTCCGACCGCGCAGGAGTCTTGCCTTGAGCACCATCGAACACGCGGATCTCGACGTTCCGCCCAGTCCCCTGATCTTCACGGACGCCGCTGCCGCCAAGGTCCGGGAGCTGCTGGTCGAGGAAAACAATCCCGGCCTGAAACTGAGGGTCTTCGTCCAGGGGGGCGGCTGTTCGGGTTTCCAGTACGGCTTCACTTTCGACGAGGACGTGGCCGAAGACGATACGACCATCGAGCGCGATGGTGTCCAGTTGCTGGTGGACCCCATGAGCTTCCAGTATCTTGTCGGCTCCGAGATCGATTACAAGGACGACCTGGAGGGCTCGCAGTTCGTCATTCGCAATCCCAACGCCAACACCACTTGCGGCTGCGGCTCCTCGTTCTCGCCCTGATGCTTTTCGGCATGTGGCCCGGGCAGTGGCGGAGGCGCTCTACACCGGGTACAGGCAGCCCGCGATGGTCGCGTGCCGCGCCCCCGTGACGGCGGGCAAACAGACCGGGCGGCCTCGCAAGTGCGCCTGCGCCAGCCAGGCGAAGGCCAGCGCCTCGACGTCCTGAGCGGGTACGCCGCAAGCGTCCGTGGTGGTCAATCGGCAGGGCAGCGCTCGCGCCAGCGCGTCCATGAGCACCGGGTTCCGTGCGCCGCCGCCGCACGCCAGGACTTCCCGGGTATCCGGCGCGTGCTGACGGACGGCGGAGGCGATTGTTTCCACCGACAGGCGCAGCAGGGTGGCCTGGACATCGGCGGGCCGCATGGCGCGTTCATCGCCGGCCAAGGCGTCGAGCCGGCCATCCAGCCAGGCCAGGCTGAACAGATCGCGTCCGGTTGATTTCGGCGGCGCCTGATCGAACCAGGGTTCGGCCAGCAGCGCGGCCAGCAGTCCGTCGTGGCAGCGGCCTTGGGCCGCCCAGGCGCCGTCATGGTCGTAGGGCCGGTTCTGGTGGCGACGGATCCAGGCATCAATCAGCATGTTGGCCGGCCCGGTGTCGAAGCCGCGGACCGGGTCTTCGAGCACGGTCAGGTTCGCGATACCACCCAGATTCAGGATCACGCGGCCCGCGCCGCATCCGAAACGCGCGGCGTGGAAGGCCGGCACCAGCGGGGCGCCCTGGCCGCCAGCCGCGACGTCGCGGCTGCGGAAATCCGCCACCACCGCGATGCCGGTGCGTTCCACCAGCCGCGCCGGAGCATTGATTTGCAGGGTATAACCGCACTCGGGTGCGTGGCGCACGGTCTGTCCATGGGCGCCGATGGCGCGGATCCTGGATGCGTGCAGGCCGGCCTGCGACAGCAGGTCATGGACGACGGCCGCGTAGCAGTCCGCCAGTGCGTTGGCCGCCCGGGCCGCCCGGGCGAGTTCGTCGGGGCCAGGGGCGTTCAGGGCCAGCAATTGATGGCGCAGCCCGTCCGGCAAGGCCAGACCGGCGCTGGCCAGCACCTGGATCGAGTCGCCGGCCAGATCCGCCAGCACGCCGTCCACGCCATCGGTGCTGGTGCCCGACATCAGGCCGATGTAGGGCTCGGTTTCCCGGGCGGAGGCCATGCGGCGGCTTATTCCAGGGCGACCTGGATGCGGCTGTCCTGCAGCCGCGCCATCAGCTTGATCTGGGGCTGGTAGCGGGCCACCACGGTCTGGAAGGCCTTGCGGTCGGCCGCGTCCAGCGTGCGCGCCACGGGCAGGTCGACCGACAGCGGATCGACAGGGCGCTTGTCGATGCGGAATTCGTAATGCAGGTGCGGCCCGGTCGCCCATCCGGTCGATCCGACGTAGCCGATCAATTGACCCTGCTGGACATGGTCGCCCTTTTTAAGGCCCTTGGCGAACCGGCTCTGGTGGGCGTACAGCGTGGAATATTTGCCGAAGTTCTTCAGGATGATGACGTTGCCATAGCCGTTCTGCCGGCCGATGAATTCCACCGTGCCGTCGGCCGTGGCGTGGATCGGTGTCCCGGAAGGAGCGGCGTAGTCCACGCCCTTGTGACCGATCCATTTATTATGGACGGGGTGCATGCGCATGCCGAAGCCCGAGCTGATGCGGGTGAACTTGATCGCGGTGCGCAGGAAGGCTCCCTTCAGGCTGGCGCCGGAGAAATCATAGTAGCCACCCTGTGTCTGGCCATTCTGGAACCAGACGGCGCTGTAGGTCTTGCCCCGGTTGATGAATTCCAGGGCGCGGATGTGGCCGGTGCCGACTTCCTCGCCATCGTGCATGTAGGCATCGTAGACGATGCGGAAGCGGTCGCCCTTGCGCAGATCCTTCAGGAAGTCGATGCGGCTGCCCAGGATGTCCACCATTTCCATGGTGATGGCGTCGGGGATCTGCGCCTGGTCGGCGGCGCCGAACAGGGAACTGGAGATCTCGCCTTCGGCGATGCGGGTTTCGCGCACGGCGGCGATGGTGCGTTCCTGGGCGGTGAACCCCCCGTCCGCGGGCCGGACTTCGAGCCAGGCGGAATCGACTCCGGACTTTACGGAGGCGCCGGGCGTGTGTGTGTAGCGCAGCCACACCATACGCCCCTGGTCGTCCAGGGCGGCCTGGACTGTGCGGCCCGGATAAAGCTTGTAGATCGAGCGCGCGCGTTCATCGTGCGTCAGGAAGGCGAGCAAGCCGTCCTCGTCGACCCCGAGGCGGTTCAGCAGGTCGGCCACCGTGTCGCCGCGGCGGATGCGGGTCGAGGCGATGTAGGGCGCGGCGTCGTGGCCTGTCTGGGCGTTCAGGGGAGGCAGGTCGAGCGTCTGACGGGCCTGGAAGACGGGTTCCGGTGGAGCGGATGGCTGGACGACGGCCAATGCGGCTGCGGTCAGGAACAGGCCGCCGGCGGCGAACAACAGACTGCGGGTGATATGTCGGCGGTGTTGCGGCTGGTGGGCCTCGGGCATCATGGGCGGAGACGATAGGGTGGGTTCAGGCTGCGCTTGGCCTGGGCGGGACGGGGGGTTCTGCTAACATGAGATCCCCGTCGCCCGGCAGGGCGTCGAATGTGTTGTACAGAAGCTGCGGTGGCACGTTATGCTAGCGCATGCCTGCTGTTTTTTCGAGCGGTTTTTCATTTTTTTTGATTACTTTCTGGTAAAAGCGTATATCATGCCGTCCCCCTCCGACCCCGTCGACCCCCGGATCGCCGAAGATCTGCGTGTGGCCCAGCGGGGTTGCGACGAACTGCTCGTCGTCTCCGAATTCGCCGCCAAGCTCGCGCGCAGCCGCGCCACCGGCACGCCCTTGCGCATCAAGCTCGGCCTGGACCCTACGGCGCCCGACATCCACCTGGGTCATACGGTGGTGCTGAATAAAATGCGCCAGCTCCAGGATCTCGGCCATACCGTGATCTTCCTGATCGGCGACTTCACCGCCCAGATCGGCGACCCCAGCGGCCGCAACGCCACCCGCCCGCCGCTCACGCCTGAACAGATCCGCGAAAACGCCAAGACCTATTACGCCCAGGCGAGCCTGGTGCTGGATCCTGACCGCACCGAGATCCGCTACAACTCCGAATGGTGCGATCCGCTGGGCACGCGCGGCCTGATCCAGCTGGCGTCGCGCTACACCGTGGCCCGCATGATGGAGCGCGACGACTTCACCCGCCGCTTCAAGGGCGGCGTGCCGATCTCCGTGCATGAATTCCTGTACCCGCTGCTCCAGGGCTACGATTCGGTCGCCCTGAAGGCCGACCTCGAACTCGGCGGCACCGACCAGAAGTTCAACCTGCTGGTGGGCCGGGAACTGCAAAAGGAATATGGTCAGGAACCCCAGTGCGTCCTGACGATGCCGCTGCTCGAAGGCACTGACGGGGTCGAAAAGATGTCCAAGTCCAAGGGCAACTACATCGGCATCACCGAGGCGCCGGATTCCATGTTCGGCAAGCTGATGTCGATCTCCGACACCCTGATGTGGCGCTATTTCGAACTGCTGTCCTTTCGCTCGATGGCGGATATCGGCGCCTTGCAGGCGGAAATCACCGCCGGTCGCAATCCGCGCGACGCCAAGGTGCTGCTGGCCAGCGAGATCGTCGACCGCTTCCACGGCGCCGGGGCCGGCGCCCGCGCGTTGGAACAGTTCAACGCCCGGTTCCGCGACGGCGCGATCCCAGACGAGATGCCCGCAGTCACCGCAGGCGCGGCGCCCATGGGCATCCTCAAGGTGCTGCGCGAATCGGGGCTGGCGGCTTCGGCGTCCGAGGCCCAGCGCAACATCGAACAGGGCGGCGTGCGCATCGATGGCGACCGCGTCGAGGACAAATCCTTGCTGCTGCCGGCAGGCACCTACGTGATGCAGGTCGGCAAGCGCAAGTTCGCCCGGGTCACCCTGACCTGAGCCTGGGGTCCGCCACATGGACGGGCCCCAACCCACGGAGGATCCCATGAAACTGCACAGCGAATCCTTTCCCGACCAGGGGGTCATTCCCGAACGCAACGCTTTCGCGCGGGTCGATCCGCAAACCCGTGTCGCCCTGGCCGGCAACCGCAATCCCCAACTGGCCTGGGCGGACGTGCCCGAGGGCACGCGGTCCTTCGCGGTCCTTTGCGTCGATCCGGACGTGCCGACGCGGCCCGACGACGTCAATCAGGAAGGCCGGGAGGTCCCGGCCGATCTGCCACGCACCGATTTCTTTCATTGGGTGCTGGTGGACGTGGCGCCCGATGCGCGCGCCATCGCCGAAGGCGACTACTCCAACGGCATCACCCCGCGCGGCAAGGCCGGCCCCCTGGCTCTGGATGGCACGCGCCAGGGCCTGAACGATTACACCGGGTGGTTCGCCGCGGACCGTGACATGAATGGCGACTACTTCGGCTACGATGGCCCCTGTCCGCCCTGGAATGACGCGCGCGTGCATCGCTACGTCTTCACAGTCTACGCGCTGGATGTGGCCGAGCTGGGCGTGTCCGGCCGGTTCACCGGCGCGCAGGCCCTGGAGGCCATGCGGGGGCACGTCCTGGCCCAGGCGTCCCTGACAGGCACCTATACCCTGAATCCCCGCCTGCACGCCCTGTAGCCGCCCGGGGTTCGCGCTAGAATGACCCGATTTCCCCGACTTCTCTGCCATTCAGGACCATTACCCCATGTTTGACCGTTCCCGCACCCTCGATCAGGCCGACCCGGACATCTGGGCCGCCATCCAGCAGGAAAACACCCGCCAGGAGCAGCACATCGAGCTGATCGCCTCGGAAAACTACGCCAGCCCCGCCGTCATGCAGGCCCAGGGCACCCAGCTGACCAACAAGTACGCCGAAGGCTATCCCGGCAAGCGCTACTACGGCGGCTG
>DISE01000080.1:0-120 GCA_002421865.1 Castellaniella sp. UBA6218
TTCGGCTACGCCCGCCAGGACCGCCGGCCGCGTTCGGCCCGCGTGTCGATCTCGGCCAAGGTCGTGGCCAACATGCTGCAGGTCGTGGGCGTGGACCGGGTCCTGACCATGGACCTGCAC
>DISE01000080.1:189-8879 GCA_002421865.1 Castellaniella sp. UBA6218
CTGGCCATCATCGACAAGCGCCGCCCGCGCGCCAACGTGTCCGAGGTCATGAACATCATCGGCGACGTGAACGGGCGCACCTGCCTGATCATGGACGACATGGTCGACACCGCCGGCACGCTGTGCAAGGCCGCCCAGGCCCTGAAGGACCGGGGCGCGGGTTCCGTGTACGCCTATTGCACACACCCCGTGCTGTCGGGCGAGGCCATCAAGCGCATCCAGGAATCCGCCCTGGACGAGCTCGTCGTCACCGACACCATTCCGCTGAACGAAGCCGCGCGCGCCTGCGCGAAGATCCGCCAGCTGTCCTGCGCGTCCCTCCTGGGGGAGACCATCCTGCGCATCTCGACGGCGGAATCGGTCAGCTCCCTGTTCGCCGACTGACGGCGGACGCGTTTCATCTTGTGGCCCCGCGCTGGTCGCGGCGCGGGGCGTTTTCGCAGCTTCGGCTGCTTTGTCGTCAGGGGCCCTCCAAGGCCCCCTTTTGGAGTTTTCCATGAAATTCACCGCCACTTCGCGTAGCGTCCAGGGTTCGAGTGCGAGCCGCCGCCTGCGCCGCGCCGGTCGGGTGCCCGCCATCGTCTACGGCGGCAAGTCCGCCCCGGCCAACATCGAGCTCGACCACAACGAGATCTACCACGCCCTGAACAAGGAAGAATTCCACGCTTCCATCCTGGACATGGTCCTGGACGGCAAGACCGAGCCGGTCCTGGTGCGTGCCGCCCAATGGCACCCCTACAAGGCCCTGGTCCTGCACGTCGACTTCCAGCGCGTGGACGCCTCCCAGGCCGTCACCACCAAAGTCCCGGTGCACTACCTGAACGCCGACACCTGCCCGGCCGTCAAGCTGGCCGGCCAGATCGTCACCCATGGTCCGAGCGAACTCGACATCACCTGCCTGCCGGGCAACCTGCCGAAGTTCATCGAAGTCGATCTGGGCGGTATGGTGGGCAACTCCCGCCTGCACCTGTCGGACATCACCCTGCCGATGGGCGTGAAGTTCGTTCCTCACGGCGAGGACACCAACCCGCTGCTGGCCCAGGCGAGCGCCGCCAAGGGATCGGCGTCCGAAGGCGCCGCCGAAGCACCGGCCGCCGAATAAGCGCCGGTCCGTCCCCTCGAAACCCCCGCACGGCCGCAAGGCCGGCGGGGGTTTTGTCGTATGATGGGTGCTTTTCGGACCCCCTTCTCGATGACGACAGCGCCCATCCGCCTCATCGTGGGGCTGGGCAACCCCGGCCCCGAATACGAAGCCACGCGCCACAACGCCGGTTTCTGGCTGGCGGATCATTTCGCCGACGACCTGCGGGTCGATTTCACCCTCGAAAAACCGTTCTTCGCCTGGGTCGCGCGCACGCGCCACGCGGGCCAGGCCGTGGTCCTGGCCAAGCCGACCACCTTCATGAACAAGTCCGGCCAGGCCGTCGGCGCGCTGGCCCGCTTCTACAAGCTGCAGCCCGAGGAAATCCTGGTCCTGCACGACGAACTTGACCTCTTGCCGGGGGCCGTCAAGCTCAAGCTCGGCGGCGGTCATGCCGGCCACAACGGCTTGCGCGACATCCAGTCCGCCCTGGGTTCCCCCGGCTTCTGGCGTCTGCGCATCGGCATCGGCCACCCTCGCAGCCTGGGCCTGGCACAGCAGGTGGTCAACTTCGTCCTACATCCGCCGCGCAAGGACGACATGCCCGGAATCGAGGACGTCATCAACCGCTGCCGCATCGTCTTGCCGCAGCTGCTGGACGGCGCCTTCGATCGCGCCACCGAACGCCTGCACCAGGCCAACCACGCCTGACTCCGACCATGTTCCCGTTCCAGCGTCCTCCAGGCCTGCCCACCATGGGCCAGGAAATCGTCGATTTCCTGCGCTTCGTCGTGCGTCCGCGCCCGGGGCCGAGACTGGGGGGGCGGCATGCCGGTTCCTGCATGCGGGCGGACCTGAGCCTGAACGCCCCCTGGTGGCGGCTGGCGCATTGGGCCGTGCTGCTGTGGATGGTGAACATCTTCGTGTTCGCCCCGCTGGCCCTGTCGGCGGCCGATGCGGGCGGGGCGCAACACCGGCTGGACATCCACAACCTGCCCTGGATGACGGCGCTGATCTGGGCGCCGATCGTCGAGGAACTGACCTTCCGCTACGCGTTGCGCCGTCCTGCCATGCTGTGGTGGTTCGTCCCCCTGATGGCGTCCATCCTGATCCAGGGGGCGGGCATCGCCTCTGGCCTGATGGCGGCGGCCGCGGCCTTGCTGGCGCTGGCGCCGGCCTGGTATCCGGCCGATCACCGCTGGCGGGCCGGATGGCGGACGTCCTGGCGCGGCCGGCGGCTGGCGCGGCGCGCCTATCCCTGGATGTTCCATGGCGCCGCACTGGCCTTCGCCGCCGTGCATCTGTTCAATTTCCGCCTGAACGCCATGGCGCTGGTGCTGCTGCCGCTGCTGGTGCTGCCGCAGTGGGTCACCGGCCTGGTGCTGGGCTGGATGCGCGTGCGCCGGGGCATCGGCGCCTCGATCGCCCTGCACGCCATCTTCAACGGCGGGCCGCTGTTGCTGATCGGCCTGGTGCTGCATTTCGCGCCGCAGCTGGCGGTGGGGTGAGCGGGGCGGCGGCGCGCCCCGTCCGGCTCAGCGTGTCCCCAGGACCTGCTCGATGGCCAGGCCGACGTCCAGGATGCGTGCGTCGGTGTGGGCGGTGCCTGCGACCATCAGGCCGACCGGCGCCTCGCCCGGGGCATGGCAAGGCAGGCTCAGGGCGCAGCCGTCCAGGAAATTGATCAAGGTGGGATTGCGCAGGATCAGGCCGTTCGCGGCGAAATAGGCTTCGTCGGAGGCCCGCAGGGACTCGATGGTCGGCGCGACCACGGGCACGGTGGGCAGCAGCAGGGCGTCGTAGCCCCGCAGCCGGGCCTCGACCGCGGCGATCCAGCTTGCGCGCCGGGCGTGCAGTTCGATGTAGTCGGCGGCGTCGATGTCGCGGCCCCGCAGGATGCGCGAGGACACCCGGGGATCGTATTGGTCGATCTTCTCGTCCAGCGTGTCGCGGTGGACCGCGTAGGCTTCCGCGCAGACCAGGCCGCCCTTGCGGTTGATGTGCGCCAGTGCCTCGAATTCCGGAATGTCCAGCGTGTCGATGGCGATGCCTGCCGCGCGCAGCCGCTCGATCGCGGCGGCGAAGGTGTTCCGCACCGTGTCGTCGGCGCCGTCCAGGACCAGGGTGTTCGCCACGGCGAGCCGCAGCCGGGCCAGCGGGAGGGCGGCCGGCGGCCGGCGGGTCTCTTCGCCCGAAAGAACGCCGTCCAGGATCGCGCAGCACGCCACCGAGGCCGCCAGCGGGCCGACGGAGTCCAGGCTGGTCGCCAGCGGGAAAGTGCCGCCCGCAGGCACCCGCGACGCCGTGGGCTTGAAGCCCGTCAGCCCGCAGAACGCCGACGGAATGCGGATCGAGCCGCCCGTGTCCGTGCCCAGGGCGGCCACCGCCATGCCGTCGGCGACCGAGACGCCCGCGCCCGAGGACGAGCCGCCCGGAATCCGGCGGCTGGCCCTGTCCCAGGGGCTGCTGGGCGTGCCGTAGTGGGGATTGATCCCCAGACCGGAGAACGCGAATTCCGTCATGTTGGTGTGACCGATCAGCACGGCGCCCGCCCGCGCCAGGCGTTGCACCGGCTCGGCGTGGCGTGTGGCGGGCGCCGCGTTTTCGCGCACCCTGGAACCCGCGCGCGTGACCTGCCCGGCGACGTCGAACAGATCCTTGATCGAGACCGGCAGGCCTTCCAGGGGAGAACGGGCCTGACCGGCGGCCCGCAGCGTGTCGGATGCCCGGGCGGCGGCCAGGGCCTGTTCCGCCCAGACCGAGGTGAAGGTCCGCGCGCCCTCGCCGCCGGGGTCGGCGATGCGCGCCAGGGCGGCACGGGTCAGTTCGACGGACGTGGTTTCGCCTGTGTCCAGGGCGGCTTGCAGTGCGGTCAGGGTGGGCGGCATGGTGGTTCCGGGGCGTGGTTGGCGGGTCAGGCGACTTCGGGCAGGATTTCGACGCGGTAGGCGTGGCGGATGCTGCGGTCCAGGACCGGATCGAACAATTCCATCTCGAACGACGTCGACGGGCGGATGCCGCCGATGGCGGCCATGGTACCGCAGGTCATCCCGGCGCCCGTCGGCATGCCGGCGGACCCGAAGCAGCCCTCGATCAGTTCGGCGGGCGGGCGCAGCGAGGCCAGGGCGCCTTCCTGGTACAGGACGCGCTGGCCATCTTCCTCGATCCACGAGCGCAGGATCAGCGAATCCCAGTGCGCGGCCACCTCTTCGAACGGCCAGGCCGCCCGCGCGACGGGTTTGACGCAGAGCTGTTTGGACAGGGCCACGCTGACCGATTCGAGCTTGCGATCGGTGTGGTCGGAGGCCAGGCTCACCATGAGCCGCCCGTCATGCATGAAGACGAAGACCTCGGCCTCGCCGGAAGAGTGCGGCCCCACCGCCTGCAGTTCGCCGTCCTGGCTGACCTGGTTGGCGGCGATGCGGTAGTACAGGGGGACCGCGCTGGGGCGCGGCACGCCCAGGGCGGCCAGTTCCTCGATGTGGTGCTCGATGGCGGCCAGGTCGCGGCCGGCCCAGCCGGCCACGATGCATTGGTTGATGTCCACGGCCACGGATTGCGCGGCCGTCCGGGCGGAGATCAGGTCGAAAAACAGTTTCATGCGGTGTTCCAGTGATGAGGGGTATGCGGACTCAGCCGAAGACGCGGGGCACCCAGAGCGCGATGTCGGGGGCGATTGCCAGCAGGGCGATCATGACCAGCATCATGACCACGAAGGGGAGGGAGCCGGCGATGACGTCGTTCATGCTGCCCGAGGTGCGCAGGCTCTGGACCACGAACAGGTTCAAACCGACCGGCGGGGTGATCAGCGCGCATTCGACCAGGATGATGATGACGATGCCCAGCCACACCGGGTCGAAGCCCAGGGCGAACATGATGGGCGCGACGATGGGGATGGTGGTGATCATCATCGCCAGGGTTTCCATGAAGCAGCCCAGTACCAGGTAGAACAGCACCAGGATCAGCAGCATGACCGTGGGCGAGACGCCCAGGCCGCTGATGGTGTCGATCAGCGCGTTGGTCAGACCGGTGGCGGACATGATGAAGTTCAGGAAAGCCGCGCCGATCACGATGAGCATGATCATGGCCGAGGATTTCATGGTGCCTTCGAGGGCGTCGCGCAGCATCGGCCAGTTCAGCCGGCCCTGGAACAGGGCCAGGCACAGCGCGCCGACCACGCCCAGCGCCGCCGCTTCCGTGGGCGTGGCGATGCCGGCGTAGATCGAGCCCACCACCAGCAGGAAGATGCCGATCGGCGGCACGAGCTGGACCAGGCTGCGGACGCGTGCGCCCCAGGACGCCTGGATCCGTTGGCCGCCCCACTTCGGGCGCAGGATGCAGGCGATCGCGATGGCCAGCATGAACAGTCCCGCCAGGGCCAATCCCGGGACGATGCCTGCCAGGTAGAGTTTGGGCACCGACGTGTTGGTGAGCACGCCGTAGATGACCAGGTTGATGGACGGCGGGATCAGGATGCCCAGCGTGCCGCCGGCTGCGATGCTGCCCAGGAACAGCGACGGGTTGTAGCCCTGTTTTTTGATCTGCGGGATGGCGACCGTGCCGACGGTGGCCGCCGTGGCCACGCTGGAGCCGGACGTGGCGGCGAACAGCGCGCTCGCGCCGATGTTGGCGTGCATCAGGCCGCCAGGCAGCCACGACAGCCACAGGCTCATGGCGCCGTACATGCTTTCCGCCATGCCCGAGCGCAGCAGGATCTCGCCCAGGAGGATGAAGAGCGGGATGGCGACCATCAGGAATTCGTTGCTGGTGCTCCAGGACACTTCGCCCATGGCCTGGGTGAGCGGCAGCATCGAATACAGCGGATCGAGGATCAGGCCGAGCACGCCGAGCGCGGCGCCGACCGGGATGCTCAGGCCCAGAAGGGCGAGCAGGAGGATGAGGGCGGTGGCGATCATTGCGCGCCTCCTTCGACCAGCCGCTTGCCGGCCTCGGCCTCGGCGTCGGCTTCTTCCTTGGTGCTGCGCACGCCGCAGATGTCGCGCACGGTGCGCAGGTCGCCTGTCACCAGGGCGATGGTCGAGCGCAGCAGCATCAGGGCCAGCACCACGCACAGCCACAACAGGCCCGCGACCCACAGAGACTGCGGGATCCACAGCGGCGTGGCGAAGGTCGTGTTGGCGGTCGACTGGTTGTCCCAGGACAGGCCGGCGACTGTGGCGGCGTAGCGGGTCCAGTACACGATGAACACGCCCAGGACCACCAGGGCGAGCCAATCGAAGACGGCGCCGACGCGCGGCGGCAGGTACTGGTACAGCGCGTCGATGCGGATGTTGGCGCGCTGCAGGGTGGCGAACGACAAGGCCCAGGAGATGCTGATGGCGAAGGCGTAGCCGGACAGCTCGTCGGCGCCGCCCAGGGGTTTGCCCAGGAAATAGCGCGCCAGCACGTCGCCCGTGATGTAGAGGGCGCTGGCCAGGGTCAGGCCGCCGGCCACCCAGATGGCGGCGCGGGAGAGCGCGTTCGCCTTGCGCAGCAGGCCGTCGAGCGCGTGGTATCGGTGGAATGTGTTCATGATGGGTCCGGGATCGGAGCGGCCGGCGCGATGGCGCCGGCCGCGGGTCTGGGGGCGCGGCGGAGGCCGCGTCCGCCTACTTGGACGCGGTGACGCCCACGATCTTGCCGATCGTGCCGTTGAAGTCCTGGACGCACTGCGCGGAGCAGCGAGCGGCCCATTTCGGCACGATGGTCTCGGCCAGGACCTTCTTGAGCAGCGCCTGGTCGGCCTCGGAAGGCTGGACCAGCGTCATCTTGCCCTTGACCGCCTGCTTGCAGCCGGCGGCGCCGGTGTTGCAGTCGTAGCCTTGCTGCGTTTCGGCGGCGGCGTCGGCCCAGATCTTCTCGAACATCGTGTCCAGGTTCTTTTGCAGGAAGTCGCGGACCTTGGGATCGAGCTTGTTCCAGTACGCCTTGTTGGCGGCGTGGATCTGCTGGTTCCAGTTGATCGGCAGGGCGTACAAGTGCGTGCTGACCTCATACCATTTGGCCGAGTAGCCCGACATCGAACCGGTGATGGCGCAATCGACCACGCCGTTCTGCAGGGCCGGCACGACTTCGCCGAAGGGCAAGGTCACGCTGCTGCCGCCGAAGGCCTCGACGAACTCGGCCTGGGTGCGGCTGCTGGTGCGCACCTTCTTGCCCTTGAGGTCGGCCAGGCCGTTCATGGCGCCGTTGCAGAACAGCACCTGCGCCGGGTAGGACGAGAAGCCGAGCACCTTGATGTTCTGCTTGTCGTAGAAGGCCTCGTAGGCGGGCTTGTAGGCGTCGGTCACCTGCTTGGCGATCGCGGCGCTGGGCGCCAGGCCGGCCAGGTCGATGGCCTCGTTGATGGGGTTGTCGCTGGCGAAGTAGGCCAGGGTCGAGGTGCCGACCGGGATCACGCCCTGGGACATCAGGCGCAACATTTCCGGACCCTTCAGGCCCATTTCGTTGAAGCCCTTGATGGTGGCCGTGACTTGCCCGTTCGACAGTTCGGGCACGGTCTTGGTCCAGAACGGCTGTTCGAAGTTCTGGTAGAGCGTCAGGTTGCTGAGCGCGCCCGCGACCTGGATCTGGGTCTTGGGCAGGCCGTCCACCTTGTCTTGCGCGAAGGCGGCGGAGGCGAGCAGGACGGCGCCTGCGGTGAGCGTAATGGTGGCCAGGTGCTTCATGAGGTCTCCTCGGGATGTCGAGTGCATTGAATGGGTGGCACCCCCGGATTGCACCGTGGCGGACCCGCCGCGTCCAATCATCAATCGGCATGCCTGGTCATAACGGATTCTTATCGATCAGGGAAAAACCATTGTTTTATATGGGTTTAATGGACTCTTCCGAGATTCGATGTGAATACCTGACAGGCGGCTGAATAGGGGTTATCCCTGATTATCGCGCGCCCCCGCCTTGCGGGCGATTTCCTGCGCCAGCCGCGCGACGGTCAGGGCCGTATGGCTGTCGGGCGTGTCCAGCCAGCAGGCGTGGAAATCGATGTCTGGCAAGGTGGTGTCGGTGCGTAGGATGCACAGCTTGCCCTGCGCCAGTTCCTCGGCGATCACGGCGGGCGCGATCACGCAGGGCCCCATGCCGTGGCGCGCCATGTGGACGATGGTGCTGAGCGACGCGCTGCCGTACAGGCGGGGTTCCTTGATTCCCGCGTCCTGCAGGATGCGCTTGACGGCGTGGTGCGGGACGCTGGCCGGCGGATAGGTGATGATGGGATAGGCCGCCAGTTCCTTCGCCTTGACGGTGCGGCCGTGCAGGCGCAGGCTCGGGCTGGCGATCCAGGCCAGGGAGTAATCCCACAGATGCAGGCTGTGTTCGCGCGGATCCTGGGATGTGCCCACCAGCATGGCCAGGTCGATCTGGTGCGACAGCAATTGCGAACGCAGCACGTGACTGGTGTCCACCTGCAGTTCCACCACTAGCGCCGGATGCCGCTGGTGCAGCCGTTCGAGCAGTTCGGGCAGCCAGGTGTGCACCAGTGTCTCGGCCACGCCCAGGCGGAACAGGCCGCGGATCGGGGACGCCTGCCGGGCGGCCGTCAGCATCTCGGTGCGCATGTCGATGATGCGGCGGGCGTGGGACAGCAGCTCCTGGCCTTTTTCCGTCAGCTTGA
>DISE01000091.1 GCA_002421865.1 Castellaniella sp. UBA6218
CGGCATCGAGATCTGGTTCGCCTACGTGCTGTCCCTGGTGTTCCTGCTGTTCCGGCCGCAGGGCCTGTTCGGCGAAAAAATCATCGACCGCGTCTGATAGGGGCAGCCATCCATGTTCTATCGCGAAAACGGCCAGTTCAAGAGCACCTACCGATCGGACCAGCAGATCTTCCCGATCCGCCAGGATCGCTGGTTCATCGCCGGCCTGCTGCTGCTCGCCTTTGTCTTCGTCCCTCTGGGCGCATCGAACTATTTCCTGCAGGCGATCCTCACCCCCTTCCTGATCCTGTCGCTGGCGGCCATCGGCCTGAACATCCTGGTCGGCTATTGCGGCCAGATCTCAATCGGCTCGGGGGCCTTCATGGCGGTGGGCGCCTATGCCGCCTGGAACTTCGGCGTGCGGCTGGATCTGCCGCTGGTGGTCCAGATCCTGCTGGGCGGCGTATTCGCCACTCTGGCGGGCGTGGTATTCGGCGTGCCCAGCCTGCGCATCCGCGGCCTGTACCTGGCGGTGACGACGCTGGCGGCGCAGTTCTTCATGGACTGGGCCTTCCTGCGCATTCCCTATTTCACCAATTATTCGTCCTCGGGCAATGTGTCCGTGCCGGCGCTTGAAGCCTTCGGTCTGCCGGTGTCCACCCCCGCGCAGAAATACCTGTTCGTGCTGTGTTTCGTGGCGGTCATCGGCCTGCTGGCCAAGAACCTGGTGCGCGGCGCCATCGGCCGGCAGTGGATGGCGATCCGCGACATGGACGTGGCCGCCGCCGTCATCGGCATCCGTCCGGTCTATGCCAAGCTCACCGCCTTCGCCGTCAGTTCCTTCATCATCGGCGTGGCGGGCGCGCTCTGGGCCTACATCCATCTCGGTTCCTGGGAACCCCTGGCCTTCGACCTGAACCGCTCGTTGCAACTGCTGTTCATCATCATCATCGGCGGCCTGGGCTCCATCATCGGCAGTTTCTTCGGCGCGGCCTTCATGGTGCTGGTGCCGGTGCTGCTGACCAACGTGCCGCACTGGCTGGGCCTGGACCTGCCGGTGGACGTGGCCTCGCACATCGAACACATGGTTTTCGGCTTCCTGATCGTCTTCTTCCTGATCGCGGAGCCGCATGGTCTGGCCAGGCTGTGGAGCATCGCCAAGGAAAAACTCAGGATCTGGCCGTTCCCCCATTGAGCGATCAAGGGGGCCTTTGGGGCGGCGTTCGACCGGACCCGTTCTTTGTTGACACGATAGGTGCCACACGCACCAGGAGGAGCTACAGATGAAGCATGCACTGACGAAGACCGCCGCCGCGGCCCTGCTGGCCGTCGTCGGGCTGGCGGGTGTCGCCGGCACGGCCCAGGCCGCCGAGGAGCAGTTCATTCCCCTGCTGGTCTACCGGACCGGCTCGTTCGCCCCCCTCGGCATTCCCTGGGCCAACGGCAAGATCGACTACCTCAAGCTCGTCAACGAGCGCGACGGGGGCGTCAACGGCGTCAAGATCTCCTACGAGGAATGCGAGACCGCCTATTCCACCGACAAGGGCGTGGAATGCTATGAACGCCTGAAGAACAAGAATGGCGGGGCCTCCGGCTTCGACACCCAGTCCACGGGCATCACCTTCGCCGTGACCGACAAGGCGATCGTCGACGGGCAACCCGTGGTCACGGTGGGCTACGGCCTGTCGCAATCGGCCGACGGGCGGGTCTTCAAGTGGAACTTCCCGCTGCTGGGCACGTACTGGACGGCGGCCGACGTCATGATCCAGGACATCGCCAAGAAGCTGGGCGGCGAGGACAAGCTCAAGGGCAAGAAGATCGCCCTCATCTACCATGACTCGCCCTTCGGCAAGGAGCCCATCCCGCTGCTCCAGGAGCGCGCCAAGGACAATGGCTTCGATCTCCAGCTCTATCCGGTCGCCGCTCCCGGGGTCGAACAGAAGTCCACCTGGCTGCAGATCCGCAAGAACCGGCCCGACTACGTCATCCTCTGGAGCGCCGGGATCATGACCCCGACCGCCATCCGCGAGGCCCAGGGCGTGGGCTATCCGCGCGACAAGATGTACGGCATCTGGTGGGCCAGTTCCGAGACCGACGTCAAGGACCTGGGCGACGTCGCCAAGGGCTACCACGGCATCACCATCCAGAACAGCGCGGAACACGGCCGGGTGCACGAGGACGTCAAGAAATACGTCTACGACAAGGGCGAGGGCGCCGACAAGGATGGCAGCACGTTCGGCTCGCTGGCCTACACGCGCGGCATGATGATCTCCATGCTGCAGGTCGAGGCCATCCGCACGGCCCAGGAAAAATTCGGCAAGGGCAAGCACATGACGCCTGAGCAGGTGCGCTGGGGCTATGAAAACCTGAACCTGGACCAGGCCCGCCTGGAAAAGCTGGGCTTCGCCAAGCTGATGCGGCCGGTCAAGACTTCGTGCGAGAACCACATGGGCGACGACTGGGCGCGCATCATCCAGTGGGACGGCAAGAAATTCGACGTCGTGTCCGACTGGTACCAGTCCAACCCGAAGTACGTGCAGCCGCTGGTGAAGTCTCTGGGCGACAAGTACGCCGCCGAGAAGAAACTGCCGATGCGCGACTGCGCCGCCGAGTAAGCCGTGCCGGGGCCGGGCCGCGCCCGGCCCCTGGGAGAGGAATCGATGGATAGCGCACAGGCGTCCGAACCCGCGGTGCTGTTGAACGTCAACGGCATCGAGGTCATCTACAACCATGTCATCCTGGTGCTCAAGGGCGTGTCCCTGACCGTGCCGGAAGGCCGGATCGTGGCATTGCTGGGCGCCAACGGCGCCGGCAAGACCACCACTCTGCGGGCGATCTCCAACCTGCTGCGCGGCGAGCGCGGCGAGGTCACCAAGGGCGGGATCGAATACCGCGGGGAGCGGATCGAATCCCTGTCTCCGGCCGACCTGGTGCAGCGCGGCGTGGTCCAGGTCATGGAAGGGCGCCATTGCTTCGCCCACCTGAGCATCGAGGAAAACCTGCTGACCGGCGCCTATACGCGGCGACTGGGGCGCGCCGACCTGGACGCCGCCCTGGAGCGGGTCTACCGCTACTTTCCGCGCCTGAAGCAGCGGCGCAAGAGCCAGGCGGGGTATACGTCCGGCGGTGAACAGCAGATGGCCGCCATCGGCCGGGCGCTGATGGCCGACCCGCGCATGATCCTGCTGGACGAGCCCTCGATGGGCCTGGCGCCGCAGATCGTCGAGGAAATCTTCGAGATCGTGCGCGACCTGAACCAGCGCGAAGGCGTCAGCTTCCTGCTGGCGGAACAGAACACCAACGTGGCCCTGCGCTACGCGGATTATGGCTACATCCTGGAAAACGGCCGTGTGATGATGGACGGCGCCGCCCGCGCGCTGGCCGAGAACGAGGATGTGAAGGAATTCTATCTGGGCGTCTCGGGGGCGGGCCGCACCAGCTTCCGCGACACCAAGTTCTATCGCCGGCGCAAGCGCTGGCTGGCCTGACACGGGGGAATGGCATGCAGGCATACTACGATGCGCGCGAGACCCTGCCCGCCGACGAGCGCGAACGGCGGCTGTTCGAGCGGCTGCCCGCCGCGCTGGAGCGGGCCCGGGAGCGTGCGCCGGCCATCGCCAGGCAGCTCCAGGGGATCGACCCGGCGGCGCTGACATCGCGCGCGGCCCTGGCGCGCGTGCCGGTGCTGCGCAAGAGCGAATTGCTGCAGACCCAGCACGCCGCGCGCATCGCCCGGGCCGATGGCACCGCCGATGCCGAGCGTCTGCGCGTGTTCGGCGGCTTTTCCACCATCGGTTGGGGCGAGGCGCGGCGGGTATACGCCTCGCCGGGTCCCATCTACGAACCCGAAGGCCCGCGCCCGGACTACTGGGGTTTCGCCCGCGCCCTGCATGCGGCGGGGGTGGGCGCCGGCATGCTGGTGCACAATTGTTTTTCCTATCATTTCACTCCGGCCGGCTCCATGATGGAGACCGCCGCCCATGCGCTGGGCTGCACGGTGTTTCCCGGCGGAGTCGGGCAGACCGAGCTGCAGGTGCGCACCATGGCGGATCTGGCGCCGCACGCCTACACAGGCACGCCCAGTTTCCTGCGCATCATCCTGGAAAAGGCCGATGAAATGGGGGTGGCGCTGCCTTCGCTGCAGCGGGCGCTGTTCTCTGGCGAGGCCTATCCGCCGTCTCTGCAGGCCTGGTTCCGGGCTCGCGGCATCCAGGGCTTCCAGGCCTACGGCAGCGCCGACCTGGGCATGGTGGCCTTCGAAACCCCCGCGCGCGAAGGCCTGGTCGCCAACGAGGACCTGATCCTGGAAATCGTACGGCCGGGCACCGGCCAGCCCGTGCCCGAGGGCGAGGTCGGCGAACTGGTGGTCACGACCCTGCATGCCGACTACCCGCTGCTGCGTTTCGGCACCGGTGACCTGTCGGCCCTGATGCCGGGGATCTCTCCCTGCGGCCGGACCAATCTGCGTATCCGCGGCTGGCTGGGGCGGGCCGACCAGACGACCAAGGTGCGCGGCATGTTCGTGCATCCCGAACAGATCGCCCGCGTGCTGGACCGCCATGCGGAGATCGGGCGCGCGCGTCTGGTGGTCTCGGGAGAGACGGGGCACGACGTCATGACGCTGCGCGTCGAGGCCGATGCCGCGCTCGACACGGAAGCCGTTGCCGCCACAGTGCGCGAGCAGACCAAGCTGCGGGCCGCCGTCGAGGTCGTGGCGGCCGGCAGCCTGCCCAACGACGGCAAGGTGATCGAAGACGTGCGGCGCTACGATTGAGCGGCGGCGTGGGCTCGTCCACCTATAGGCATATTGCGTCCGGGCATAACGATTCCCGGACTCCCTCAGTTACTATGTACAGATCCGTGAAGCAGACCGAGGGAGACTCTTCCATGCGTGGATTCAAAATGATCGCCGGCCTGGCCGTCCTGCTGGGCGCCGGCATGCCTCTGGCCCAGGCCGATACTCTGTCCGTCGTCAAGGAGCGCGGCGCCGTGCAATGCGGCGTCACCACCGGCTTTGCCGGATTCTCGGCGCCCGACGCCAAGGGCGAATGGAAAGGCCTGGACGTGGACATGTGCCGCGCCGTCGCGGCCGCCGTGCTGGGCGACGCGTCCAAGGTCAAGATCGTGCCCTTGAACGCGCAGCAGCGCTTCACCGCCCTGCAATCGGGTGAAATCGACCTGCTGGCGCGCAACACCACCGTGACCCAGTCGCGCGATACCGCGCTAGGCGCCATCCACGCCGCCATCAACTTCTATGACGGCCAGGGTTTCATGGTGCCCAAGTCTCTGGGCATCACATCGGCCCGCGGCCTGAACGGAGCCACGGTCTGCATGCAGACCGGCACCTCCAACGAGCAGAACATGGCTGACTGGGCGCGCGCGAACAACGTGAAGTACACGCCGGTCGTGATCGAGCAGTTCAATGAAGTCGTCAACGCTTTCGCGGCCGGCCGCTGCGACGTGTTCACCACCGACGCTTCGGGCCTGGCCTCGATCCGCATTTCCAAGCTGTCCAAACCCGCCGATTACGTGATCCTGCCGGAAATCATCTCCAAGGAACCCCTCGGCCCGTTCGTGCGCCAGGGCGACGATGCCTGGCTGAACATCGTCAAATGGAGCTTCCACGCCATGGCCGGCGCCGAGGAGCTGGGCGTGACCGCGGCCAACGTCGACGCGCAATTGAAAAGCGCCGACCCCAACGTGCAGCGTCTGCTGGGCGTGACCGGCAACGCGGGCAAGAACCTGGGGCTGGACGAGCAATGGGCCTATCGCATCGTCAAACAGGTGGGCAACTACGGCGAGTCGTTCGACCGCAACGTGGGCATGGGCAGCCCGCTGCAGATCCAGCGCGGCCTGAACGCCCTCTGGAAGGACGGCGGCCTGCTGTATCCGTTGCCGATCCGGTGACTAGAGCCTCTTCCGGTACACCAGGCTGATGCGGGCGAAGGCCGCCTGCAATTCCGGCGTGCCGGCCTGAAAGATCACGGGCCGGCCCTTTTGCACGAAGCACACCAGTTTCTTCGAGGCGAACAGAGGGATGAACTTGGTGGACTGGAGTTCTGTCCAGGGCACCTCGCGGCGCGTGATCCAGGACTGGCGGATGCCCCAGTCGGAGATTTCCGTCACCGAGGTCCACATGTGGACGCTCATCCAGAGCAGCGCGCCGAAGCACACCACGATGCTGGCGATGACCGGCATCGGCAACGCCCGTTCCGGCGAGAGTTGCAGCACCATGACCAGGCGCACGGCAATCGCGGCCATGATGAGCCAGGCGACGAAGGCGATCCAGCGGGGCCACGCCCGGCCGCGCAGCGGCAGCGGCCCGATCTGGGCCATGAGGGCGTCGTGTTCTTCGGGGGAGGGGCGGCCGAAAGGGGACATCGTCAGGCCTTCTTCAGTGCCAGGGCGCGGCCCGCGCGGCTGGATGTGGGGCGGCCGATGCGTTCGGAAATCCATTGGCCGATGTCCACGACGGCGTCCAGGTCGACTCCGGTATGCAGCCCCTGGCCGCGCAGCAGGTACAGCACGTCCTCTGTGGCGACGTTGCCGGTGGCGCCCTTGGCGTAGGGGCAGCCGCCCAGGCCGGCGACCGAGCTGTGGAAAATGCGCACCCCGCAGTCCAGCGCGGCCAGGATGTTGGCAAGCGCCTGGCCGTAGGTGTCATGGAAATGCCCCGAAACCCGGGTGCCCAGGTCAGTGACCTGGCCGACGGCGCGCAGCACGCGTCCGACCTGAGCGGCGGTGCCCACGCCGATGGTGTCGGCCACGTCGATTTCGTCGCAGCCCAGCCGCAGCAGGCGTTCGGCCACGTCGACCACGGCGGCCACCGGGGTTTCACCCTGGTAGGGACAGCCTAGCGCGCAACTGATGCTGCCACGCAGGCGCATTCCGGCCTCTTTCGCGGCAGCAGCCACGGGCTCGAAGCGGGCGATGGATTCGGCGATGGAGCAGTTGATGTTGCGCTGGGAGAAGGCCTCGCTGGCGGCGCCGAAGATCACGACTTCGTCCGCGCGCGCGGCCAGGGCGCCTTCGAAGCCGCGCAGATTGGGCACCAGGACGGAATAGATCGTGCCGGGGCGGCGGTCGATGCCGGCCATGACTTCCGCGCCGTCGGCCATTTGCGGCACCCATTTCGGGGAAACGAAGGACGCGGCTTCCACATTCGGGAAGCCGGCGGCCGCCAGACGGTCGACGAGTTCGATCTTGACGGCGGTGTCGACGAACTGCTTTTCATTCTGCAGGCCGTCACGCGGCCCGACTTCGACGATCTTGATGTGTTCGGCCATGAATTTCGTCCGGCGAGGATCCCCAATCGGGAGAGGGGTCCATCATAGCGCAGCCGGACTCAGCTTCCGCACCGGTAGCGGCCGTCGGCGGTGCGCTCGATCCGGCCGGCGATTTCCAGCAGGGTCAGCCCGCCCATCAGGCGGTCGATGGACCAGCCCAGATCCGTCTGCAGGGTGTCCAGGGCGACCGGATCGAGGCCGATCCGTCGCAGCAGGGCGTCGGCGTCAGGGTCGGCACCCGTGTCCTGCGCGGCCTCGGGAATGTCCGTAACCGTCGGGGTGATGGGCACGGTCGATGAAGCGCCGTCATGCCGGATGGCGTCGGGCCCCGCATCGGGTATCGGCCTGGCCGCCGGGATCCCCGGCAGCGCTCCTTGCCGGAGTTCCTCGGCGATGTCCTGGCCGGATTCGACCAGTTTGGCGCCCTGGCGGATCAGGGCGTGGCAACCGCGCGACAGGGGGGAATGGATGGAGCCGGGGATCGCGAAGACCTCGCGCCCGAGCTCACCGGCCAGCCGGGCGGTGATCAGCGAACCGCTGCGCGCCGCGGCCTCGACCACCAGCACACCCTGGCTGAGGGCGGCGACGATGCGGTTGCGTTGCGGGAAATGAAAAGGCAGTCCCGGTGTCCCCAGAGGAAATTCGGACAGCAGCAGGCCATGGGTGGCGATGCGGTGGGCCAGGGCGTGGTGGGCGGGCGGATAGACCCGGTCGACGCCTGTGCCGAGGACGGCCAGGGTGCCGCCGCCGGCTTCGCCGGCGGCCAGGGCGCCGGCATGGGCCGCGCCATCGATGCCGCTGGCCAGACCGCTGACTACGCACCAGCCCTGCAGCGCCAGGTGGCGCGCGAAGGCGTGGGCGTTGCGTTCGCCGTCGGCCGTGGCGTGGCGCGCGCCGACGATGGCCAGCATGGGCCGGCTCAGCACCGCCAGCCGGCCATGCGCGTACAGGATCGGCGGCGGGTCGCTCAGCGCGTACAGCGTGCGCGGATAGTGGGGATCGGCCAGGGTCAGCAAGTGATGGTCGTCGCCCCGCAGCCAGTCCAGCGCCTGGTCGATGGCGACCTGGATCTCCGGTTCGGGTGGTTGGCGCAGGCGGGCCGCCAGCGCCGGGTCCAGATAACGGGCCAGGCTGCCGGTGGTGGCTTCGATGATGTGCTGCGGCATGCCGAAGACCGACAGCAGCAGACGGATCCGGGACGCGCCCAGCCCGGGTTCGAGGCTCAGGCGGATCCAGGCGCGCAGTTCAGGTTCGGAGGCGTTCAGGGGCATGGCGCCAGTGTGCCATGAACGGCGGCTGCGCTTCGCGGCGGATGTGCGGTTTATGTCCTGGGCCATGGTCCTGATTTATCATGGAGCTTTGGCATCACCGTCACGGTTTTCGACATGGCTCTGCTTCCCATTCTCAAATACCCGGATCCCCGGCTGCACAAGGTCGCCGCTCCGGTGCAACAGGTGGACGATCGCATCCGCCAGCTGGTGCGCGACATGGCCGAGACCATGTACGCGGCGCCCGGGGTCGGCCTGGCGGCCACCCAGGTGGACGTCCACGAACGGATCGTGGTCATCGACGTTTCCGAAGACGGCAAGGACCTGCACGTCCTGATCAATCCCGAAATCACCTGGAAGAGCGAGGAACTCCAGGTCTACGAAGAAGGCTGCCTCTCAGTGCCCGGCGTCTATGACGAGGTCGAACGTTCCGCGCGCATCCACGTGCGCGCCCTGGACGAGCGCGGCGAACCCTACGAGTTCGATGCCGAGGGCCTGCTGGCCGTGTGCGTGCAGCACGAACTCGATCATCTGTTGGGCAAGGTCTTCGTCGAATACCTGTCCGTGCTCAAGCAGAACCGCATCCGCACGCGCCTGCGCAAGCAGCAGCGCGAGTCCCAGCGTGAATCCGCCGGGGTCTGAATGCGTGTCGCCTTCGCTGGAACCCCGGAATTCGCCCGGCAGGCCCTGGATGCCCTGATCGGGGCGGGGCATCGGATCGTCTGTGTCCTGACCCAGCCGGACCGTCCCTCGGGGCGCGGCATGAAGCGCGTGCCCAGCCCCGTCAAGCAGGCCGCCATCGAGGCCGGTATCCCCGTGCTCCAGCCGCGCAGCCTGCGGCTGGACGGCAAATATCCGGAAGATGCCCGGGATGCCGAGGCCGCGCTTCGGGATCTGGCGCCGGACGTCATGGTGGTGGCGGCCTATGGCCTGATTTTGCCCCGATGGGTGCTGGACCTGCCGCGCCACGGCTGCCTGAACATCCACGCCAGCCTGCTGCCGCGCTGGCGCGGGGCGGCGCCCATCCAGCGCGCGATCGAGGCGGGCGACGCCGTCAGTGGCGTGACCATCATGCAGATGGACGCGGGCCTGGACACGGGCGACATGCTGCATCGGGTGGAACGCCCCCTGGTGGCCGACGAGACCGGCGCCAGCCTGCATGATGGGCTGGCGGCCGATGGTGCGCGCGCCATCGTGGATGTTCTGGCGCGGCTGGCGGCCGGGCACGCGCCGGAGCCGGTCCCCCAGCCGGAGGCGGGCGTATGTTATGCGGACAAGCTGCTGAAGTCCGAGTCGGCGCTGGATTTTTCCCGCTCCGCGGAGGAACTGGCGCGGCGGGTCCGGGCTTTCGATCCCTTTCCCGGCACGACGATGGCGTTGCCGGGCATGGACCAGCCGGTGAAGGTCTGGGGGGCGAGGGCGCTGCCGGCCGCTGGTGTGGCCGGCAACGGCGCGCCGGCGCCCGGCGCGATCGTGGCCATGGAGCCTGACGGCATCGATGTGGCGACAGCCGATGGCGTGCTGCGTGTGACGGTGCTGCAGAAACCCGGCGGACGGCGCCAGCCGGTGGCCGAGTTCATTCGATCGTATCGCGGCTAGGCCCGCCGCGGGGGCGCGGCCGGAGCACGCCGGCCGTTCAGCCGCCAGACGATTTCTTGCGTGAGGTGTCGATGCCGAGCTGTTTCAGCTTGCGGTACAGATGGGTGCGCTCCAGCCCGGTGCGCTCGGACACCCGCGTCATGCTGTGGTTTTCGTGCAGCAGGTGGTATTCGAAGTAGATCCGCTCGAATTCGTCGCGGGCCTCTCGCAGGGGCTGGTTCAACGAGATCCGGCCCAGATGCGAGTCATCGGGGGCGGGAGCGGCGGCGGGCACAGCGCCCATGGGCTGAGCGGCGGCGGGGCCGCCCGCCAGCGCGGGCGGCTGGGTGAAGACCGGGTCGGCGGGCGATGCCGGACGTTCGGTGCGGCTGCGCATGGAGGCCGGGATCACCGGGCGCGCGAGGCCGGCCGCGACGGTCTTCAGCAGCTTCTGCAGCGTGATGGGTTTTTCCAGGAAGTCGACGGCACCGATGCGGGTGGCCTCGACGGCGGTGTCCACGGTGGCATGGCCGCTCATCATGATGACGGGCATGTTCAGCAAGCCCTGGCTGGACCATTCCTTGAGCAGGCTGACCCCGTCGATGTCGGGCATCCAGATGTCCAGCAGCACCAGGTCGGGGCGTTGGCGGAGACGGGATTCGCGGGCCTGCGCCGCATTTTCCGCGAGTTCGACCGTGTGGCCTTCATCGTAGAGAATTTCGGACAGCAGTTCGCGGATGCCTATTTCGTCGTCCACCACCAGAATTCTCGCCATATCACCTCACCTTGTGTTCTACGTATTATCGTGTGCTTGCCTGGGCGCGTCCAGCCGGACGGGCTAGGCCGCCAGCCTGGAAAACAGGATGGAAATGCGGGCGCCGCCTTCGGTCCGGTTGGAAATGTCCACCTGGGCGGCGTGCTCCTCGATGATCTTCTTGACGATCGCCAGTCCCAGTCCGGTGCCGGTCGGCTTGGTCGTCACGTAGGGCTCGAAGACGCGGTGCAGCACCTCGGGCGCGAAGCCCGGGCCATTGTCCGAGACCGTCAGCCGGACGCGGGGCTGTCCTGATCCGTCCTCCGGCCGGATCAGGCGGGTCTGTACGCGGACCTCGGCCGTACCGGGCGCGGCGTGCTGACAGGCGGCGTCGCGGGCATTGGCCAGCAGATTGTGGATGACCTGGCGCAACTGGGCCGGGTCTCCCTGGATCGGCGGCAGGTCCGCCGCCAGCAGGGCGTCGAAGCGGGCCGCGCCCGGGGACGTCGGCGGAGCCGGCTCGGCGGGATCCCAGCCGTACAAGGTCAGAACCTCCGTCAGCAGGGCGTTCAGATCGATGTCCTGCATCTGCGCCGGAGGCGTGCGGGCGTATTCGCGGAAATCGTCCACCATGCGCTTCAGGGACGCGACCTGGTTGACGATGGTCTGGATGGACCGCTGCAGCATGGCGGCGTCGTCCGGCGCCAGCCGGTCGGCCAGTTTCATCGCCAGCCGCTCGGCCGACAACTGGATGGGAGTGAGCGGGTTCTTGATTTCATGCGCCAGGCGACGGGCGACCTCGCCCCAGGCGACCGTGCGGTTGGCGGAGATCACTTCGCTGATGTCGTCGAACACCACCAGGTAGCCGTCCTCGTGGCCGTCCATGAGCAGCCGGGTACCCCGGGCCAGCAGGGTGACGACGTGTTTCTTGCGTTCGTTGTCCGGCGCGGCCTGGAGCTCGACTTCGAACTGCTGTTGCCAGTAGGGGCGCGTCGATTCGACCGCGTCGTGGGCGGAGAACGCCTGGCGGATCAGGCTGGCGAGCGCCAGCGCGCCATTGACGGTTTCCAGCGGGCGGCCCTGTGCAGTGCGCAGGTCGACATGCAGGATGTGCTGGGCGCCCTGGTTGAACAGCGTCAGCCGGAAGGCGTGGTCGAACACCAGCACCCCGGAGGACAGGTTGCTGAGCACCGATTCCAGGTACAGGTTGCTCTGTTCCAGCTGGCGGCGATGACGGTCGACCATCTGGCGGGCCTCGTCCAGCTGGCGCGTCATGGCGTTGAACGAGCGGGTCAGCTGGCCGACCTCGTCGCGCGCAGGCGGCTCGGGCAGGGGGCGGTAGTCGCCGACCCCGACGGCCTGTGTGCCCGAAGCCAGGGACAGCAGAGGCCGAACCAGGCGGCGCGAGACGGCCAGCGCCACGACGACGGCGGCGAAGACGGCCAGGATCAGGGCCAGCGTCAGGGTGATGCCGTAGAGCTTGCGCAGGCCCAGGCGTGACAGGGCCAGTTCCTGGTAGTCGCGGAAGCCCTGCTGGACCTGACTGGCGTTGTGGGCGATGCGTTCCGGCACGGCCTGGATCACCTGCAGCCAGCGCGAATCGCCGCCCAGGCTCATGGGGTTGCCCAGCCGGTCCGCGGCGGCCGGCCCCAGCGGGATGACGACGCGCAGATGCAGACCGTCGCTGGTCGGTCCGTCGCCGGGGCCCACATCGGCTTCGGCCGCGGCGTAGCCCTGGGCGACCCGCAACTGGTTCATGACGCTGCTGGGGGGCAGATCCGGCAGCAATTGGCTGAAGGCCGACGAGGAAAAGGCCACCAGGCGGCCATTGCCGGTGAAGACCATGGCTTCGTCGATTTCGTTGGCGGCGCGCAGCGAGGTGATCAGCAGGGAGGTTTCAGCGTCGCTGGCGCTGTTCAGCCGCAAGGCCATGTTGCGCGCCCGGCCGTTGAGCTCGGTGAGTTGAGCGTCCAGCGCGGCGCGGCCGAGGTTCAGGCCGGCTTCCAGGGCGGTGTCGACCCGCACGTTGAACCAGGACTCGATCGAGCGCGACATGAACTGTACCGACAGCACGTAGATCAGCACGCCCGGCAGGATGCCGATCAGGGTGAAGTACAGCGTGAAGCGGGCGGTCAGCCGGGCACCGAACTGGCGCCGCCGGATCTGGCGCAGCAGCCGGATCGAGAGCATGGCGACCCAGGACATCAGGGCGATCGCCAGGATGCCGTTGAGCACCAGCAGCACGTCGTACTGCTGCGCATAGCGCGAGGCATTGCCGGTGGACCAGACCAGGAGGCCCAGCAGCGCGATCGCGCTGGCGGCGGCGACCCCCAGCGCGGAGCGCAGCGCCCAGCGGATCAGCCGCGGGGCGTTGCGGCGGAGATCGAAAAAGTGAATTCTTTCCATGGGGTCGTCAGGGACCAGGCCGCGCTGTTGAGGGCGTCGACCTGGAAGGGGCGGGCCAGCCGTGAGGTGTCCAGCCGCAGCCGCAACCGACCCTGGTAGGTCTGGTCCGGCGTGAAGCGGCCGACGTCGCCGAGGGGCCAGTCCCGGATGTGGCGCACCAGGGCGAGGGCCTCGTCCAGGGATGTGGCCGGCAGGGACAGGTCCCCTGTCCCGACCCTCCACTGGCGCGTCAGCGCGTTGTACTGGATGCGCCAGGTCTGGCTGATCGACAGGACCGTCTCGTCGAACCACCACCAGCGCGGGTGTTCGATGGTCAGGTCAGCCGTGAAGTACAGCGGGAGGCCCTTGCGGGCGGCGTCGTGCAGCTCGTCGCCCAGGGTGAATTCGATGTCGGCGTTCAGCAGGAGCTGGTTCTGGCGCATCACGGGTTCGATGCGCACGACCCGTCCGTCGTCGGCCCGGGCGACCGGGGATGACAGGAACAGGAGGCCGAAGGCCAGCAGGATCAGGAAACGTGGCATGCGCTGGCGGTGATGGAGCGGAAAGTCACGGACAGTCGCAGTATTGTTGAGCCCGCGCCAAAGCGCAAGCCGCGTTGCGCCGGCGGGCTCATGCGGGCTTGCGCAGCAGGGCGTAGAAGAAGCCGTCGCCGCTGTCGGGGCCTCCGGGCAGGATGTGGCCCGGGGCCGGCAGCCGCAGCGCCCCGGGATGCCGGTCCAGAAAGGCGCGGACCTGCGATTCGCCTTCCTGGGGAAAGATCGAGCAGGTGGCGTACAGCAGATGGCCGCCGGGCGTGAGCAGCGGCCACAGCGCGTCCAGGATGCGCGCCTGCAGGGCCGCCGTGCGCGCGAGGTCATCCTCGCGGCGCAGCCAGCGGATGTCGGGGTGGCGGCGCACCACGCCCGACGCGGTGCAGGGGACGTCGGCCAGGATGGCGTCATAGGGCTGGCCGTCCCACCAGTCGCCGGGCCGGGCCGCATCGGCGCATCGCAGGGTCGCGTCGGGAGACTCCAGGCCCAGCCGCCTCAGGTTCTCTTCTACGCGCCCCAGGCGGCGGGCATCGCTGTCCAGCGCCGTCAGGCGCAGCGCGTGGCGTTCCAGCAGATGGGCCGTCTTGCCCCCGGGCGCCGCGCAGGCGTCCAGCACCCGCATGCCGTCCCGCAAAGGTAGCAGCGGCGCGGCCAGTTGGGCCGACGGATCCTGCACCGACCACCAGCCTTCGGCGTAGCCGGGGATGTCGCGTGCGGGGCGGGGCGTGTCCAGGATCAACCCGTCTTCGCCCACGGGCCGGGCGCTCAGGCCGGCCTCGGCCAGATGCGCCCGCAGCGCGTCCCGCCCGATGCGCCGGGCGTTGGCGCGCAGGGCCATGGGCGGCGGCTGGTCGGCGGCGGTCAGGATCGTTCGCCAATCGTCCGGCCAGGCTTCCCGCACGGTGGCGATCCACCAGTCCGGATGGTTCCAGACCGCGTCGGGCCGCCGGGCCAGTTCCTCGGTCAGCGCCGCGCGTTCGCGCCCATAGCGGCGCAGTACGGCGTTGATCAGGCCTTTGGCCGGCCGCGTGCGGCGGTCGGCAGCCGCCGCTTCGACCAGTTGATGGACCAGGGTATGCTCATGGTAGATCGGCGTGCCGGGCGGCTGTTCGGTGCCTTCGCCCTGGCGCAGGCTGGCTTCCAGCAGGCTCAGGCCCAGCAGGATCAGGGCCTCGGTCAGCCGTTCCGGCGGACGGCGCGGCACCAGCCGCTCGCACACGGCCCGGGCATGGCCCAGCCGGCGCATGGCGTGGAAGGACAGGGCCTGGGCGGCGGGCCGCAGCGCGGCCGGGATCGATTCCAGCGCCTCCGACAGTGACTGGCCGTCCAGCACCGCCCGGATGGCCCGGGCGGCGGCCAGCAACTGATCGGACAGGGCGGGGGATTGTGGCGATTCCGGCACGGAAAGAATCCAGAATTGGGAATTTGCGGGATGGATTCGGGGGACTTTAGCACCAATTGGCTAAAATCAAAGGTTGCCTCGACCGGATCTGTCCAATGGCCGCACGGCCGGCGCGGTCCCGCGTTGTCCCATCCGCATTCCACCGAGTATTCCCATGAGCCAATCCCCCCGCGTCGGTTTCGTCAGCCTGGGCTGTCCCAAGGCCCTGGTCGATTCCGAGCGCATCCTGACCCAGCTGCGCACCGACGGCTACACCATCAGCCCCGATTATGAGGGGGCCGACGTCGTCGTGGTGAACACCTGCGGCTTCATCGACAGCGCCAAGGCCGAATCCCTGGACGCCATCGGCGAGGCCATCGTGGAAAACGGCAAGGTCATCGTCACCGGCTGCCTGGG
>DISE01000056.1:0-14464 GCA_002421865.1 Castellaniella sp. UBA6218
CCCGCCTGCAACCCGCCCGAGTGCTGCGCCATGACTGATTCCGTTGCCGCCGACGCCGTGCTGCGCGCCGAGCGCCTGGCCAAGACCTACGACGAGGGCGCCGGCCGGGTGGAAGTTCTGCGGGACGTCAGCCTGACGGTCCATGCCCATGAGATGGTCGCNNGGTGGCCATCGTCGGCGCCTCGGGCTCGGGCAAGAGCACGCTGCTGCACGTGCTGGGCCTGCTGGACGAGCCCGACGCCGGGCAACTGTGGGTCGCTGGTCAAGCCGCCTCGGGGCTGGACGAGAAGCGCCGCAGCCGGTTGCGCAATCAATCTCTGGGCTTCGTCTACCAATTCCATCACTTGTTGCCGGAGTTCACGGCGCTGGACAATGTGGCCATGCCCCTGATCGTGCGCCGCATGCCTCGCGCACAGGCCCGGGATCAGGCGGCCGCGATGCTCGAACAGGTCGGCCTGTCGGCCCGGGCCGCGCATTTTCCGGGCCAGCTGTCGGGCGGCGAGCGCCAGCGCGTGGCCTTGGCGCGGGCGCTGGTGACCCGGCCTGCCTGCGTGCTGGCCGACGAACCGACCGGCAATCTGGACCGTCACACGGCCGCCGACATGTTCGATCTGCTGGCGCGCATCAACCGGGAACTGGGCACGGCCTTCGTCATCGTCACCCACGATCCGGCGTTGGCGGCCCTGGCGCACCGGCGCTTTCACATGCAGGCGGGACTGCTCGCCGAGGATACGGAAGAAGCCGGCTGAAACGCAGCGTCCGGCCGCTTGCGTCTGTGTGCTGGCGCCCGCCGGGCGGACGCTCGAACGGAGGAGCCATGCTGATCGACACCCATTGCCATCTGGACGCTCCGGAGTTTGACGACGACCGGCCAGCCGTGATCGAACGGGCGCGGCGGGCGGGCGTCCGGAGCATCGTGATTCCGGCTGTGATGCGCGCCAATTTCGAAGCCGTGCGGGCGCTGGCGCATGCCACGCCGGGCGCTTGCTATGCCCTGGGCATCCACCCCTTGTATGTCGATCGGTCTGCGGAAGCGGACCTGGACGCGCTGGACACCGCGCTGTCGGCGGCGCGGGACGATCCCAGGCTGGTGGCGATCGGCGAGATCGGACTGGATTTTTTCGTGCCGGCCTTCAATACGCCGGAATTGCGTGAACGCCAGGAACGGTTCTATGCGCGCCAACTGGATCTGGCGCAATGCCACGGCCTGCCGGTGCTGCTGCACGTGCGCCGGTCCCAGGACACGCTGCTCAAGCACCTGCGCCGCCGCCCGTCCATCGGCGGCATCGCCCATGCCTTCAATGGCAGCTTCCAGCAGGCGGAGCAGTTCATCGCGCAAGGCTTCGCGCTGGGCATGGGCGGGGCCATGACCTTCGAGCGCGCCCTGCAGATCCGGCGCCTGGCGGCCGCATTGCCGGTCGAAGCCCTGGTGCTGGAAACCGACGCGCCCGACATCCCGCCCGCCTGGCTGGGGCGCGGCCCCGATGGCCGGCCCCGGCCTGCGCGCAATGAACCGGCGGAAACGGCCGGCATCGCCCGGGCTCTGGCCGAATTGCGCGGTCTGGAAGCCGATGCTTTGGCCGAGCGGTGCGCCGCCAATGCCCGTAGGGTGCTGCCCCGGCTCACGCATGTCCTCAACGGGCTGGGCTCCGCGTAGTTTCCCGGCTGGACCGGAATGCGCGCGGTGTGTCCCGGTGGCTGTTTTTCCCCTTAATCTGGCGGAGGTTTTCAGTTTCCAGGGGAAGGCATGCTCGGGCGTGCGACTGTGGTGGCGGGGCTGGCCGGCGTGCTCGGCGCCCATCGGTTGGCCGATTTGCCGGGCGGTGGCACCCTGGCGCTGGCATCCAGCATGCTGGGCGTGGCAAGTTGGGCCGTGTGGCGCGCGCATGCGCGCGCGGCGGAGCGGCCTGGACGGGAACGGGCGGGTGTCTTTGCCGAGCTGCGCGGCCCGATGCTCTGCCTGCTGAGCGCCTGGTCCGGTTTCGTTTTCACTGTGTTGGGCGCCCAGACGCGCCTGGATCAGTCGCTGGCCGGAATCAATGTGGACAAGGTATCGCGCGTCACCTTGCGTGTCGACAGCCTGCCCCGGCTCCAGCCGGACCGGCTGGATTTCGAGGCCGTGGTGCTGGACGCGCATCCTGGCGGGGTTCCTGCGCGGATCCGGGTGCGCTGGCCTGCCGGTGGCTGGCATGGGCCTTATGCGCCCGCGCGGCCGCCCGATACGCCGTTTCCCGAAGTGAGGCCCGGGCAGGTCTGGCGCATGGCGCTGGTGCTGCGACCGGTGCGCGCCACACTGAATTTTCATGCCTTCGATGCCGAGGCTCACGCCTTCGCCGCCGGCATCCGTGCGCAAGGGAGCGTGCGAGGTACGCCGGAATGGCTGCGCGACGAGGACTGGGCCGGCCTGTCCGTGATCGCCGGGCGCGCGCGCCATGCGGTGCGCGAGGCCATGGCGCCGTATCTGCGGGATCTGCGCTACGGTCCGGTGCTGCGGGCCCTGGCCATCGGCGACCAGGACGGCGTGGACGACACCGACTGGACAGTGTTCAACCGCACCGGCATCACCCATCTTGTTTCCATCAGTGGTTCGCACATCACGATGCTGGCCGGAGCGGCCGCGCTGGCGGTGTCGTTCCTGTGGCGTCGTCTGCGTTGGCGCGGTCGTGTCCTGGCCGAGCGCTGGCCGGCCCGGCGGGCGGGCGCTGTCGCGGCGCTGCTGACCGCCTGGCTGTATTGCCTGCTGGCCGGCTGGGGCGTGCCGGCGCGACGCACTTTCATGATGCTGGCCGTGGTGGCGGGCGCCCAGGCCCTTCAACTGCGCATCAGCGGTTCGCGGGTGCTGGCGCTGGCGGCTGTGGCCGTGGTGGCGACGGACCCCTGGTCGGTGCTGTCGGGGGGATTCTGGCTTTCGTTTCTGGCGGTGGCCGTCCTGCTGGCGGTCGGGGCGAGGGCGGAAGAGCGGCCCGCGGCGGGCGAGAGTGCCGCCGCTCTGATTCCGCCGCGGCGGCTCGACCGCTGGCTACGCGGCTTGAAAATTGCGGCGCGCCTGCAATGGGCCGTGACCTGGGCGTTGGCTGCGCCGCTGGCCTGGATCTTCCATGAGGTCTCGCTGGTATCCCCGCTGGCCAATGCCTACGCCATTCCGGTCATTGAACTGCTGGTCACGCCGCTGTCGCTGCTGCTGGCCGCCGTGGCGCTGGCGCCGGGCCTGGAGTCCGTCGCGGCCGTCCTGGCCTGGCTGGCCCATGGCCTGCTGGCTCTGATGATGCGGCCGACCGAATGGCTGGCCGCCTTGCCCGCTTGGCCTGTGCCCGCCGGCCCGGCATGGGTGTATCTGCTGGGCATGGCCGGAGTGGCGGCGGCGCTCTGGCCGGGCGCCTGTCCGCCTCGCCATCGCGCCTGGGCCTGGTTCGCGCTGGCGCCGATGTTGCTGTGGCCGCCGGACCGTCCCGGCGATGGAGAATGGGATCTGCGCGCCTTGGACGTGGGGCAAGGCAGCGCGTTGCTGATCCGCACGGCGCGGCATTCGCTGCTGTTCGACGCGGGCGCGCGCCATGCGCGGCATGCGGATGAAGGCGCCCGCACTGTCGTCCCGGCCCTGAAGGCGCTCGGCGTGGCCCGGCTGGACGCATTGATCGTGTCCCACGCCGACCTGGATCATGCCGGCGGGGTGCGCAGCGTGCTGGCCGCGGTGCCGGTGAGGCAGGCTTTCTCGTCCTTCGACCTGGAATCCTGGCTGCATGCCGAGACCCGCAAGCTGCACGCCGAGACCACGCCTCTGCCGCAGGCGGCCTCGCCGTGCCGCTTCGGCGATCGCTGGCGCATGGATGGGGTCGAATTCGAGTTTCTCTGGCCGCTGGATGCGCGTGCGCGCCGCAAAGGCGTGGAGGCCAACGCCGGCAGTTGCGTGTTGCGGGTACGCGGGGCGCACCACAGTCTGCTGCTGACCGGCGACATCGAACGGCATGCCGAATCGGCCCTGGTCGAGCGCGGCCTGACGCCGGCGGACATTGTCGTGGCCGCGCATCATGGTTCACGGACTTCGTCGTCCGCCCCATTCGTCGATGCCGTGGCGGCGCGGCATGTGGTTTTCCAGGTGGGCGCCTGGAACCGCCATGGCCATCCGGACGCCGCTGTGGTGGCGCGTTGGCGTCAATCGGGCGCGATACCCTGGCGTACCGATTTGCAAGGCGGGGTCAATGCCCGATCGCGCGCGGATGGGTTGGCGCTGTCCGGCGCCCTGGGTTCGTTTCGCCGCTACTGGCACGGGCGGCGTTTCTAGGCGCCAGGGTGCGTCGGTCGTGCGCCGCCGTCGAACAGGGCGAATCCGTTGCCACCGCCATGCTTCATGCGGTACATGGCCATGTCGGCATTGTGCAGGGCCATTTCGAGCGTCATGCCGGGTTCCAGTACCGCCGCGCCGATGCTGGCGCTGATCCGCGTGTTGTCCTGATCGAGCCGGTACGGTTGGGCGATGGCCTGGATCAGCCGTTCTCCCAGCGCCCGCAGGGCATCGAGGCTCTTTTGCCTGGGCAGCACGATCGCGAACTCGTCGCCGCCCAGGCGGGCCAGAAGATCGGAATCGCGCAGCAGATGGCTCATGCGCTGGCCGGCTTCGATGAGCACCTGGTCGCCGGCCGAATGGCCGTAGGTGTCGTTCACCGGTTTGAAACGATCCAGATCAATCAGGAAAACCGCAATGAAAGTTTCCGGACCGGATTCGTTCAGCCCGATTTTTTCCACATAGTTCTGCAATTGCTGCCGATTGCCCAGGCCCGTCAGGGGGTCGGTCAGGCTTTGTTGTTCGAGTTGCAGGTAATCCAGCAGCTCGCGCAACAGGGTCCGCAATTCACTCGCGGCCTCGTATTCGTAATCTTCCCATGGCAACGCCTGGCCCTGGGTCTGCTCCTTCCAGGCATCGAACGAACGTCTGGGGGAAAGCGGCGTTCCGGGGATATGGGCATCCGGCTTGTCGGGCGGGCCGGCCCATTCGATGTTTTCGGGTTGTTCGTGTCGCAACAAGACGATGAAGTTGTCGTCGTCGACCTGGATGTGGAGCGCGCCACTGGCAAGGCGGACCAGTTCGCTGTGCCGCGCCAGGTCATCGGGTATGCGGTTGTAGCCGTGCACCGGGGCTGTGGCGCCGCTTTGCAGCCAGCGCCTCAGGCACTCGAACGCTTCGGCCGCGGGCACCTGACCGCTCTGGTAGTTTGTCCGCTTGAAATAAGCCCAGGCTCCGTCAGCCTTGAAGGCCTGTCGGACACGCTCGAGCTGTTGATGGATTGCGTCGTCGGTGGGCCCGCGGGTTTGCAGGTCCTGTTTCAGGCGTGCGCGGTACGTCGAGTGCTCGTGGCGCGCGTTCGCGCGGCCTAGCTGCCGCAGCCCGCCGATATGCAAGGCGGCGGTATTGGCCATGTGTTCGCACAATAGCCGCACGGCGAACGGCAAGCTGCGGGGCTGGAGGCTGTGGCATACCACCAGCCCCCACAGCGTGCCATTGACTACGATCGAGACGCTGAACGATGCGGCCACACCCATGTTCTTCATGTATTGGATATGGGCGGGATGCGCGGCGCGCAGTTCGGAATGGGTCAGGTCGAGGGGTTCGGAGCCAAGATGGATGATGGGGACCGGGTCGGCGTGCGCGTCGGCGATGAGCCGCTGGCGCTTGACCACGTAGAGCGAGCGGGCGTTCTGAGGAATGTCGTTCGCGGGGAAATGTTGGCCCAGATAGCCGCGTATGCCGGGTTTGAGCGCTTCGGCAATGACTTTGCCGTGCCAGTCATGCATGAACTGCAGCAAGATGACGCGGTCGAAGCCCGTGCTCAGGGCAATGTGACGCATGAGGCACTCGGCGGCCTGTTCAGGGGTGCTTTGGGTCGCCAGCGCCGCGGTGCACGCCGCGAGCAGGGCGCCACGGGACTGGGCCAGTTCGTCGGGCATCTCGCCCTCTACGTGCTTCTGGCGATATTCGATCTCGATCAGCGTGCGATTCGCCAAGCGGTGGCCGGCGAGCACGAGGTCCCGGCTTCCAAGCGTCAATGCCCGCAAATGACTGCCCGCGATCCCCAGATGATTCATCTCCTTCAGCGCGCCGGGTAGCGGCAGGCTGGGGAAAATGGCTTGCCAGGGCTGTCCGATCAATTGCGCCGCTTCCTTGTCCAGCCATTCTGCGATGTTGGCCGAAGCGCCGACGAAGCGCTGGTTGTCATCGAGCACGAGCAATCCGCCGTGCGGCTGGATGTTGCCGGCGAGATGCAGTTGCGCGGTCAGGCAGTCAGTGAAAACAGGATCGGTCAGTGCCATGGGCATGTGTGCTGAATACCTGGATGAAATGATTGAAGGCGGCGTTGGCGCCTTGGAGCAGTGCGTCGGGTTCGATGTGCCGTTGTTCTGTCCGCAGATATTCCAGCAGTGCATGCCAATGGTCAGACATGCGCGCTTGATGATCCCAGTACCAACGGCTTTTTTCAAGCGACTGCGGGCAGTATTTCTGCAGACGGGCCGTGATGAAACGCGCGCCCTGCGTGGCGCCTTCGAGCACGTACCGGATGCCCAGGTAGGCCGAAACGCCGTCATTCCAGGGAGGTGGGACCGTCCCGTCGCAAGGCGAACCCTTTGGCTGGCTTGCCGCATCGGACGCGTGGACGGGCGCGATGGTTTCGCAAGCCGCGCCCGGCACGTGTCGGGTCAATTGTTGGATGTCCTCGCGCAGGGCGGGCAGGCGCGGCTGATAGGCGGGCAGCGCTGTGGGTGCGTGACCGGCCAGGCCGATCAGCCAGGCCTCGGTCGAGGCGTGCGCGGCATGCAGATGTTGCAGGCAGCGCAAATAAGTGTCCTGATCCAGCCCGGGTTGCAGCAGGGCGTGCAGCAGGGGCGATCTGTCCAGTGTCTGGTGGCGCGTACGGGTTTGCTCGCGCAGCCAGGCATGCAGGTCGTTTTCAGGCGTGTGTTTCGTGATCATGAGGCGCTTCTGGAATCAGGCGTGCCTGACAAGCCTTATTATGCGGCACCCGGGCATCCCGTGGCGCCGGGGCGGTGCGAGGTCGCGCTGCACCTGCCTGTCGTTGTACAGTGTGCTGGAGTCGTCCTGTCGTTGCTCAGGATATCCCTAGTGGTTTTCGCGGTCTTGCGCGAACATGCGGGATCGGCGATGATCCGGCGGCCGTCCACAAGACGACTGTGGTCCTTTCGAGAATACCCTGGACGCGGGGGTTCTCCTGCGGGCTTGTTAAAAATCCAAAAGATTTTTGCGACCATGACACAGACACCTCTGAAATTCTACGTGCCCGAACCCTCGGGGCGTCCCGGTCAGGCGACCGACTTTTCCTACCTGCGTTTGCAGCCCGCCGGGGCGGCGCGCAAACCCCCCATCGATATCGCGCCCTACGACACCCGCGACCTGGCCATCGGGCTGATCCGCGTGCTCGATGAGCATGACGAGGCCCTGGGCCCCTGGGCCGAGGATCTTCCGGACGATGAACTGCTGCGCCGCGGCCTGCGCGCCATGGTCAAGACGCGTATCTTCGATGCGCGCATGGTCATCGCCCAGCGGCAGAAGAAGACGTCGTTCTACATGCAGTGCCTGGGCGAGGAGGCCATTGCCATCGGCCAGTCGCTGGCGCTGCGCGATGGCGACATGCATTTCCCGTCCTACCGCCAGCAGGGCCTGCTCATCGCCCAGGACTACCCCCTGTTCGACATGATGTGCCAGATTTTCTCCAACGACCAGGATCCGCTGAAAGGCCGCCAACTGCCGGTGCTGTATTCGGTGCCGGAAAAAGGCTTTTTCACCCTTTCGGGCAACCTGGGCACGCAGATGCCCCAAGCGGTGGGCTGGGCCATGGCCTCGGCCATCAAGGGCGACACCCGCATCGCCTGCGGCTGGATCGGTGACGGCGCCACGGCCGAATCGGACTATCAGACGGCGCTGCTGTTCGCGCACGTGTACCGGGCGCCGGTGATCCTCAATGTGATCAACAACCAGTGGGCGATCTCCACATTCCAGTCTGTCGCGGGCGGCGAGGGCACCACACTGGCGGCGCGCGGCATCGGCTCGAACGTGGCTTCGCTGCGGGTGGACGGGAATGATTTCCTGGCCGTCCACGCCGTGTCCCGCTGGGCCGCCGAACGGGCGCGCAACAACCACGGCGCCACGCTGATCGAATGGGTCAGCTACCGGGCCGGGCCGCACTCCACCTCCGACGATCCGTCCAAGTACCGGCCAGCCGACGACTGGTCGCGGTTCCCCTTGGGCGATCCGATCGCGCGGCTGAAGAACTACATGCTCAAGCGCGGCATCTGGTCCGAACAGGAACACCAGGAACTGCAGAAAGCCTGCGAGGCCGAGGTCGTGGCCGCCCAGAAAAAGGCCGAGGCCCACGGCACGCTGGCCACAGGGCGCACCAGCAGCGTGGCGACCATGTTCGAAGACGTGTACAAGGACATGCCGGAACATCTGCGCCGGCAGCGCCAGGAACTGGGGGTGTGAGCATGGCACAGGAAAAAAACAAGACCCGTCCCATGACGATGATCCAGGCCTTGCGCTCGGCCATGGACGTCATGCTGGAGCGGGACGAGAACATCGTCGTCTTCGGCGAGGACGTCGGCTATTTCGGCGGCGTGTTCCGCTGCACCGAGGGCCTGCAGGCCAAATACGGCCAGTCGCGCGTGTTCGACGCGCCGATTTCCGAAAGCGGCATCGTGGCCGCAGCCATCGGCATGGGCGCCTACGGGCTGCGGCCTGTGGTCGAGATCCAGTTCGCCGACTATTTCTATCCGGCGGCCGACCAGATATTTTCCGAGGCTGCGCGACTGCGCTATCGTTCGGCGGGCGGCTATACCGCGCCGCTGACGATCCGCATGCCCTGCGGCGGCGGGATTTTCGGCGGGCAGACCCACAGCCAGAGTCCGGAAGCCCTGTTCACGCACGTGACCGGTCTGCGCACCGTGATGCCGTCCAACCCCTACGACGCCAAGGGCCTGCTGATCAGCTCCATCGAGAACGACGATCCGGTCATCTTCCTGGAGCCCAAGCGCCTGTACAACGGACCCTTCGACGGCCATCACGACCAGCCGGTCGTGCCCTGGTCCAAGCATCCGCTGGGCAACGTGCCCGAAGGCTATTACACCGTGCCGCTGGATTCGGCCTCGCTCTACCGCGAAGGCCGGGAACTGACCGTGCTGACCTACGGCACGATGGTGTATGTGGCCGAGGTCGCCGCCCGAGAGGCCGGCATCGAGGCCGACATCCTCGACTTGCGCAGTCTCTGGCCGCTGGACTTGGACGCCATCCTGAATTCGGTACGCAAGACCGGCCGTTGCGTGGTGCTGCACGAGGCCACCCGCACCGGCGGCTTCGGCGCGGAACTGTGCGCGCTGGTCCAGGAACATTGTTTCTATCATCTCGAGGCCCCCGTGGAACGCATCACGGGGTGGGACACGCCGTATCCCCATTCGCATGAATGGGCTTATTTCCCCGGCCCCAAGCGGGTCGCGGAGGCGTTCAAACGCGTGTTCCGGGAGGCATAATGGGCATTCACATCATCAAGATGCCGGACATCGGCGAAGGCATCGCGGAAGTCGAACTGGTGGAATGGCACGTCCAGGCGGGCGATGCCGTGGTCGAGGATCAGATCCTGGCCGACGTCATGACCGACAAGGCCACCGTCCAGGTGCCGTCCCCGGTGCATGGACGCGTCGTGTCCCTGGGCGGCAAGGTCGGCGACGTCATGGCGGTGGGTTCGGAACTCATCCGCCTCGAGGTCGAGGGCGAGGGCAATGAAGGCTCGGTCGGGGCGACTTCCCGGGCGGCGCCCGCAGCCGAACCGGTCGCCGTGTCGGCTCCTGACGTGCCGGAACCGGCGCCAGAATCCCGTCCTGAATCAGCCGAGTCCCGCCCCGCGGGGCGGGCGGCGGTCCCGGCCGCCTCCGAACGCGAATCCGCTCCGGCGTCCGCCGCGCGCGGCGCGATGGCGCCGCACGCGGCCTCCCACGCGCCGTCGCGCCCCGAGGGTCAACGCCCGCTGGCTTCGCCTGCCGTGCGCCGCCGGGCCTGGGACCTGGGCATCACCTTGCAGTACGTGCCGGGCACCGGTCCCGCCGGCCGGATCACGCACGGCGATCTGGACGCCTGGCTGGCGCGCGATCGCAACGAGACCTCGAACCGCACCACCGGCGCGCTCTACGCCGCCCAGGATCAGGAAACGCAAATTCCCGTCATCGGCCTGCGGCGCAAGATCGCCCAGAAGATGCAGGAAGCGAAGCGCCGCATTCCGCACTTCACCTACGTCGAGGAAATCGACGTGACGGAACTGGAATCGCTGCGCGCTCGGCTCAACGCCCTGCACAGCGCCGAGCGCGGCAAGCTGACCCTGTTGCCGTTCCTGGTGCGCGCCATGGTGCTGGCTTTGCGTGAGTTTCCTCAGATCAACGCCCGTTACGACGACGACGCGGGGGTTGTGACCCAGTACGGCGCCGTGCACCTTGGCGTGGCGGCGCAGACGCCATCGGGCCTGATGGTGCCGGTGCTGCATCATGCGGAAACCCTGGACCTGTGGTCCTGCGCGGCGGAAGTCGCGCGCCTGGCCGAGGCCGCTCGTCAGGGCAAAGCGGCGCGCGACGAGCTGAGCGGCTCGACGATCACGCTGACCAGCCTGGGCGCGCTCGGGGGGATCGTGTCCACGCCGGTCATCAATCACCCGGAAGTCGCCATCGTCGGCGTCAACCGGGTGGTCGAACGCCCCGTATTCCAGGAGGGCCGGGTCGTGGCGCGCAAGCTCATGAACCTTTCCTCGTCCTTCGATCATCGTGTGGTCGACGGCATGCACGCCGCCGAGTTCATCCAGTGCATCCGGCGTTACCTGGAGTGCCCGGCGCTCTTGTTCGTGGAGTAAGCAGCATGTCCAATCCCATCAATACGACTTTGCTCATCATCGGCGGCGGCCCCGGCGGCTACGTGGCGGCCATCCGCGCGGGCCAACTGGGCATCCCCACCGTGCTGGTCGAGGGCGACGCCCTGGGCGGCACCTGCCTGAACATCGGCTGCATTCCGTCCAAGGCGCTGATCCACGTGGCCGAGCAATTCCACGCGCTGCAGGGCTATGCCGGGGATTCGCCGCTGGGCATCCGCGCCCAGGCGCCCGGGATCGACCTGGCGCGCAGCGTCGCCTGGAAGGACGGTATCGTCAAGAAACTCACGGCCGGTGTCGGCGCATTGCTGAAAAAGCACAAAGTCACGGTTGTCCAGGGCTGGGCGCGCATCGTCGACGGCAAGACCGTGGACGTCGATCCCGTCGCCAAGGGCAAGGCCGGCGCGCCCCAGCGCATCCGTTGCGAACACCTGCTGCTCGCCACGGGGTCTGAGCCCGCTGCGCTGCCTTTCATGCCCTTCGGCGGCCCGGTGATCTCTTCGACCGAAGCGCTGTCGCCCCAGAAACTGCCGAAATCCCTTGCCATCGTCGGCGCGGGGTACATCGGCCTGGAACTGGGCACCGTCTACCGCAAGCTTGGCGTGAAGGTCGACGTGATCGAGGCTCAGGACCGGATCCTGCCGATCTATGACGCCGATCTGGTCAAGCCGGTGCACGCCGCCCTGAAGGCCCTGGGCGTTGGCCTGCATCTTCAGACCCAGGTGCTGGGCCTGACGGAGGACGGCAAGGGGCTGCGGGTCCAGTCGGGCAAGACCGAGGACGTGTTGCCCGCGCAGCAAGTGCTGGTGGCCGTTGGCCGCAGGCCCCGCAGCCGGGGCTTCGGGCTCAGTTCCCTGATGCTCGACATGGACGGCCTGGCGGTGCGCGTGGACGACCGCTGCCGCACATCCATGACCGGGGTCTGGGCCATCGGCGACCTGACGGGCGAGCCCATGCTGGCGCATCGCGCCATGGCGCAGGGCGAATGCGTGGCCGAGCAGATCGCCGGCCATACGCGGCGCTTCGTGCCGGCGGCGATCCCGGCCGTGTGCTTCACCGATCCGGAAGTCGTCACGGCGGGGCTGTCGCCGCGGCAGGCGGCCGAGGCGGGCATCGACGCCATCGACGCGTCCTTCCCGCTGGCGGCCAATGGCCGGTCCATGACGCTGGAATCCACCGACGGCTTCGTGCGGGTCGTGGCGCGGCGCGACAATCACCTGATCCTGGGCTGGCAGGCTGTGGGGCGGGGCGTGTCGGAATTCGCCGCCGCCTTCGGCCAGTCCATCGAGATGGNNTCGGCCACACGATCCACGCCCATCCCACCCAGGGCGAAGCGATCCAGGAAGCGGCCCTGCGGGCACTGGGGCAGGCGCTGCACGTCTGAATCCGGCGACCCGGATCCATCGGGCGCGGCGCGGGCCTGCAGGGCCGCGCCGCGCCTCGTCATGTTTAAATACCAGGATCCGTCCGCCACGAGGTGCCCCCATGTCTTCCGCTTTCCCCGCCGTCCGCCCCAGCCCGGCCGACGAGCCCCGCCTGGATTTCGTCGCTTGCGCCAGCCCGGCGGGCCTGCACCGGATGGCGTACTGGGAATGGGGCGATCCGGACAACGACCGTGTGCTGGTCTGCGTGCACGGGCTGACTCGCACCGGGCGGGATTTCGATCCGCTGGCGCGCGCGCTCGGTCGCGAATACCGCGTGGTCTGCCCGGATATCGTCGGACGGGGGCGCTCTGATTGGCTGATCGATCCCAACGCTTACGTGATTCCCCAGTACGTCGCCGACCTGGTGACGTTGGTCGCCCGGTTGAAGCCGGTGCGGCTGGACTGGGTCGGCACGTCCATGGGGGGGCTGATCGGCCTGGGGCTGGCGGGCATGGCGGCGGTGTCCCCCGTCCTGCGTCCCGATCGCGGCTCATGGGGCCTGGGCGCGGCGGCCGACGTGCCGTTGGGCCGCATGGTGTTCAACGACATCGGTCCCGCCCTGGATGTCGGAGGCCTGGCCCGGATCGGCGAATACGTCGGCCAGGATCTGCGCTTCGACCGTTTCGAGCAAGCGGTGGATTACGTGCAGGCGGTGTCCGCCGGCTTCGGGCCGCATGACGCCGCCGGCTGGGGAGCTTTGACCGAACACGTTTTCGTCGAGCGGGACGGCCGCTGGGTCAAGCACTACGACCTGCGCCTCGCCCAACCGTTCGCCCTGCAGACATCCGAGACCGCGGCCGCCGCCGAAACCCTGCTGTGGCAGGCCTGGGACCATCTGCCTGTGCCGTCCCTGATCCTGCGCGGCGCGCAGTCCGACATCCTGACGCGGGACACCGCACGGCTCATGACGGAACGTAATCCACGCGCCCGCCTGGTGGAGTTCGATGGCGTCGGGCATGCGCCCACGCTGCGCGCCGCGGACCAGATCGCGGCGGTGAGCGATTTCCTGCTCGCGCCATGACGGCTTGACGCATCCAGCCGGCCCGCCCATCGCAGCCATGACCTTGAACGTCGACCTGCACAGCCATTCGTCCCGCTCCGACGGCGTCCTGCCGCCCGCGCAGGTGGCCGCGCGCGCCCACGCGCAGGGCGTGGACTGGTGGTCCCTGAGCGATCATGATGAAACCTCCGGCCTGGCCGAGGCCGCCGCCGCGGCGCGCGAACTGGGTCTGGGCTTCATTCCCGGCGTGGAAATCTCCGTGACGTTCTGCGAACGTACGATCCATGTGCTGGGGTTGAACATCGATCCGGAACAGACCGACCTGAAGGCCGGTCTGGGCGCCATCCGCCGCAGCCGCTTCGATCGCGCCGGAGAAATCGCTGAACGGTTGCGGGACTGCGGCATCGATGATGCCTACGAGGGCGCCCTGCGGCACGCGGACAACCCGGAATTGATCGGACGCGTGCATTTCGCCCGGCACCTGCTGGAACAAGGCCATTGCAAATCCCTGCAGCAGGCCTTCGACCGTTATCTGGGCGATGGCAAGCGGGCCTTCGCGCCGATACGCTGGCCGGGCCTGGAGTCGGCGGTGGACTGGATCCGCGCGGCCGGCGGCAAGGCCGTGATCGCGCATCCCGGGCGCTACCGCTATACGCCGCAGCAGTTCGACGCGCTGTTCGATGCATTCAAGGCGCGGGGGGGCGTCGGCCTGGAGGTCGTGGCCAGCGGTCACACGCCGGCCCAGTGCGCGCGCTATGCCCAGGCCGCGCAAGCTTACGGTTTCGAAGCCTCGCGCGGTTCGGATTTCCACGCGCCGGGCATTCCCCGCACCGAACTGGGCAGAGCGCCGCCGCTGCCCGCCGGTCTGGTGCCCGTCTGGCGGGATTGGCTATGACCCGCTTTTTCAGGAGAGCGCTGTGAACAAGGCTTTCGTCAAAGAGTCGGACGACGATGGGGACGATGACCTGCCCGAATCCCGGGCGCTGCCCGCCGGGACGAAGAACTACATGACGGTGACCGGCTACCGGGCGCTGAACGACGAGCTGATGCATCTGATGAACGTCGAGCGGCCCGAGGTCGTGTCCGTCGTCTCGTGGGCGGCGTCCAACGGCGACCGCTCGGAGAACGGC
>DISE01000056.1:14570-15345 GCA_002421865.1 Castellaniella sp. UBA6218
ACACCGTGACCCTGCGCACGCCCTCCGGGATCGAGGAACTCGACATCATGGAGATTGGCTATCCGGCGCCTTGAAGGCGGCTAAAATAGACGGTTTCCATGCCATCGAGCCGTCCCGCCGTGACTACCGTACTGATCATCCCCGGTTCATCCGCCCTGTCCGATTTCCGTCGGGAGCGCCTGTTGCGCGGCCTGGCCGCCCGGGATCTGCCGGTGGCCGACATCCGCGCGCAGACCTGCCATTTCGTCGGCATCGACGGCGCGCTGGACGAAGCGGGTCAGGCACGCCTGAGGGCGCTGCTGGACGACGGACGAACGATAAAAGTCCCGTCCGCCGAACGGCACGCGGCGCGCTTCCTGGTGATCCCGCGTCTGGGCACCATTTCCCCCTGGGCCAGCAAGGCGACCGACATCGCCCGCCATTGTGGCCTGCCCCAAGTCCGCCGCATCGAACGCGGGGTGCGCTACACCATCGTGCCGGAGCGCCGCCTGCTGGGTACGCGCGCGCTGGACGCGGACCAGTTGGCCGCCGTGGCCGCCTGCGTGCACGACCGCATGACCGAAACCGTGGTGGACGACGGTTTCGATGGCCAGGCGTTGTTCGCCCAGCTGGATGGCCTGCCCGTCCAGGCCGTGCCCGTGCTGACCGAGGGTCGCGCCGCCCTGGAAGCCTGCAATGCGCGGCTGGGCCTGGCCCTGTCGGAAGACGAGATCGACTACCTGTTGCGCGCCTATGGCGACCTGGGGCGTGATCCCACCGACGTCGAGCTGATGAT
>DISE01000122.1 GCA_002421865.1 Castellaniella sp. UBA6218
TCGCTGCTCACCGACGGCCTGCAGGCCGAGCGCGAGCCAGGCATCACCATCGACGTCGCCTACCGCTATTTCGCCACGCCGGCGCGCAAGTTCATCGTCGCCGATGCGCCCGGCCACGAGCAGTACACGCGCAACATGGTCACGGGGGCCTCGACGGCCGACGCCGCCGTGATCCTGATCGACGCCAGCCGGGCGAGCGACGGCCGGCTGCTGCCGCAGACCAAGCGCCACAGCACACTGGCCCGCCTGCTGGGGCTGCGCCACATCGTGGTGGCGGTCAACAAAATGGACCTGGTTGACTGGGACCGGGAGGTTTTCGACCGGATTCACGAGGCGTACCGGGATCTGGCCGGGCGTCTGGGCATCCCGGCCTTTCATATCGTGCCGCTCTCGGCCCTGTCGGGCGACAACGTCGTGCGGCCCGGCGAGCGGACGCCCTGGTACCAGGGGCCGCCGCTGCTGACCCTGCTGGAGGATCTGCCGGTGGACACGGAGTCCGGGGAAGGCCAGGCGCGCTTCTTCGTCCAGTGGGTGATCCGCCACAACGGCAGCGGTCCCGACGCGTTCCGGGGCTACGCCGGCCAGTTGCGGGGCGGGGCCTGGCGGGTCGGCGATCCCGTCCAGGTCCTGCCGAGCCGTGAATCCGCCCGCATTGCCGGCCTGCTGCGCGGCGCCCAGGCGATCGACCAGGCCCTGCCGGGCGACAGCGTCACCGTGGTGCTGGACCGCGACATCGATCTGTCCCGGGGCGATGTGCTGGTCGACGCCCGGTCGCGGCCGGTGCTGGGCAGCGATTTCGAGGCGGATCTGTGCTGGCTGGACCAGCAGGCGCTGAATCCGGCGCGGCTGTACTGGCTGAAACAGGGCTCCCGACTGACACAGGCGCGTGTCCAGGCCGTGCTCACCCGCCGTGACATCCACGAGCTGCGTGCGGTGGAATGGAGCGGCACCCTGGCCATGAACGACATCGGCCGCGTGCGGTTGCGGACCCGCGACCCGCTGATCCTGGACGACTACGACGCGCAGCGGGCGACGGGCGCCTTCATCCTGATCGACACGGCCACGAACCAGACGGCGGCGGCCGGGCTGGTCCGGCGTTGACAGGGGCCTGATTCGGGGCGAATCCCGATGGGCGGCCGCGTGACTCCGTGGCAGAATGAGCGAGATGGCCGGTGTCCGGCCCGTCGCCGTGAAGCCACATGCTCCGATTCGCCCATCAGAACCTCCGCCTGCCCTCTCTGGCCACCATCCAGGCGTTCGAGTCGGCCGCCCGCCTGGGCTCGTTCGGCCGCGCGGCCGAAGAACTCTGCATCACGGCCAGCGCGGTCGGCAAACGCATCAGCCAGCTGGAAGCCGCCCTCGGCCAGCCCCTTTTCGACCGGGGCAGCCGGGGTGTGGCGCTGACTGCGGCGGGGCACGAATACCTGGACCAGATCGAAACGGCGCTGCACCTGCTGTCCGACATTTCCCTGCATCGCCGGTCCAGGCCCCGGGAACGCATCCGGCTGGTCACGACGCCGACCTTCGGCCATTACATACTGGGGCCGCACCTGCACGAGTTCACCTCGGTCCATCCCAACATCGACATGAGCGTGGTGCTGTCGATCCCCTACCTCGACATCGGCCCCACTCAGGCGGACTTCTGGGTGCGCTTCGGACTGGGCAGGTATCCGGGTGCGGTGTCCGAGCGCCTGACGGGCGACACGGTGTTCCCTGCGTGCTCTCCCGGCTACCTGGCGCGCCATGGCGCCTTGCGCCGCCCCGCCGACCTGGCCGGCGCGAACCTGCTGCGCTGCCCCCTGGACCCCTGGAAACCCTGGTTCGACGCCGCCGGGCTGGACTGGCCGGAGCCCGAAGGGGGGGTGAGTTTCTTCGATGTGGGGCTGGCCATGACCGCTGCGCGGGCGGGCCAGGGCGTCGTGATCGCGCGGCGCAGCCTGGCGGGGGCCTACCTCGACGAGGGCAGCCTGGTCGCGCCTTTCGGGATCCAGGCGGCGCCCGACTCCCACTATTACCTGTGCCGTGAGGCCTCTACCCCGCTGACCGGCGCCCACCTAGCGTTTTCCCTATGGCTGAAGGCGCTCTGCGCCAGGATATCCAGTTCTTCCTAGGCCTTGCGACAGGGTGCGGAATTTCTTTCCACCCTGGCCCGATGCAATTTCCGACAGCGTCCCGGGACGGTCGATAGACTTTCCGCCGAGCATGTAAATCAGGCCGGCGCGTCAGTCGGCCACATCGAGAACGGAGACGACATGACATTCCACAAGACCTGCCTGGCACTGGCCATCTCTCTGTCGCTGGCGGCGACCGCCCAGGCGGCCGACACCATCAAGATCGGCGTATCCGGACCCTTCACGGGAGGGTCGTCCTCCATGGGCGTGAGCATGCGCGACGGCGTGCGCCTGGCCGCCAAGGACATCAACGCCAAGGGCGGGGTGCTGGGGCGCCAGATCGAACTGGTCGAGCGCGACGACGAGGCCAAGAACGAGCGCGGCGTGCAGATCGCCCAGGAACTGATCAACCGCGAACGGGTGGTCGCCACGCTGGGCTTCATCAACACCGGTGTGGCCCTGGCCTCGACCCGCTTCTACCAGAACGCCGGCATCCCGGCCATCGCCAACGTGGCGACGGGCTCGGTGGTCACCCAGCAGTTCCTGCCGCCGAAATACGAGCATAACTACGTGTTCCGCATGTCGGCCGCCGACAATATCCAGGCGCCCATGATCGCCGCCGAGGCCGTCACCAAGCGCGGCTTCAAGAAGGTCGCCATCATGGCCGACTCCACCAATTACGGCCAGCTGGGCCGCGAGGACATGGAAAAGGCGCTGGACAAGCTGGGCGTCAAGCCGGTCGCGGTGGAAAAGTTCAACATCGGCGACGTCGACATGACCGCGCAGCTGCTGCGCGCCAAGGAAGCCGGCGCCGAGGCCCTGCTGACCTACGGCATCGGCCCCGAACTGGCCCAGCTGGCCAACGGCATGGCCAAGCTCGGCTGGAAAGTGCCCCTGATCGGCAGCTGGACGCTGGCCATGGCGAACTTCATCGACACGGCGCGCGCCAACGGCGACGGCGCCCTGATGCCCCAGACCTTCATCCAGAACCCCAACACGCCCAAGCGCAAAGCCTTCATCGACGCTTACGTCCAGACCTTCAAGCCCAAGAACGACCGGATCGAGTCGGCCGTGTCCGCCGCCCAGGGCTACGATTCGGTGCTGCTGCTGGCCGCCGCCATCGAGCAGGCCGGCGGCACCAAGGGCGCCGACATCCGCACCGCGCTCGAAAACCTGAAAAAGCCCGTCGAAGGCGTGATCATGACCTACAAGGCGCCCTACTCGACGACCGACCACGAGACCATCGACGGTCCCGACCTGGTCTACATGGGCGAGGTGTCCAAGGGCCGCGTGATCTTCGCCCACCCCGAAGACGCGCAGCGCAGCGTCGCCAACGCCGGCCAGTCCGCGCAGTAAGACCGCCGCACCGGCGCATCCCGCCCCCGGGCGGGATGCGCGTTTCGCTGGAAAGAACATGACGATTTTTCTGCAACTGGCCTACAGCGGCGTGGCCCTGGGCATGATCTACGCGGTCATCGCCTTCGGCTACCAGCTGACTTACGCCACTTCCGAGACACTGAACTTCGGCCAGGGCGACGCCCTGATGCTGGGGGGGCTGGTCGGCCTGACCCTGGTCGGCATGGGCGTGAGCTATTGGCTGATGATCCCCCTGGTCTGCCTGTTCGGGATGGCGCAGGGCGCCGTGGTCGAGCGCGTGGCCGTGCGCCCCGCGATCCAGGCGCGTTCCGAATTCGGCTGGATCATGGCGACCATCGCCCTGGGCATCATCTTCCGCAATACGGCCGAGAACATCTGGGGCCGCGACGCCCTGCATTTTCCATCGCCCGTGCCCGAGACACCCTTCAGCGTGCTGGGTGCAAACATCCTGCCGATGGAATTGCTGGTGGTCGCGGGCGCGCTGCTGATCATGGGCGCCATCGAGCTGTTCAACCGCACTTCGATCTACGGCAAGGCGGTGGTGGCGACCTCCGGCGACCGCGACGCGGCCGGCCTGATGGGCATCAACACCAAGCTGGTCATCACGTTCTCGTACGCGTTGTCCTCCCTGACGGCCGCCTTCGCGGGCGTGCTGGTCGCCCCGCTGACCCTCACCGGCGCCTCCATGGGGGCGGTGCTGGGACTCAAGGCCTTCGCGGTGGCCATCGTGGGCGGCCTGAACAGCGGCCTGGGCGCCATCGTGGGCGGCCTGCTGCTGGGGGTCATTGAAACCACCACCGGCTTCTATCTTTCCACCGGCTACAAGGACGTCCCCGGCCTGATCCTGCTGCTGCTCGTCCTGACGGTGCGGCCCGCCGGGCTGTTCGGCAAGACCGCCATCAAGAAGGTCTGATCCACCATGAACAAGAAGCATCTGCTGTCTTTCGCCGCGCTGGCCGCCGTGCTGGCGATGGTGCCGCTCATCGTCGACAATCCCTACTACCTGCACCTGATCGAAACCATCCTGATCTACGCCGTCCTGCTGCTCGGGCTGGACATCGTGGTGGGCTACACCGGCCAGGTGTCCCTCGGCCATGCGGGGCTGTTCGGGATCGGCGCCTACGTCGTGGGGACTCTGGTCCTGCACCTGGACATGCCGTTCTGGATCACCCTGCCGGCCGCCATCGTGGTGACGGCTGGCTTCGGCGCGATCCTGGCCCTGCCGGCGCTGCGCGTGACCGGACCCTACCTGGCGATGGTGACCCTGGCCTTCGGCACCATCATCCAGATCCTCATCAATGAAATGGACTTCCTTACGGCGGGGCCGCTGGGCATCAGCCTGGACAAGCCCACTGTGGCCGGCCACATGCTCAGCGGTCCCGAGTTCTTCTGGCTGGTACTGGCCCTGCTGGCGCTGGCGGTGCTGTTCACCGAGCGGGTCGCGCGTTCGCACTACGGGCGCGCTTTCGAGGCCCTGCGCGACAGCCCCATCGCCTGCGACTGCATGGGCGTATCGGTCTACCGCTACAAAGTCGTGGCCTTCGTCATCAGCGCCGGCCTGGCCGGCCTGTCGGGCGCGTTGCACGCCTATTCGGAACAGTACATTTCGCCCAACACCTACACCTTCGAACTGATGGTGCTGTTCCTGCTCGCCCTGATCATGGGCGGGCGCAAGACCCGTTCGGGCGCGCTGCTGGGAGCGGCCATCATCGTGCTGTTGCCCAAGATGCTCGACGATGTGTCCACCTTCCGGCCGATGGCTGTCGGCCTGGCGGTGCTGGTCACGGCGGGCGCCGTGATGGCGGTGCGGCGCGGCCGCGCCACCCCCGCGCGCATGGCGGCGCCGGTGATCGGCGCCCTGGTTCTGGCCGGAGGCTCTCTGGCGCTGGACCAGATGACCGACTGGCGTCTGTCGATCTTCGGCCTCATGATCCTGTTCGTCGTCTACTACCTGCCGGACGGCATCGTCGGTTTCGTGACGCAGGCCCTGGGCCGCCCCCGGGCGGACACGGCACAGACCGGGCGGGCGGAAGCCGCCCTGGCCGCCGAGGCCGGCGGGCTGCCGGACGCTTCGCACGGCGTGCTGCTCGCCGTCGGCCAGGCCGTGATGCAGTTCGGCGGACTCAAGGCGCTCAACGGGGTCGACCTGGAAGTCCGGCGCGGCACGATCCATGGGCTGATCGGCCCCAATGGGTCGGGCAAGAGCACCATGATGAACGTGCTGACGGGCATCTACGTGCCCACGTCCGGCACCGTGGTTTTCGCCGGCCGCGACCTGGCCGGCCTGACCTCCGCGCAGATCGCCGCGCGGGGCGTGGCGCGCACCTTCCAGAACGTGCAGCTCTTCGGCGAGATGAGCGCGCTGGAAAACGTGCTGGTCGGACTGCATCACACGTTCGGCAGCGGACTGACGGGCATTGCGCTGCGCACGCCCGGCTGGCGGCGCGAAGAACGCCAGGCACGCGCCCGGGCGCTCGGACTGCTGGAGTTCGTCGGCCTGGCCTCGCTGGCCCACGAAGAGGCGCGCAATCTGCCCTACGGCAAGCAGCGTCTGCTGGAGATCGCCCGCGCCCTGGCGCTCGATCCCCAACTGCTGTTGCTCGACGAGCCGGCGGCCGGCCTCAATCCC
>DISE01000079.1 GCA_002421865.1 Castellaniella sp. UBA6218
CATCAATGAAGAGATGAAGCTGGCCTGCGTCAAGGCCATCGCCGATCTGGCCCAGGCCGAGAGCAGCGCCGAGGTCGCGGGCGCCTATGCCGACCAGGATCTGTCCTTCGGTCCGGAATACATCATCCCCAAGCCTTTCGATCCGCGCCTGATCGTGAAGATCGCCCCGGCCATCGCCGAGGCGGCGGCGGCCTCCGGCGTGGCCCGCCGCCCCATCGAGGACATGGACGCCTACCGGCAGTCCCTGATGAGCATTGTCTATCACTCCGGCCAACTGATGCGCCCCCTGTTCCGCCAGGCGAAGTCCGCGCCCAAACGCGTGATCTACGCCGACGGCGAGGACGAACGGGTCCTGCGCGCCGCCCAGACGGTGCTGGACGAGGGCTTCGCGCGGCCGATCCTGATCGGCCGCCCGGCCGTGATCGACATGCGCATCCAGAAATTCGGCCTGCGCCTGACGCCGGGCCAGAATGTGGAAATCGTCAATCCCGAGGACGACTCGCGCTTCAACGAGACCTGGAACGCCTACTACAAGCTGCGTGGCCGCGAGGGCGTCACGCCGGACATCGCCAAGGCCATGGTCCGCAAACACAACTCCCTGATCGGAGTGATGCTGTTGCAACGCGGCGACGCCGACGCGATGATCTGCGGCGTGGCCAGCCGCTTCGACAACCAGTTGAAGTACGTCGAGGAAGTCATCGGCCTGAAGCCCACGGCGCGCACTTACGCGGCCATGAACGTGCTGATGCTGCCGACCCAGACCCTGTTCATCTGCGACACGCACGTCAACGAGGATCCCACCGCCGAGCAGGTCGCCGACATGACGATCCAGGCCGCCGAAGAGGTCCGCCGCTTCGGCATCGTGCCCAAGGTCGCCCTGCTCTCGCATTCCAACTTCGGCAGCCGCCCCTCGGCGTCCTCCCGCAAGATGGCCGAGGCCCGGCGCCTGATTGCGCAGCGTGCCCCCGAGCTGGAGGTCGACGGCGAAATGCATGCGGATTCGGCCCTGTCCGAGACCATCCGCGTCAAGTCCTACCCCGACACCACGCTGAAGGGGCCGGCCAACCTGCTGATCATGCCCAATCTGGACGCCGGCAACATCACCTACAACATGCTGAAGATGACCGGTAGCCACGGGGTGGCGATGGGCCCGGTGCTGCTGGGCGCCGCCCGCCCGGTGCACATCCTGACCACCAGCTCCACGGTGCGCCGGATCGTCAACATGACGGCCCTGGCGGTGGTGGATGCCCAGCAGGAGGCGGGCGAAACGGTCTGATCCGCCAGCCCCGCCCCGGATCGCCGGCGCATCACCGGCATCCGGCGGCACTGTCCGGGCCGGACATGAAAAACGGGCCGCGAGGCCCGTTTTTCATGTTGCTGCGGAAAACGGAAGGATCACTTCACGTTGCGTGCCGCGGCACCGGTGTACAGCTGGCGCGGACGACCGATCTTGTAGTTGGGATCGGACAGCATCTCGTTCCACTGGGCGATCCAGCCCACCGTGCGGGCCAGGGCGAAGATGGCCGTGAACAGCGAGGTCGGGATGCCGATGGCGCGCTGGACGATGCCCGAGTAGAAGTCCACGTTCGGGTAGAGCTTGCGTTCCACGAAGTACGGATCTTCCAGGGCGATGCGCTCCAGTTCCATGGCCAGCTTGAACAGCGGGTCGTTGTGCAGGCCCAGGGAATCCAAGACTTCGCGGCAGGTTTCCTGCATCAGCTTGGCGCGCGGGTCGTAGTTCTTGTAGACCCGGTGACCGAAGCCCATCAGGCGCACGCCGGAATTCTTGTCCTTGACCTTTTCCATGAACTCGCCGACCTTGGCCACGCCGCCCTGGGCCTGGATGCTTTCCAGCATGTTCAGGCAGGCCTCGTTGGCGCCGCCGTGCGCCGGGCCCCACAGGCAGGCCACGCCGGCCGCGATCGCGGCGAACGGGTTGGTGCCCGAGGAGCCGCACAGGCGGACCGTGGAGGTGGAGGCGTTCTGCTCGTGATCGGCGTGCAGGATGAAGATGCGGTCCAGCGCGCGTTCCACGACGTCGTTGACCTTGTAGTCGTCGCAGGGCGTGGCGAACATCATGCGCAGGAAGTTGCCCGTGTAGGACAGGTCGTTCTGCGGATAGATGAAGGGCTGGCCCAGGGAATGCTTGTACGCCATGGCGACCAGGGTCGGCAGCTTGGCGATCAGGCGGATCGCGGAGACTTCGCGGTGATGCGGATTGGTGATGTCCGTGGAGTCGTGGTAGAAGGCCGACAGCGCCCCCACCAGCCCCGTCAGCACCGCCATCGGGTGCGCGTCGCGGCGGAAGCCCTGCAGGAAAGTGTGCATCTGCTCATGCACCAGGGTGTGGTGCGTGACCAGGCTGTCGAATTCCTGTTTCTGCTGATCGTTGGGCAGTTCGCCGTTCATGATCAGGTAGGCTACGGACAGGAAGTCGCAGTTCGTCGCCAGTTGGTCGATCGGGTAGCCGCGATACAGCAACTGGCCCTTGTCGCCATCGATGTAGGTGATGGCGGATTCGCAGGAGGCCGTCGCCATGAAGCCGGGATCGTAGGTGAACATCCCGGTCTGGCCATAGAGCTTGCGGATGTCGATCACGTCCGGGCCCACCGTGCCCTGGTAGACGGGAAACTCGACCGAGGGGCTGCCGTCGGAGAACGATAGCGTGGCTTTTTTATCGGATAGCTGCATGTGAATCTTCCTTTAAGTTACAGCGCTTTCATCTGCTCGACGAGCCGGCGGATGACGGGGTCGTCGTAGACCCCCGACAGATCCGCGCGTCCCAGCAGGACATCGAGCAATTCGTTGTCGCCCATTTCGAAAAGCTGCGTCAATGCCCGGACGTCGGTCTCGGTCAACTGCGCTTCGCGGGCGTCCAGGAAGCGCGTGATGATGAGGTCGTTCTCGAGCAGACCGCGCCGCGCCCGCCAGCGCAGGCGGGCGCGGTCCAGGACGGACAGGTCGCCAGACATGCCCGGACCCTAGACCGTGCGCCGCACGAGCATTTCCTTGATCTTGCCGATCGCGGCCGACGGATTCAGCCCCTTGGGGCAGACGTCCGTGCAGTTCATGATCGTGTGGCAGCGGAACAGGCGATAGGGATCCTCCAGGTTGTCCAGACGTTCGCCGGTGGCCTCGTCGCGCGAATCGGCGATGAAGCGGTAGGCCTGGAGCAGGCCGGCCGGGCCGACGAACTTGTCCGGATTCCACCAGAAAGACGGACAGGCGGTCGAGCAGCAGCCGCACAGGATGCACTCGTACAGGCCGTTCAGTTCCTCGCGTTCCTCGGGGGTCTGGAGGCGCTCTTTTTCAGGAGGCGGCGTGTCGTTGATCAGGAAGGGCTTGATCGAATGGTACTGGTCGAAGAAGAAGGTCATGTCCACGATCAGGTCGCGCACCACGGGCAGTCCGGGCAGCGGCTTGAGCACGATGGGTTCCTTCAGTTCCCGCAGGTTGGTCGTGCACGCCAGGCCGTTCTTGCCGTTGATGTTCATGGCGTCGGACCCGCACACGCCCTCGCGGCAGGACCGGCGCAAGGCCAGACTGTCGTCGAGCTCGTTCTTGATGCGCAGGATCGCGTCCAGCAGCATCTTGTCGGTCGGCTGCAGCTCGACCTCGAACTTCTGCATGTACGGCCGCTCGTCCTTGTCCGGATCGTAGCGGTAGATCTCGAATTTCACGATGCGTTTTTCACTCATGACGATATCCAGATTAGAAGGTACGCGGCTTGGGCGGGATGCTGTCCACAGTCAGAGGCTGCATGCGCACCGGGGTGTATTCGAGGCGGTCGTCTTCCGAGAACCACAGCGTGTGCTTGAGCCAGTCCACGTCGTCGCGCTCCGGGTATTCTTCCAGGGCGTGGGCGCCGCGCGATTCCAGACGGTTGGCCGCCGATTTCGTGGTGGCGCGGGCGACCTCGATCATGTTGGCGACTTCGAGGGCCTCGATGCGGGCGGTATTGAAGACCTTGGACTTGTCGGCGAAATAGATGTCCTGGACTTCGGGCACCAGGTCGGCGACGACTTGCGCGCCCTTCTTGAGCAGATCCAGCTTGCGGAACACGCCACAGTGGGCCTGCATGGCCACGCGCATCTTGTTGGCCACGTCCTGGGCCTTTTCGCCCGAGGTGCGGGATTCCAGGCGGTTGACGCGGTCCAGCGACGCGTCGATGTCGGTGTCCGGCAGGGGCTTGTGGCTGTGCTCGCGTTCCGGGTGCTGGGACACGATGAAGTTGCCCGCCGAGCGACCGAACACGATCAGGTCCAGCAGGGAATTGGTGCCCAGGCGGTTGGCGCCGTGCACCGAAGTCGCCGCACATTCACCGATCGCGTACAGGCCGTTGACGATCTTTTCCTGGCCGTTGACGCGGGTGACGACCTGGCCGTGATAGTTGGCCGGGATGCCGCCCATCTGGTAGTGGATCGTCGGCACGACGGGGATCGGATCCTTGATCGGGTCGATGTTGGCGAACTTGATGGCGATCTCGCGGATCGAAGGCAGCCGCTTGGTGATGGTTTCCGCGCCCAGATGATCGAGCTTGAGCAGCACGTAACTGCCGTCGCCGCAACCGCGGCCTTCCTTGATTTCCTGGTCCATCGAGCGCGACACGAAATCGCGCGGCGCCAGATCCTTCAGCTGGGGCGCGTAGCGTTCCATGAAACGCTCGCCGTCCTTGTTCAGCAGGAAACCGCCTTCGCCGCGCACGCCCTCGGTGA
>DISE01000090.1 GCA_002421865.1 Castellaniella sp. UBA6218
ATGACCAACACCGACACCGCCGATCCGGTCGCCACCGCGATCCAGGTCAAGGAGCTGGCGCGGGCCGGCTCCGAACTGGTGCGCATCACGGTCAACTCGCCGGCTGCCGCGGCCGAGGTCGCGGCGCTGCGCGAGCAGCTCGACCGGATGGGCGTCGACGTGCCGCTGGTGGGCGATTTCCACTACAACGGCCACAAGCTGCTGGCCGAATTTCCGGAATGCGCCCAGGCGCTGTCCAAGTACCGCATCAACCCGGGCAACATGGGCGGCGGCAAGAAGCGCGGCGACAATTTCGCGCAAATGATAGAAGTCGCCTGCCGCTATGAAAAGCCGGTGCGCATAGGCGTCAATTGGGGCAGCCTGGACCACGAACTGATGGCGCGCATGATGGACGACAATAGCAAGCGCGCCCAGCCCTGGGATGCGCAAGCCGTCATGCGCGACGCCCTGGTGGTGTCCGCCATCAGCAACGCGCGGCGCGCCGAAGAGCTGGGCCTGTCCCCGAACGCCATTCTGCTGTCCTGCAAGGTCAGCCATGTGCAGGACCTCATCACCGTCTATCGAGACCTGTCGGCGCGCTGCGATTATCCCTTGCACCTGGGGCTGACGGAAGCGGGCATGGGCAGCAAGGGCATAGTGGCCTCGACCGCGGCCCTGGCGGTCCTGCTGCAACAGGGCATAGGCGACACCATACGCATTTCGCTCACGCCCGAGCCCGGCGGCGACAGGCGGCGCGAAGTCATCGTCGCCCAGGAAATACTGCAAAGCATGGGTTTGCGCGCCTTCACCCCCATGGTGGTGGCCTGCCCGGGCTGCGGGCGCACCAGCAGCACGGTCTTCCAGGAACTGGCCGACAGCATACAGGCGTATCTGCGCGAGCAGATGCCGGTGTGGCGCAACCGCTATCCCGGCGTGGAACGCATGAATGTGGCGGTCATGGGCTGCGTGGTGAACGGCCCGGGGGAAAGCCGCCATGCCGATATCGGCATCAGCTTGCCGGGCACCGGCGAAATTCCCACCGCCCCGGTATATATCGACGGCCAGCGCACCGTCACGCTCAAGGGCGACAGCATTGCACAAGAATTCCAGGCCATCGTCGAGCAATATGTAGAGCGCCGCTATGGCGACAATGAAGACAACAAGCGCGCTTGAATCGCGCGGGCAACAGCACAAATATATGACGCAGTCGTTTCAGAAGGTCCGTGCCCTGACCGGCATGAAAGATGTACTCCCTGACACCAGCGCCGAATGGGAAAGCCTGGAGGCGACTGTACGCCAGTGGCTGGCCGCATACGGCTACCGCAACATGCGCACGCCCGTGCTGGAGCTGACCCGGCTCTTCACGCGCGGCATAGGCGAAGTGACCGACATCGTCGAAAAGGAAATGTATTCCTTCACCGATGCGCTCAACGACGAACAACTGACCATGCGCCCGGAATTCACCGCCGGCATGGTGCGCGCATGCATCGAGCACAATCTGCTCTACGACCGCCCGCGGCGCGTGTATGCCATGGGGCCGGTCTTCCGCCACGAAAAGCCGCAGCGCGGCCGCTACCGCCAGTTCCACCAGATCGACGTCGAGGCCCTGGGCTTTCCCGGGCCGGACGTGGACGCGGAACTGATCGTGATGCTGTCGCGTCTGTGGCGCCTGCTGGGCCTGAAGGACATCCGTCTGGAGCTCAACTCGCTGGGCCAGGCGGCCGAACGCGCCGCCCACCGGGCGGCCCTGGTCGCGCACCTGGAAAAGCATGTCGACGTGCTCGACGAGGAAGCCCGACGCCGCATGCACAGCAATCCGCTGCGTGTGCTGGACACCAAGAATCCCGCCATGCAGGACATGGCCAACGCCGCGCCGCGCCTGTTCGACTTTCTGGGCGCCGAATCGCTGGCGCATTACCGGGGCCTGTGCGACCGGCTGGACGACGCCGGGATCGCCTATACGCTGAATCCGCGGCTGGTGCGGGGGCTGGACTACTACAATCTGACCGTTTTCGAATGGGTCACGGACCGCCTGGGCGCCCAGGGCACGGTCTGCGGCGGCGGCCGCTACGACGGCCTGATCGAACTGCTGGGCGGAAAACCCGCGCCTGCAGTGGGTTTCGCCATCGGCATGGAACGCCTGCTCGACCTCTGGCTGCAGGACGCGCCCGACCAGGATCCGGCCGAATGCCAGGTCTATCTGGTCCATCAGGGCGATGAAGCCCAGCGGCGCGCCGCGCAGATCGCGGAGTCGCTGCGCGACGCCGGACTGCGGGCACTTGTCCATGCCGGTTCGACTGGGTTTAAATCACAGTTTCGCCGGGCGGACGCCAGTGGCGCGGTGGCCGCCGTCGTCATCGGCGGAGATGAACTGGCCTCGGGCCAGGCGACGGTGAAATGGCTGCGCGCCGGCGATGCCGGGCAAGGGCAGCAGGAATCGATCGCCTTCGGCCAATTGGCCGGGAAACTCCAACAAAGGATCTGAACACAGGCATGGCATACGATCTCGAAGAACAGGAAAAAATCGACGCGCTGAAGGCATGGTGGGAACGCTATGGCACGCTTTCCATGGCCCTGGTCTTCGCCGTGCTGGCCGTCTTCGCCGGATGGCGCGGCTGGCAGTGGTACCAGTCGCACCAGGCCAACCAGGCCATGGGCTACTACGAGGCCCTCGAGACCGCGGCGGCCCAGCCGGGCGACGACGCGGTGACCCGCATCAAGGCGGCCAGCGCCGCCCTGCGCGACGATTACGCCGGCTCGGGCTATGCCGCGCGCGGCGTGCTGGTGGCGGCCTGGGCCCTCCAGGAACGCAAGGACCTGGACGGCGCCCGCGAACAGCTCGAATGGCTGGCGCGCGACGCGGCCGCCCCGGCCCTGCGCGCGGTGGCCCGCCTGCGCCTGGCCGGCGTGCTGCTGACCCAGAAACAGTACGAGCCTGCCCTGGCCCAGCTCCAGGGCACGCCGCCCGCCGGCTTCGCCGGACTGTACGCCGACCGGCGTGGCGACATCCTGGCCGCCCAGGGACAGCGTGAACAGGCCGTCCAGGCCTGGAAAGAGGCCTTGAAATCCCTGGGCGCGGATCCCGCGGCCCAGATCGTCCAATTGAAAATCGATGCCCTGAACGGAGCCTGATCATGCGCCACTATTCCCGCCTGTTTCGCGCGGCGCTCGCCGGTCTGGTCGTTGCCGGGCTGTCCGGCTGCGGCCTGTTTTCCCAGGCCGACGCCCGTTTCGATCCCGCGCCGCTGACCGACTACGCACCCTCGCTGGCAGTGTCGGCGCGCTGGTCGGTCTCGATCGGCAGCGGCGGCGGCTACGGCTTCGCTCCCGAACTGGTGGGCGACACGCTGTACGCCGCGACGCCATCGGGCGCAGTGGCGGCGCTGGACGCCGCCTCGGGCGCGCTGCGCTGGCGCGTCGATGCCGGGCCGCTGTCGGCCGGGGCCGGCAGCGACGGGCGACTGGTCGCCGTGGCTTCCCAGTCCGGGATGGTCGTGGCCTACGACGCCCAGGGCAAGGAACTCTGGCGCAGCCAGGCCGCCAGCGCCGTCAACGTGCCGCCCTCCGTGGGCAACGGGATCGTCGCGGTGCGCACCACGGACTACCGTATCCAGGCCTTCGACGCCGCCACCGGCAAGCTGCGCTGGAACGTGCAGCGTCCCGGTCCCGCCCTGGCGCTGCGCACCAGCATCCGGATGCTTTCGGTGCCCAATCTGCTGATCGCCGGCATGCCCAACGGCCGCCTGATGGTGATCGACGCGGCGTCCGGCGCCGTGCGCTGGGAAGGCTCGGTCTCCAGCTCGCGCGGGGCCTCCGACCTGGAGCGCATCACCGATGTGGTCGGCGAGCCTGTCGTCGTCGGCCCGTTGCTGTGCGGCGTCAGTTACCAGGGCCGCACGACCTGCTTCGACGTATCCCAGGGCGGACGAGCCGTCTGGACCCAGGATGTCTCCTCGGCGACCGGCATGAACACCGACGGCCAGCGACTCTATCTGGCCGACGCGCGCGACACGGTTCGCGCCCTTGACCTGAAGGACGGCCACGAACTCTGGAAACAGACGGCGCTGCTCAATCGCCATCTGGGTGCTCCCGTGCCGGTGGGCGCCGCCGTGGCCGTGGGCGACTACGAAGGCTACGTGCATTTCCTGTCGCGCGCCGACGGCGCCCTGATGGCCCGCCTGCAGGTGGGCGGCGGGCCGGTCGTCTCGGCCCTGGTGCCCACTCCTCGCGGGGTGGTCGTCCAGACGGGCGACGGCAAATTGATTCTGGTGGGCGTCGGTGGCTGATACGCGCTTCAAACCGGTCGTGGCCCTGGTCGGGCGCACGAACGTCGGTAAATCGACCCTGTTCAACCGCCTGACGCGCTCGCGCGCGGCGCTGGTGGCGAACATCTCCGGACTGACCCGCGACCGCCACTATGGCGAGGGGCGGGTGGGCGAGCACCCCTACATCGTGGTCGATACCGGCGGTTTCGAGCCGGTGGCAACGCGCGGCATCCTGGTCGAGATGGCGCGCCAGACCGCCCAGGCCATCGCCGAATCCGATGTGGTGATTTTCCTGGTGGACGGGCGCGAAGGCATCAATGCCCACGACCACGAAATCGCCCGCCTGCTGCGCAAGTCCGGCCAGCGGGTGCTGCTGGCCGTGAACAAGGCCGAGGGCATGCGTCATCACGCCGACCTGGCCCAGTTTCATGAGCTGGGGCTGGGAGAGCCGCACCCGATTTCCGCCGCGCACGGCGACGGCGTCTCGGCCCTGGCGGACGAGGCGCTCGCTCCGCTGCTGGCCGAACAGGCCCGGGAAGCCGATGCCGCGGATCCGGATGCCGACGCCGACGAGGGCGGGCCGCACGAGCACCGTATCAAGCTTGCCATCGCCGGTCGGCCGAACGTCGGCAAGTCCACGCTCATCAATACTCTGGTAGGCGAGGATCGCGTCATCGCCTATGACCTGCCGGGCACCACGCGCGACGCCATCGAGATCGAGTTCGAGCGTGGCGAGCGCCGCTACACGCTGATCGACACCGCCGGCCTGCGCCGCCGGGGCAAGGTCTTCGAGACCGTGGAAAAATTTTCGGTCATCAAGACGCTGCAGGCCATCGAGGCCGCCAACGTCGTGCTGTTGCTGATCGACGCCAGCGACGGCATTTCCGATCAGGACGCCCATATCGCCGGCTTCATCACCGAGACAGGCCGCGCCCTGGTGGTGGGCCTGAACAAATGGGACGCGGTGGACCGCGAGCAGCGCGAGTGGGTGCAGCGCGAATACGACCGCAAGCTGCGCTTCCTGTCCTTCGCCCGCGTCCTGCACCTCTCCGCCCTGAAGGGGCAGGGGGTCGGTCCCGTGCTCAAGGCCGTGGACGCCGCGCATGCCGCCGCCTTCGCGAAGCTGTCCACGCCCAAGCTGACCCGCATCCTGCAGGCTGCCGTGGAACAGCAGCCGCCGCCGCGCAAAGGCATCTTCCGGCCCAAGATGCGCTACGCCCACCAGGNNACGGCAACGCCCTGGACGCGGTGCCCGATTCGTATCGCCGCTATCTCGAAGGCCAGTTCCGCGAGGCCTTCAATCTGGCCGGCACGCCGCTGTCGGTGGAATTCAAGTCCTCGCACAACCCCTACCTGAAGGACGAGTCGTGAGCACGCTCTGGAGCGACCACATCGCCGGCCTGGTTCCCTATGTGCCGGGCGAGCAGGCCCGCAT
>DISE01000123.1 GCA_002421865.1 Castellaniella sp. UBA6218
CCAGGATGCCGATGTAGTTGGCCTCGGCCAGCGCGCGCACGGGATTCTCCACCACGCTCAGCAGCAGGTTGTGCAGGACTTCGATCACGCCGCCGGGCGGATTCATTGCGACCTCGCCCAGTTGCAGGCGGATGGTCAGAGGAAACATGAAGCTGGCCACCACCGCGACCACCGCCGCCGCGAAGGTGCCAGCCAGATACAGGACCAGGATCGGCCCCAGACGCGCCTGGGCGCCCCGCTGATGATTGGCGATCGAGGCGGCCACCAGCACGAAGACCAGAATCGGGGCGATGGATTTCAACGCCGTGACGAACAGGCCGCCCAGCAGACCGACGGCCCGGGCCGCGTCCGGCGAGGCGAACGCCAGAGCAACGCCGGCGACCAGGCCGATCAGGATCTGCGTCACCAGATTGCCGCTGCCGACGAACTGGAGCAAGGGGTTGGGTTTCAGGACGTTGGACGTCATCAGGATACTCCGCAAGGATTTTCCGGGATTCGCGCCCGGCGGGGGAATGCCTGAACCATCAGGGGCCCTCCGAAAATGGGCGCCATTCTAGCACCGCGACATTGGCGTCCCGGCGAGCCGATACAATCAAAGCTTGTCGCAAGACAAGTCCCGCCGCGTCCACCGCAAGGCGGGTCCGGCAGGTCATCTTCACGCTATCCGAAGGAATTCCATGGCTTCACACACGATCCGCGTCGGCATCGCCGGCTACGGCAACCTTGGGCGCGGCGCGCTGGCGGCCCTGGCCCGCTGCCCCGACATGCGCCTGGCCGGCGTCTTCACGCGCCGCGATCCGGCCTCGCTGCGCCTGCCCGATCCCGCGACGCCGGTCCTGCCCCTGGACGAGGCCGAGGCGCACCGCGACGACATCGACGTCATGATCCTGTGCGGCGGATCCAAGGACGACCTGCCCGCCCAAGGCCCCGAGCTGGCCCGTTCGTTCACGACGGTGGACAGTTACGACACCCATGCGCGAATTCCCCGATACTTCGAGGCCATCGACGCCGCCGCCCGCGCGCACGACAACCTGTCCATCATCGCGGTAGGCTGGGACCCGGGCCTGTTCTCCATCAACCGTCTGATGGGCGAGGCCATCCTGCCGGCCGGCGCCACCTACACCTTCTGGGGCAAGGGCCTGAGCCAGGGGCATTCCGACGCCATCCGGCGCGTGCCGGGCGTGCGGGCCGGGGTGCAGTACACCATCCCCGTCCCGGAAGCGGTCGCGCGCGTGCGCGCCGGCGAACAGCCGTCGCTCTCGCCCCGTGAAAAGCACCGGCGCGAATGCCTCGTGGTGCTGGAGCCGGGCGCCGACGCGCGCGCGGTCGAACAGGCCATCGTCACCATGCCGGACTACTTCGCGGACTATGACACCACGGTGCGCTTCATTGACGAGGCAACCCTGGCCCGCGAACACGCCGGCATGCCGCACGGCGGCTTCGTCATCCGCAGCGGCCAGACGGCCAGCGCCGAGCGCCAGACAATGGAATTTTCCCTGAAACTGGACAGCAACCCCGCGTTCACATCCAGTGTACTGGTGGCCTACGCGCGCGCCGCCTGGCGGATGAAGGCCGCCGGGGAAACCGGCGCCCGCACCGTCTTCGATGTGGCACCCGGCCTGCTGTCGCCCCGGTCCCCCGAGGCCCTGCGCGAGGCGCTTCTGTAAGACCAACGGCGGGGACGCCGCGCTTCCCAGCCTGCTTGCCTCTGGCCATTGCGCACACTACCATGCCAAAAACATCATTCAGGAGTCAACCATGAAGCCGCCTTCCTTCGACCGCAGAGACTTCCTGAAACTGGCGGGCGCCGCCGCGCTGCCCGGGCTGCCGGCCTGGGCGCGAGCCGCCGACGACATGGCGGCCGCCCTCGCCGCCGCCCGTGCCGAAGGCAAGGCCACGTTCTTCGCCAACATCACGTCCGTGCAACCCATCATGGACGCCTTTCACAAGGCGACCGGCATCCAGGGCGAATACACGCGGATCTCCAGCTCCAAGTTCATCCCCACCCTGCTGACCGAGGCCGCCGCCGGAAAACTGACGGCGGACGTGGTGCAGGCTCCCCTGCCCATGCTGGAGCTCCTGAAAGAACAAGGCATCCTGGCGCCCTACCGGTCTCCAGCCGCGCAGGGCTACCCGGACTGGGCCACCCGGGACGGGCACATCACTCTGTTCGGGGTGGAATACGTCTCCTACCTGTACAACACCCGCCACGTCCAGGCCGCCGACGCCCCCAGGACCTACCAGGACCTGGGCGACCCGAAATGGCGCGATCAGATTGTCATGGCCAACCCTTCCAACCATGCGTCGACGATCTCCTGGCTGGTCGGGCTGAAGGAACAGGTGTTCGCCTCCGAGGACGAATGGATGCGGTTCGTCAAGGCGCTGGCGGCCAACAAGCCCATGTTCGTCGCCTCGTTCGGCCCTACCCCGGCGCCCATCGAAAGCGGTGAAAAGCGCATCGCCATCTCCATGCCCAAGTACATCGTCACCAAAGCGCCCGCGCCGCTGGCCTGGGGCCCTCTGTCCGGTCCGCTGCTGGGTTCGCCCCGCGCCATCGCCGTGACGGCCCAGGCGCCTCGCCCGGCCGCCGCGCGCGCTTTCGTGGACTACTGGCTGGGTCATGAGGCCATGTCGCTGCTTGCCAAGGACGTGGGCGAATACGTGCTGGCCCCGGGCGTGCACCCCCCGATCCCGGGTATCGACCGCGTCCAGGTCAAACCCGTGCGCGACCTGTCCGACCAGGAGCTGCAGCGCTGGGGACGCGAGTTCGGCAAGCTGTTCGGCGCCCGCTGACCTCGGCGCACGCCATGGAAATCCGTATCGAGGGCCTCTGCAAGACCTACCGGTCCGAGGGCCGCACTGTCGCCGCGCTGGACCATGTCGACCTGGCGATCCCGGCCAACGAGATCTTCACCTTGCTGGGACCCAGCGGCTGCGGCAAGACGACGCTGCTGCGCTGCATCGTCGGCCTGGAAACCCCGGACGCCGGTGAAATCCGCATCGGCGACGAAATCGTCTGGTCAGCCGAACGCCGCATCGCCGTGCCCACGGAGAAACGTGGCCTGGGAATGGTGTTCCAGACTTACGCCATCTGGCCACACATGTCGGTCTTCGACAACATTGCCTATCCGCTGCAGGTGCGTGGCGCCCCCCGGGCGCGGATCCGCGAGAAAGTCGCCCAGGCGCTGGAGTTCGTCCAGTTGCGCGACGTCGAACAGCAGCCCGCCACACGCCTGTCGGGCGGCCAGCAGCAGCGCGTGGCCCTGGCTCGCGCCCTGGTCGCCGAACCGCGTGTGATCCTGTTCGACGAGCCCCTGTCCAATCTGGATGCCAAGTTGCGCGAGGAGACCCGCAAGCTGCTGCGCCGCTTCCTGGGCGAACTCGGCATCACCGCCCTGTACGTCACACACGACCGGGTCGAGGCCCTGGCCCTGTCGCACACGATCGCCGTGATGCAGGCCGGGCGCGTGATCGAGACCGGCACCCCGCAGCACATGTACTTCGACGCGCAACACCGCTACGTGGCGGATTTCATCGGCCGGGCCAACCAGTTCCAGGCCATCGTCCGCAACCGGGAAAGCGACTTCACGCTGGCGCGTTGCGGCCTGGGCACGATCCACTGTCAGGCCCGCGATCTGCCCGAGGGCTCCGAGGCCACGCTGTGCATCCGCCCGGAATTCATCCGCGTCACGCGCAACGAGGTCGGGCCGGGTTTCAACGTCATCGAAGGCACGATCGAATCCATGGAATTCGTCGGCGAGGTCTACGAGGCCGAGATCCGTGTCAACGACGAACGGCTGCTGGCGCGCATCGACCCCGACGTCCGGACCGCGCCCGGCGAACGCGTCGAAATCCGCCTGGACCCGGCCCACTGCCTGTTGCTGAGCGCCTGAGACCGCCATGCACGCCCGCTCCCAGTCGCGCGCCCTGAGCTGGGCCCTCATCATCCTGGTCGGCTTCCTGACCCTGTGCCCGGTCCTGATGCTGCTGCTGGGCAGCCTGTCCCGAGGCCTGACCGCCTTCGGACAGTTCACCCTGTCGAAATATGTCCGCGCCTACACCGATCCGTATCTGTGGGACGTCACTTTCAATACCGTGGCGTTCGTGCTGGGTTCATCGCTGCTGGCGACGCTGCTGGCCCTGTTCCTGGCCTACCTGAACACCCGCACCGACATCCCCGCCAAACCGTTGTTCACGGTGCTGTCCATCGTCCCGATGATGATCCCGCACCTGCTGTTCTCGGCCAGCTGGGCGCTGCTGCTGAACCCCAGCAACGGCCTGCTCAACCAGGTGCTGCAGGGACTGCTCGGTCTGGAGTCGGCGCCGTTCGACATCTATTCGCTGTGGGGCATGACCCTGGTCGAGGGGCTGCTGAACATGCCCATCGCCTATCTGATCATCGCCCCGGCCATGGCCGCCTTCGACCCTTCGCTGGAAGAAGCCGCGCGCGTGTCGGGGTCCGGTTGGACGCGCACCCTGCTGCGGGTCACCCTGCCGGTCCTGCGGCCCGCCATCCTGGCGGCCCTGGTCCTGGGCGTCGTGCGCAGCCTGGCGTCCTACGCCGTGCCCAGGGTCCTGGGCACGCCGGGCCGCGTGGACGTGCTGGCCACCTATCTGTACGACATGATCTCCACCGGCTTTGCCCCGGACTACGGCCAGGCCGCCGCCGTCGGCATGAGCGTGCTGTCGGCCTCCATCGCCCTGATCGTGCTCTACCGCGCCCTGACGGCCGAGGGCGAAAAGTACGTCACCGTTTCGGCGCGCGGTTTCCGGCCCGGCCTGATCGAGCTCGGCGCCATGCGGCGTCCGATGGGGCTGGCCGTCGGACTGCTGTGCCTGCTGATGGTCGTGCTGCCGGTGCTGGTGCTGCTGTATACCTCGCTGGTGCCCTACGTCATGCCGCCCGGCGCACAGGCCTTCGCCGCCATGGACCTGCGCCACTGGATCGCCGTTTTCCACGAGCCCGGCGCCCTGCTGGCGCTGCGCAACAGCCTGTTCCTGGCGATCGCGGGGGCCACGCTGGGCGTGGCGCTGTCGCTGGGTGTGGCCTACGTCGTCGTCAAGACACGCGGCCCCCTGGCGACCCTGCTGGAAACACTGAGCTTTCTGTCGTTCTCATTCCCCGGCATCGTGATCGGCATCGGCTTCATGTGGTTCTTCGTCCAGACCCCGCTGTATTCCACACTGACCGCCCTGCTGCTGGCCTATATCGCGGCCTACCTGCCCTATGGCGTGCGCCCCCTGGCCAGCGCCTTCGTGCAGATCCACGGCCACCTGGAAGAATCCTCGCTGGTCTGCGGGGCCGGCCGCCTGACCACCTTGCGGCGCATCGTGATCCCCCTGCTGATCCCGGGCATCGTGTCCGCATGGATCCTGATGGCGACCATGTTCCTGCGCGAGCTGACCGTGTCGGTGGTGCTGTCACGCCCCGGCACGGAAGTCCTGGCCATCCAGATCCTGGGCTACGCGGACGATGGCCTCTGGGGCAAGCTGTCGGCCCTGGGGCTGTTCATGATCGTGCTGTCGACTCTTCTGGTGCTGTGCGCCCAGGCCGCGGGCCGCGCCTTCCGCCGACGCCAGAGTTTGTAAGGCCGGACGACCGCGGCCGGCGCGGCCCCGCACGCCCCGTGGACCCTTTCAATGCAGAGTCCCGCCGTCCCCGGTGTCCGCGTCGGACGCGCTGTCGTCGGCGTCGTACTCGTCGACCCGCATGTCCGGCGCTCCCATCACCGCTTCCCAGCTGCGTTGCGGCAGATAGGTCTGCAGGCGCGCAATGGCCTGACGGATCAAGGCGTCGTGCAGTTCATGGCCAACGTTCGACGCCATGTCCAGGGTCGCGTCGCCGCCCAGCTCGGCCAGGTGACCATGGACCTGGCGCGCCTGATCCACGGGCGCGACGCGATCCGCCGCGCCGTGCAGCAGGTGCAGGGTAGTCAACATGGGCGCGGCCTGCGGCAACGTGGCGAAGCGGGTGGAGAACAACAACGCCCGGCCGGCCAGTCCGGGATCGGCGCAGACGGCTTCCAGCGCCACGGCGGCGCCCTCGGAGAATCCCGCCAGGGCGGTCTGTTCGCCGCTCAGGCCACGGTCGCGCTGCAGCGCGCGGACTTCGGCCGCCAGCGCGACCCCCGCTTCGGCCACCAGGCTGACGTAGGACCCGGCGTCCGGATCCGTCCGGGCGATCCAGCGCCGGGCCGCATCCGCGCCGAACGGACCGTGGGGCTGGACGATCAGCGCCTGTGGAAAGGCCTGGCGGATCGCCGCCACCAGGTCCAGCACCTGATCCGGCGCTGCAGATTCGCCATGCAGCACGACAAAGAGCTGCGCGGGCTCGCCCGCGGACGGTTCGATGATCAGGGGGGCGGGGCGGAGATCTGACATGGGAGGCTCGGAATAATCGGTTCGGATTCGTCAGGCTGGGACCATTTTACAGTTGCGGCATCCCTCCACCTCCCGGCCTGCATGCCGGTCGGATTCGTCAGGCACAGAGCAGTCCGCAGGGACTGCGCCTTTACGTTGCAGCATCCCTCCACCTCCCGGCCTGCATGCCGGTCGGATTCGTCAGGCACAGAGCAGTCCGCAGGGACTGCTCTGTGTCCTGCCTCATCCCGCGAATCCGCCGCTGTTCAGGAAACGCCGCTCTTCGGACGTGGTATCGCGCCCGAGGGCGCCGTTGCGGTGCGGGAAGCGACCGAAACGCCGGACGATGTCGCGATGCTCGACCGCCCAGCTCAGCGATGCCGGCACCTCGCGCTCGTACAGGGCCACGGATTCCTCCTGGACGTCCAGGTCTTCGGCATGCATGAAGGGCAGACAGACGAAGCCGCGCAGGGCGGGATCGAGCTGGTCCAGGAAGACAAGCGCCCGGCGCGCGCAGGCCAGGGCCAGACCGTCCGTGGCGAACATGTGGCCGGTGTCCCGGAAGGCGTTGCGGGGATACTGGTCCAGGAGCAGAATCAGGGCCAACGCCGATTCGGGCTGATCCAGCCAGTGTTCAAGCTCGCCCCGCGCGGCGGCGAAATGGGCGTCCAGGAAGCGCTCACGAAACTCGGCATCGAAGGCGGCGTCCTTGGCAAACCACCGCGCGGGTCCGGCCGCTCGCCAGAAGGACACGACGGCGCGCGCCGTGTCGGGCGCCAAGTTGGGGATCGGGGCGGCGGCATGCGGCATGAAAGGCTCCGGAAGGCGACACAATGCGCTACGGTACACCGATCCTTCTACAATCGCATCATCGCCTTCCCATCGAGCCCGCCATGCCCCTGTCCGACGATCTCGCCCCCACCGGGGTCCTGCGCGCCTCCATCAATCTGGGCAACCCCTTGCTGGCCCGCCGCGACCCTGGCACTAGCGAAGTCTCGGGCGTGTCCGTGGATCTGGCCGGGGAACTGGCGCGGGAACTCGGCGTCCCCCTGGCGCTGGCAGTGTTCGACAAGGCCATCCAGTCGGTCGAGGCTGTCACCGGAGAGGCCGCCGATATCGGTTTCTTCGCCATCGACCCCAAGCGCGGCGAAGGCATCGCCTTCACCGCGCCCTACGTGCTCATCGAAGGCGCCTATCTGGTGCGCGCGGACTCCCCGCTGCGCGACAACGTCGAGGTCGACAGGCCCGGCAACCGCGTCGTGGTGGGCCAGGGCAGCGCCTACGATCTATACCTCGGCCGCCATCTGCAAAGGGCCGAAATCGTGCGGGCGGAAAATTCACAGCGCGTGGTGGACGACTTCCTGGCCGGCGGCCAGGAAGTGGCCGCCGGGGTACGACAGCAGCTCCAGGCCGACGCGGACCGGGTCGGCGGCGTGCGTCTGCTGCCCGGCCGGTTCATGGTGATCGAGCAGGCCATGGGCCTGCCGAAATCGCGCCCGGCGCGGGCCGCCGCCGCACTGACCGATTTCGTGGAACGCTGCAAGGCGTCCGGCTTCGTGGCACGGTCGCTGGCGCGCCATGGCATCCAGGGAGCCTCGGTCGCGCCCTGAGCCGCTCCGTCTCAGATCCGCCGGCCCCGCCACTGACGATACCAGCCGTAGCCGCTCAGCAGCACGACGCCCGACACCACCAGCAGCGTGCCCCCCAGGAAACCCGCCCCGAGCGGTTCATCCAGCAGCCAGGCCCCCAGGACCACGCCGAACAGCGGCGTCAGGAAAGAAAACACGCCCAGGCGGGACGCCAGGTACTTGCGCAGCAGCCAGAACCAGGTCAGGTAGCTGAAAAAGGCGACAAACACCGTCTGGAAAGCCAGGCTGGTCCAGACTGTCGGCGTCATGCGGACATCCGTCTGCCCCAACAGGAACGAAACCGCCAGCAGCCACGCCGCGCCCACCACCAACTGGTACATCAGGGTCTGGCTGGCCGGCAAGGCGGCCATCCGCGTCACCCGCACCACGACCGTGGTGGCCCCCCAGGCGGCTCCGCCGAGCAAGGCCAGCAGATCGCCCCAGAGCATGGCGTCGCCCGCCGCCCGTGCGCCGCCGTCACGCCACAGGAACGCCAGCGCCACCCCGCCGAAGGCGAGCGCCACGCCCAGCCACTGCACGGCGGCCAGGCGTTCATCGGGCAGTTTCCAGTGCAGTCCCAACGCCGCGAAAATCGGCGCCGTGTAAAGCAGCACCACGACATGGCCCGCCGAGGTATGGCGCAGGCTTTCACCCACCAGCACGAATTCCAGGGCGTAGAGGGTGCCGGCCAGGAGTCCCGGGCGCCACAGGCCCAGGATCCCGTCCAGACGCTCGCCGCGCCAGGCCATGAAAAGGCCCAACAGCACACCGGCGACGGCGCTGCGCACGGCGATCTGGAACATGGGGGCGAAGTCCGTGGCGGTGGCCTTCAGCACGATCTGCTGCATGGCCCAGATCAGGCACAACACCAGCATCAGGCCGCAGGCAAGGCCGTCCATGGGCCGTCTGGCTTCCATACGATTTACCCGAAAAGGGAAAACCGCCATTGTAGGCTGGCCGCATCCGGTCCCGAATGGGCGATGGCCGCGCCGAATCCCCGCCCGGCCCATGGCCTTCCTGGCGGCACGCCCGGCGCAGGTCTATGATGGTTCCGATCACAGTCCCTGGAGACCCGCATCATGGATTCCCCGATGTATCCCCACCCCACCGCCGGACTGGCCAAGCGGCGCGCCGAACTGGCGCCCGAGGCTCTGTCCGCGTTCAAGGCCTTCAGCAAGGCCGTATTCGCGCCCGGCGCGCTGGACACGAAGACCAAGCAACTGATCGCCGTGGCCGTGGCCCACGTGACTCAGTGCCCCTATTGCATCAAGGGCCACACCGAAGGCGCGGCCCGCGCGGGCGCATCCGACGCGGAAATCATGGAAGCGATCTGGGTGGCGGCCGAAATGCGGGCGGGCGGCGCCTACGCCCACTCCAACCTGGCTCTGCAGACCCTGGAAGACCTGCCCGGACGCAAGCCGGCCTGATGCGCCCCGCCGCGCGGAGGCGACGCGCATCAGGCCGCCTCCCCGGCGCGGCACGAAACGTTTTCCGGTCCGGCCGCATCCAATGCCGACGGTATTCTTTCAGGAGTTCATGTGGACATCCAGTTCCAGCACGATCCGGCGGCGGATGACCTCGCCCTGATCGGCCGCGCGGCGGACGGCGACCTGACGGCCTTCGAAGCCCTGATGCGCCGTCATAACCAGCAACTCTACCGGGCGGCGCGCAGCATCCTGCGCGACGAGGCCGAGGCCGAGGACGCCGTCCAGGAGGCCTGGTGGAAAGCATATGGACATTTGCAGGATTTTCGCGCCGAGGCCCGGCCCGCGACCTGGCTGACGCGCATCGCCATCAATGAAGCCCTCATGCGCCGAAGGCGAAACAAATCGCGCGAGAACCTCATCCAATCCGCATACCAGGTTCCTCACGAACAGGACGCCATGCCGATGCACGATCCCGATACCGCCGCCCCCGCAACAGCCGGCCCAGACCAGTTGGTCTGGCGCGCCGAGCTGCGGCATCGGCTGGAGCAACGCATCGACGAACTCCCCGACCTCTACCGCACGGTCTTCATGCTGCGCGCCGTGGAGGACATGCCGGCCGCCGAGGTTGCCGTTGTCCTGGGACTGCCCGAGGCCACCGTGCGCGTGCGCTTCATGCGCGCCCGCCGTCTGCTGCAGGAAGCACTGCGGCCGGATTTCGATCCGCGCGCGGCGGGCGCGTTCTCCTTCGCCGGCGACCGCTGCGACCGCATCGTGGCCGGCGTGCTGGCCCGGGCGCGCGCGGCCGCCCACTGAAAAGCCCGGGCCTGGGCCGGGCGCGACAGACTCGCCCGGCCCAGGCCCGGCGCCCGGTCAATCGACCCGCTCCTGTTTCAGGATGGCCGCCACATCCGGAAAACCTTCGGCTGCAGCCTGGGGCAGTCGCGCATCCGTTGCGGCATAGGGGCGCGCGGCATCTGCGCCCGCCACCACGATCCGCCCGACCATCCCCGCATGCTCGTGCGGCAGGCAGAAATAGTCATAGACGCCGGGCGTGTCGAATACCACGGTGAAGGATTGCCCGGGCAGCAGGTAGTCCGAGTTCCACGGCTTCGCGCCCTCCGGCATGCGCAGCGGCTTGCCGTTGGCCGGATGATAGGCCGTGGAGGTATGGACGTTGCCCGCATCGCGATTGACCCAGCGGACGGCCTGGCCCGGCCGCACCAGCAAACCCCGGGGCCGGAACCAGACTTCGGATCCGGTCGATGTGCCGGACATGCCGATCTCCAGGGCGTCGCCGGCGCCCGCCGGCCGCGGCAGAACGGCCGCCAGCAGCAGGCCGCCGCCGGCGCCCAGCAGCAGCCGGCGGCGCGGGTCATGCACAGGCGCGCTCATTTCGCCACGCGGCTTTCCTGCGCGGCCGGCACGTTCCACAACACGATGTGGACGTGCGGCTCCTCCACGCCAGGATGGCCCGCGTTGTACATGATGTCGACGTGATCCACTTTGACGCCGGCCGGCACCTTCAGATCGTTCAGATGCATGTCGGGCTTCATCAGCGACAGCGGGATCATATAGGTGGTGTTCACGAGGCGGCCCTCATGGTCGTAGCCCAGGAACGGCCCGGCCGGCAGCGTGGCGGGTTCGACGAACAACTGCCCCATGCCGGGGACGAAATCAGGCAGCTTCACCAGCGAACTGACCGCCTTGTAGGGGGCGGCCGGCGGCGCCTTCAACACGGATGCGCCTGCGGCCTGGACCGCGGGCGCGCCCAGACCAAGGGCCACGGCGGCCGCTGCGGCCGTCAGGAATGAACGTGAGGACATGAGAATCTCCCGATATGCGCGGCGGAAATCGCCGCGTTTCGGGCCATTGGATGCGCGATCCGGAAGATCCGTTTCGGCGCGTCAGTGCTGGATGCGCGTGCCCAGCACCACCAGGAACTGGGAGATCCAGGCCGGATGCGCGGGCCAGGCCGGCGCGGTCACCAGATTGCCGTCCGTATGCGCCTGATCCACCGCGATGTCGGCGTACCGGCCGCCCGCCAGGCGGACTTCCGCCGCGCAGGCCGGATACGCGGAGCACGTGCGGCCCTGGAGCACGCCGGCCGCCGCCAGCAGCTGGGCGCCATGGCAGATGGCCGCGATGGGTTTGGCGGCGCCTGCGAAATGCCGCACGATCGCCAGCACGCGCTCATCCATGCGCAGATATTCAGGCGCTCGGCCGCCGGGGATCACCAGCCCGTCATAGGCTGCCGCGTCCACTGCGTCGAAATCCCGGTTCACCGTGAAACGGTGCCCGGGCTTTTCGCTGTAGGTCTGGGCGCCGTCGAAATCGTGGACGGCCGTGGCCACCCATTCACCCGCCCGCTTGCCCGGACACACCGCATCGACATCGTGCCCTACGGCCTTCAGCGCCTGGAAGGGCACCATGACCTCGTAGTCTTCGACGTAGTCGCCCACCAGCATCAGCAATTTCTTCGCCATCATGCGTCTCCTGTTCTGAATCGGCCCGAGTCGATCCCCGGACCATGCATATCGGCCGCCGGATGGCGGACTTCGCATCCGGACGCCGCATTCATGCATTGTGCCTCTCCAGGCGCACGTCCGGGAGGTATTCCCATGCAGCGGCACGCCGGGGCACGGTTCCGGCGGACTGGGCGCGGGTCCGGATGCTTGACAATGTTACTTACAGGTACGTATCATACGTCGTCCAAAACGTACGCACCAGCCACTCTGGAAATCCTCCATGCATACCTTGTTCGATCCAATACAGCTCGGCGACCTGTCGCTGCCCAATCGCATCATCATGGCTCCCCTGACCCGTTGTCGGGCCGAGCCCGGACGCATTCCCGGCGAACTGATGGTCGAATACTATCGACAGCGCGCCAGCGCGGGCCTGATCATCAGCGAGGCCACGGCCGTCACCCCGATGGGCGTCGGGTACCCCGACACCCCCGGCATCTGGTCCGACGCCCAGATCGAGGGCTGGAAGAAAGTCACCGCAGCCGTGCATGAGGCGGGCGGACGCATCGTCCTGCAGCTCTGGCACGTCGGCCGTATCTCCGACCCCCTGTACCTGGACGGCGCGGCCCCGGTCGCCCCAAGCGCCATCCAGCCCGCCGGCACAGTCAGCCTGGTGCGTCCCAAAAAAGCCTATGTCACGCCACGCGCCCTGGAAACCGGGGAAATTCCCGGCATCGTCGAAGCCTACCGGCGCGGCGCGGAAAACGCCCTGGCCGCCGGTTTCGACGGCGTGGAGATCCACGCCGCCAATGGCTACCTGATCGACCAGTTCCTGCAAAGCCGCACCAACCGGCGCACCGACGCCTACGGCGGCCCGGTCGAGAACCGCGCCCGCCTGCTGCTGGAAATCACGGACGCGATTCTGGAAACCTGGGCACCCGGACGTGTCGGCGTGCACCTGTCCCCCCGGGGCGATTCCCACGACATGGGAGACGACCGGCCGGCCGAGACTTTCGGTCATGTGGCCGAGGCCCTGGGCCGGCGCGGCATCGCGTTTCTGTGCCTGCGCGAATACGAAGGCCCCGACAGCCTGGCGCCGATGATGCGCGAGAAATTTCCGGGCTGCCTGATCGCCAACGAGGCCCTCGATCTGGAAAAGGCGGCCGACTGGCTGGCGCGGGGACGCGCCGACGCGGCCGCTTTCGGCCGGCTGTTCATCGCCAATCCCGACCTGCCCGTACGCTTTGCGCAGGGCGCGTCGCTGAACGCGCCTCAGCCCGAGACCTTCTACGCCCCGGGCCCCGAGGGTTACACAGACTATCCGGCCCTGGAAGGCTGCGGGGCCGACGCCTGAGGTCAATCCCGCCCTTCCGGCGCGGGCAGCCAGAGGGACACCCGCTGGCTGAGCCGCTGCACCGCCGGCCCGAACAGCAGCACGATGGTGAACGCCGCCGGCCAGGCGGCGGCAAAGGCGTGTCCCCAATGCCTCAGATAGGCCGCATCCAGGCCAAGATTCAGCCAGACCACGAACGCAGTCATCAACAGGGACATCCAGAGGGACATGAGGGCGGCGAAGACGAGTCGAAGGCGTTGGGTGGAAGACATGGAAAGCTCCTGTGTGGATATGGCGCACAGTATGAATTCCATCCAAAACAGGAACCATATCTTATCCATCAATCTATAATTTCGATAATTGAAATCATAGAGCGATAGCATGCTGGACGCCCTGGCCTTGTTCGTCACCATCGTCGAAGCCGGCAGCCTGAGCGCAGCCGCCGAGCGCCTCGACTTGCCCGCCGCCACGGTCACCCGCCGCCTCCAGGCCCTCGAGCGTGAACTCGGCTGCCGCCTGCTGCATCGCAGCGCGCGCCGGCTCCAGCCGACCGCCGAAGGATTGCAATACTACGAGCAATGCAGGCCTCTGATCCACGCGCTGGGGCAGGCCACACGTTCCCTGGACGACAACCTGCGCCGCATCGCGGGCCACATCCGCGTACTGGCGCCGGTGAATCTTGCCAGTGGCCCCCTCACGCCCGCCTGGCTCGGATTCCTGCGGCTGTACCCCGAGGTCAGCCTGGAACTCCAGCTCAGCAACACGATTCAGGATCTGGTCGGAAGCGGGGCCGACCTGGCCATCCGGGTCGGCGAGCAGGCCGACTCGTTGCTGACCCACAGACGCCTGGGGCAGCTCGGCGTGCGCCTGGTCGCCGCGCCCGCCTATCTGGCCCGGCGCGGTACGCCCGCCACCGCGCGGGATCTGGCCGCGCACGACGCGGTCGTCTCCATGCCGCTGCAGGAATGGTCCCTGCGCGACCCGACCACCGGGATCGAATCGACCGTGCGGCCCACCGCGCGCCTGCGGGCCAATGAAATGAGGCTCGCCGTCGCCGCGGCCGAAGCCGGCCTGGGCATCCTGCTCTGCCCCGCCACGTTCACGCTCGACGGCATCGCACGCGGCACCCTGTCGAGCCTGCTCGAAGACTGGCTGCCCAGGCCCCGCCCTCTGTTCGCAGTGTGGCCGCAGCAGCGCTATCTGCCCGCCCGGGTGCGCGCGCTGCTGGATCACCTGCAGGCATTCGTCGAGACCGAACCGATCTTCGGCAGCACATCCGGTCCCGTGCGCCCCGCCTGAAATCCCGCCCTATTTCAGACTGGCATCGATCAGACGGGCCGCCGCATCCGCCAGGTGGCGCACCGGCCCTTCCGCGCCGAGCACCTGGCTGGAAGCACAGGCGCCTTCCAGCAACAGCAGCAAGCCATCGCCCAGCGCTTCGGGGTCGCCCGCGCCCATTTGGCGCGCCAGTTCGGCCAGGCGCGCCCGCACCCGTTGTTTGCTGGCCACCGACACCTGCCGGGCGGGATGGTCGGGTTCGGGATATTCAATGCACGCGTTGGTCAAGCCACAGCCCCGATACTCCGACCGGGAAGTCCGTTCTGCCAGACTCGCGAAATAAGCCAGGATCTGCGCGCGCGGATCGCCCGGATGGGCTTCGACCGCGGCCTCGAAACGCCGCCAGAATTCGATCTCGTAGTCCCGCAGATAGGCCACCACCAGATCGTCCTTCGAGCCAAAGCTGCGATAGAGGCTGGGCTTGGTCACGCCCGCCTCGGCGACGATGGCATCCACCCCGACCGCCCGGATGCCCTGGTGGTAGAACAGATCGCGCGCGCTGCTGCGGATGCGGTCGGCCGCACGCGGCAAAGGCCCGGCCTTCGGCGCGCGATCCTGATCGTCCGGCGGAGGAGCGAGCTGCGGTATCTTTTTCATGGCTTTGCTTGACGATGTTACTGATCGGTACGTATTATATGCCGTTCCGAACGTACCGACCAGTAACATCCCATGCCTCCCTCCACGCGTTTCGCAAGCCCCCTCCCCGCTCCCCGCCTGGGCCAACGCTACGCCTTCGTGGTGGTCGGCGTCATTTTCTTCTGCCTGCTGTTTTCGGCCGGGCTGCGCGCCACACCCAGCGTCCTGCTGGACCCCTTGCAACTGGCCTTCGGGTGGAGCCGGTCGACCATCTCGCTGGCGGCCGCCATCGGCATCTTCTTCTACGGCATGGTGGGCCCCTTCGCGGCCGCCGCCATGGACCACTTTGGCCTGCGCCGCGTGCTGCTGACGGCATTGGCCGTCATGGCGGTGTCTTCCGCCGCCAGCGCCTACATGACCCAGACCTGGCACCTGATCGCCTTGTGGGGCGTTTTCTCGGGAATCGGATCGGGCGCCGTGGCCACGGTGCTGGGCGCCACCATCGCCAACCGCTGGTTTTTCAAGCACCGCGGCCTGGCCATGGGGATCCTCACCGCCAGCACCGCCACCGGCAACCTGATCTTCCTGCCCCTGCTGGCGGGGCTGGCCTCGTCCGGCGACTGGACGCGCGCCGTCTGGGCCGTGGCCATCGCCATGGTGGCGATGGTGCCGCTGGTCTGGTGGCTGGTGCCCGACAGCCCCGCCAGCGTGGGCCTGCTGCCCTACGGCAGCGACCCGGCCGATCCCCCCGCCCCCCCCGCGCCGCGCACGGGCCTGATCGCAGCCACCTTCGGCGCGCTCGGGCGTGCCAGCCGCACCCGCGCCTTCTGGTTCCTGTTCGCCACCTTCTGGGTGTGCGGCTTCACCACCAACGGTCTCGTGGGTACGCACCTGATCGCGATGTGCGGCGACCACGGCATCGCCGCAGTCCAGGCGGCGGGCCTGCTGGCGCTGATGGGGGTGTTCGACCTGGTCGGCACCACGGCTTCGGGCTGGCTCACCGACCGCTACGACCCGCGCAAGCTGCTGTTCGTGTATTACGGTCTGCGCGGCGTGTCGCTGATGGTGCTGCCCTACACCGATTTCTCACTCTACAGTCTGTCCATCTTCGCCGTGTTCTACGGCCTGGACTGGATCGCCACCGTGCCGCCCACGCTGCGCCTGGCCACCGACATCTTCGGCGACCGCGACGCCCCGGTGGTGTTCGGCTGGATCGTCGCCGGCCACCAGATCGGCGCCGCCACGGCGGCCTGGATGGGCGGTTTCGTGCGCGAAGTGTCCGGCAGCTACCTGACGGCCTTCGTGCTCTCGGGCGCCACCGGCATCGCCGCCGCCTTGATCGCGCTGATGATCAAGCGGCAGCGCGCAGGCGGCATGCTGGCGGCGGCTTGAGAAAGCAATTCGGGTCGGCAGTCGCCCCGAGGCTCATGCCTGAAGTGTCCGTTTGTGGGTGTCTAGCGATTCCGGGCCGATTCATCCTCGGGGATGGATTGAGGTTTGCCAAGCAGCTCGATCAGTCGCGACTCGCATGGGGATAGGTTATACCCCCGTCGTTGCGAGATCATGAACGTGAGCGAACCAAGGTGCCAGGCGTGGCGTTCAAGTTCGACGAGCCGCCCGCTCGCCAGATCATCGCGGACGAGGTGCCGTGGCAAGTGCCCCCAGCCGAGACCGGCGTTGAGAAGATCACGCTTGGCACCGAGGTCATTGACCAGCCACTGGCGCTTGCCAGCGACGCCCTGTTGGGTCTTTTCCGCGCCTGGCTGATTGTCCGTCACGACGATCTGAACGGATCTCCCAAACTCGTCAATCGGGATAGGTTTCGGTGTCGACGCGAGCGGATGTGATGGCGCGCACACCGTCACCATCTCAGCCTCGCACAGCCATTGGCGCTCTATGGCATCCGGGTTTACCTCCGGCACGTTCTCGATCGTGACGGCGAGGGCACACATCCCTTCGAGTACCAGGCCCTCGCCGCCTTGCATGGTCGTGATCCGCAGGTTGATCACAGCATTGCGGAACTCCGCTTGCAGTGTCCGCAAGCAATCAATCAGGTGGGCGCGCGGGAAATAAGCATCGATTGCGACCGAAACCTGCGGCGCACCGTTCCGGGCGATCGAACTGGCACGATTCTTCATCTCTTCCGTGCGTGAGATCACCGCTCGCGCGTCCGACAAGAGACTGTGCCCGGCCGCAGTGAGCTGCGCTTTTCTTGAGTGTCGCTCGAACAACTCGACATCGAACGCCCTTTCTAACGCCTTAATCGCATGGCTGATGGCGGACTGTGCACGCCTGAGCTTTCGAGCCGCACCCGAAAAGCTTCCCTGATCGCATACCGCAACGAATGCGCGCAGTTGGTTAATGGTCACGTTATCGAGCATTATTTATCTAAACAATAGATTGAATTGAGTAATTTTTCGTCAATTGTATTGATGCGTCAAGGACTCTAGACTGCTTTTTAGCTTCAACATAGGACGCCGACTCGGCGATGCATCATGAATAGACTGAATGGAAAGACTGCTGTGATCACTGGGGGCGCTACTGGTGCCGTTGACGGCGGCCTGGCGCAAATCTGACGCGTCACGCTCTACTGGCCATGCCAGTGATTCAGCTGTGTGAATACACATACAAGGAAAATCAAATGGAACACTCTCTCAAAGGCAAGACTGCTCTCGTTACCGGGGCATCGCGAGGCATTGGCCGCGCCATTGCCGAACGTCTTGCAAAGGATGGCGCCATGGTCGCGCTGACCTACAACGCCAGCAAATCTGGTGCAGACGAAGCGGTCGCGGCAATCGAGAAAGCCGGGGGCACGGCGTTCGCGATCCACGCGGACCTCGTTGACCCGGCAACCGTCCCGATCTTGTTCGAAAGACTCGACAATGAGTTCACCAAGAGGAACGGGAACAAAACCCTCGACATCCTGGTCAACAACGCAGGTAATTCCGGCTGGGTTGGCTTCAAAGATGCGACGCCGGACAGCTGGGATACCTTGATGGCGGTCTATGCCCGCGCGCCCTTTTTCATTGTCCAGACCGCCCTGGATCGTCTCGCCGATGGTGGGCGCATCATCAATATCTCTTCTGCTGCCGCCACGAAGCCTGTGACAGCCGCACCTGTCTACTCAATGGCCAAAGCGGCCATCAACACCTTGACTCATACGCTCGCGGCCGAACTCGGGCCACGCAGAATTACTGCGAACGCCGTCGCACCAGGCTATACGCGAACGGACGCGAATGCCGCCTTCAGAGAGAGCCCCGAACTCGTGAAAGCGGTCGAGGCTGAAATCGCATTGGGTCGCTTTGGCGAGCCTTCGGAAATCGCCGCTGTCGTGGCGTTCCTGGCTTCCGATGAAGGCCATTGGGTGACTGGCCAGACGATCGAGGCGAGTGGCGGCTACAAGCTCTGACCACGCCTCAAAATCCAAGGAGAACATATGAGTTACGCAATTATCGGCTTTGGCAAGATCGGTCACGCGCTGGCCAAGGCATTTTTCCGCAATGGCATCGAAGTATTTGTAGCCACCACGCGCGACCCGGAAAGCTTTGCGTCCGATGCAGCCGCAATCGGGTCCACGGTCATTCCCAAAACCTTGTCTGAAGCTGTCAAGGCTGACGTCATTTTCCTTGCCGTCCCTTTTCGGGAGCATACGGCTGTCGCCAAAGCCCTGCCGAACTGGCAGGGGAAGACGATTATTGACGTCACCAATGCTTATGGCGTGCCAGTCGAAGAACTTGGAGGGCTGCCATCCTCCGCTGTCATTGCCAGGGCCTTCAATGGCACCAAATTCGTGAAAGGCTTCAATCACCTACCCGCCGATCTATTGGCTGCCGACCCACGGGTTGAGGGCGGGCGCCGCGTCGTCTTTCTCGCCAGCGATGATGGCAACTCGGTTCCGCCAGTTGCCGTGCTGGCAGAACGCCTTGGATTCGCGCCGGTGCAACTGGGCAAGCTCGCCGAAGGCGGCGCGCTCGTCCAAGCGCGTGGACACACCTGGGCTCCGCTGATCTTCCAGGATCTCGTCAAATCCAACTGAACCAGTGCGAGTTTCAGTCTCAATCGGGCAAGCATCAGGGGCGTGCGGCGGAAGCCGAAGTGACAAAGCTGGCGGGCTGACCGTTCATCGAACAGAGAAAAATTTTATGCATATCGAACTCAAGGGACGCAAGGCCATCGTGACCGGTTCCACTGCGGGCATTGGCCGTGCAATTGCTGAAGGGATGGCGCGTGCAGGCGCAACGGTTATCATCAACGGGCGCACACAGAAACGTGTCGATGTCACATTGCGCGAGATGCGCGCCCTGTTTCCAGAGGCCGAATTGGCCGGCGTTGCGGCTGACGTTTCCACTGCACAAGGGTGTGCAGTGCTGTTCGGACAAGCGCCAGACGCGGATATCCTCGTCAACAATGCCGGCACCGCACACCTGAACAATTTTTTCGACCAAGACGACAGCGAATGGCTGGAACTGTTCCAGCTTAACGTAATGAGCGGCGTGCGCACCGCCCGTCATTACGTGCCGAAAATGATGGCACGCGGCTGGGGGCGTGTGGTGTTCGTCAGCAGTGAATCCGGGCTGAACATCCCGAAGGAAATGATCGACTACGGCGTTACCAAGACTGCGATTCTCGCTGTCTCACGCGGACTGGCCGAACTCGTTGCCGGAACGGGCGTCACCGTCAATGCCGTACTGCCCGGACCGACAAGATCCGAGATTCTATCCAGCTGGATGAAATCGACGGCGCAAGAACAAGGCATCACTCAGGAGCAAGCCGAACAACAGTTCCTGAAAATCGCCCGCCCGACGACGCTGATCAACCGATTCGCCACCACTGAAGAGGTCGCCAACATGGTGGTGTATACATGCTCAAAGCAAGCTTCTGCAACCACCGGAGCCGCACTGCGAGTCGATGGGGGCATCGTTCGTTCGATTGCCTGAACTATGCGGCGGGCATGGCTGACGGTGAACGGTGCCTGGTCTAGGCTCGGTTGACCGGCTACGCAAGCTGGTACGCACGGACTGGGTGGCGTCAACTATTTTGAGCG
>DISE01000023.1:0-9812 GCA_002421865.1 Castellaniella sp. UBA6218
GGACGTCAAGTACCGCACCGGCTTCTGGGAGGGGCGCCCGGTCAAGACCCGGCTGACCGAGCTGGCCAGCGCCCTGGGGGAATTCGGCGTCTGGGTGCGCATGCACTACGTCTATCCCTATCCCCACGTGGACGAACTGATCCCTCTGATGGCGGAAGGCCGTATCCTGCCCTATCTGGACATTCCCTTTCAGCACGCCAGTCCGCGCATCCTGAAGGCCATGAAGCGCCCCGCCTTCGAGGATCGCACTCTGGCCCGCATCCGCCAGTGGCGCGAGGCCTGTCCGGACCTGACCCTGAGGTCCACGTTCATCGTCGGCTTCCCCGGCGAAACGGAGGAGGACTTTCAGTACCTGCTCGACTGGATGACGGAAGCCCAGCTCGACCGCGTCGGCTGTTTCCAGTATTCCCCGGTCGAGGGCGCGCGCGCCAACGAGCTGGCCGACCCCGTGCCCGACGAAGTCAAGGCCGAACGCTGGGAGCGCTTCATGGCGCATCAGCAGGCGATCTCCACGCGGCGTCTGGCGGCCAGGATCGGCCGCACACTGACGGTGCTGGTGGACGAAGTCGACGCGGAGGGCGGCGCCACCGCCCGTTCCATGGCGGACGCCCCCGAGATCGATGGCAGCGTGCTGCTGCGCGACGCCGCCGGCTGCGCCCCGGGCGATCTGCTCCAGGTGCGCATCGAGGACGCGGACGAATACGACCTGTACGGCGTGCCGGTCTAGGGCGCCGCACGCAGACTCTTTCAGGTTTCCTCGTCCGGCTTGCGCGGCACTACGCGCGGGGGCGGCTTGCCGGCTTCCAGGGGCTGGGCGCGTTTGAACGTGGTGACGGGCAGGTCGCCGAACACGCCGCGCCGCGCGGCGACCCGCCAGGCGTGGCCGTAGGCGACTTCCAGGCTCAGATGGATCGTGCCGTCGGCGTGGCGGCGGCGTTCCAGCGCCCGGACCAGGCGTTCGCGCCAGGCGCGGCCCGGCAGGCCGCGGCGGCGTCCGGGGTGGGGGTTGCCACCCAGCGCGCGGACATCTTCCAGCAGCTTGTCTGCGGTCTTGTAGGTCAGGGTGATGATTTCCTGGTCCATGACGGGATCGGCGAATCCGACCTGCAGCATCAGGTCGCCGAAATCGTGCATGTCCACGAATGCCATGGGCTGCGTGTCCAGATCGGCCTCGGCCAGGGCCTCGCGCAGCTCGCGGAAGGAGCCGGGCCCCAGGCTGGAATACATCGCCAGCGCGTCGTTGCGCAGGATGCGGCGCCATTCCTGGAGCACCAGGTGGGGCTCGGGGTGCCAGTGCAGGGCCAGATTCGACCAGACCAGATCCAGGCTTTCGTCCGGCAGGCCGGTCTCGGCCAGGTCGGCCTGCCGGAAATCCGGCTTCGGCGTGGGTTTGTTGCGCAGGCGGTGCCAGAAGCCGGGCCTGGCCGCGTAGCGTTCGCGCGCCGCTTCCAGCAGCGCGCCGCAGGCGTCCAGGCCGGTGTAATGCTGGTCGGGATAGCGGGCGCGCAACGGATCCAGCGCGTGGGCGGCGCCGCAGCCCGCATCCAGGATGTCGTGCGGCGCGATGCGGATGTAGCTCAGGCGGCGCAGCATGCGCTGGGCGATTTCCCCGTACAGGAATTGCGGGGCGTCGAGCGGCGCGCGCCGGGCGAACTGGCGCGTCACGGCCTGGGGGTCGATGGGCAGACGGGGAAGCTGTGGCATAAACGATCAAGACCGGCTCCGGGGCGGCCCGAAGCGTGCTGTGATGGAGGTTTCCTGCGAAAGGACACGCCATTATGCTGCATCCGCCGATCAAGCGCTGGCGCGACTGGATTCCGGCCGACTGTCCGGGCTGTGGGCGGCGCGTGGCCTGCCAGGGCCTGTGCCCCGATTGCCTGGCGCGCCTGCGTCCGGCCGCGGCGCGGCCGCGTTGCCCGCGCTGTGCACACCCGCTTGACGGCGGACGCTGTCCAGACTGCGGCGCGGCCGCGCCGGCCTACGACCGCGTCGTGGCCGCATTCGACTACACCGGCCTGGGGCGGGATCTGATCCATGACTACAAGATCCGTTGCCGCCTGTCCCTGGCGGGCCTGCTGGCGGATCAACTGGCGCGGGCGGTGCGCTCTGCCGGGCGGCGGGCGGATCCGCCGGACTGGATCGTGCCGGTGCCGGCCCGGCGCGAGGCGCTTTTGCGGCGCGGATTCAGTCCGCCGGCCGAGGTGGCCCGCCTGCTGGCCCGGCGGCTGGGGACGCGCTGCCGCCTCGACGGCGTGCGGCGGGTGCGCGAAGGCGCCCGGCAGGTGGGGCGGGATCGCGTGCTGCGCTTGCAGGCCCAGGACGGGGTCTTCACCTGCGGCGTCAGGGACGGCCTGTCCGGCGGGCGGATCGCGGTGATCGACGACGTGTTGACCACAGGCGCGACGCTGCAGGCGGTCGCACTGGCGCTGAAGGAGGCCGGCGCTGCGCGGGTCGAGGGCTGGGTGCTTGCCCGTACTGTGGATCGACGCTGCGAGCCGCCCGGCGGCCGGGTCTTACAATAGAGGCCGTTGACCGGCTCCCTGGCTTCCGTCCCATGTTTCACATCGTTCTCGTCGAACCCGAAATCCCTCCCAATACCGGCAATGTGATCCGCCTGGCGGCCAATACCGGCGCCTTCCTGCACCTGGTACGGCCGTTGGGTTTCGCGCTGGACGACGCGCGCATGCGGCGCGCGGGCCTGGACTATCACGAGTGGGCGGACATGCGGGTGCACGATGGCCTGGGCGAGGCGCTGGCGGCGATCGGCGGTGATCCCGCGCGGCGTTTCGCCTTGACCACGCGCGGATCATCCCTGATCGGCGGCCATGCGTTCCGGCCGGGGGACGTCTTCGTGTTCGGCCGGGAAACCGCGGGCCTGTCGGACGGGCAGTTGGCCTTCTTTCCTCAGGCGCAGCGCGTCCGGCTGCCGATGCAGCCGCAACAGCGCAGCCTGAACCTGTCCAATGCCGTGGCGGTCACGATCTTCGAGGCCTGGCGGCAGGCGGGCTACGCGGGCGGACTCTGACCCCGGAGCGCCTGCCGGCTCGGCATCATTCGTCGCGCGGATCGCGCGCCAGCAGCGCGGCCACGGCCTGGGGCGGCGCGACACCGCCGAACAGCACATCGCAGACGGCGTCGGTGATGGGCAGGTCCAGTCCGTGCTGCCGGCCCAGGGCCTGGGCGGCGCGGGCGCAGCGGACGCCTTCGGCGGTCATGCCGCCCGCCAGGATGTCGTCCAGCGTCCGCCCCTGGCCGATGGCGACGCCCACCTGACGGTTGCGGGACAGCTCGCCGGTGGCGGTCAGGACCAGGTCGCCCAACCCGGTCAGGCCGACGAATGTGTCCGCCTGGCCTCCCAGCGCCACGCCAAGACGCTGGATTTCCGCCAGGCCGCGCGTGATCAGGGCGGCGCGGGCGTTGGTGCCCAGCCGCAGGCCGTCGCTGATGCCGCAGGCGATGGCCATGACATTCTTCAGTGCGCCGCCGACCTCCACGCCCATGACGTCCCGGGTACCGTAGATGCGCGCCTGGGTGCCATGGAAAGCCGCCTGGGCCGCGCGGCCGGTGTCCGGATCGCGGCTGGCGACCGTCAGGGCGACCGGCAGGCCTTGGGCCACTTCGCGGGCGAAGGATGGCCCGGACAGCACACCCGTGCGCAACCAGGCGATGCCGGACAGGGCTTCGGCGACGATCTGGTGGGGCCATTCATGGGTGTCGGGCGTGATGCCCTTGCAGGTCCACAAGAGATGGACCGTCGCGGCGTCGGGGCCTCGGACCGGCAGGGCCTGCGCGATGCGCCGGCAGATGTCGGCCAGGCCCGCCATGGGCACGCCCAGCACGATCAGGCGGTCCGACGGTTCGGGTCCGTCGAGCACGTGCGCCAGCGCGGCGTCGAAGTCGCCGGTCGCCCGCAGGGCGGGCGGCAGGACGATGTCGGGCAGGCGGCGCGGATTGATGTGTTGCTGGTCGATGATCCGCGCCAGTTCGGGGTCGCGGGCCCAGATCAGGGCGTCGGACCGCGCGCTGGCAAGAGCCGCCAGGGCGGTCCCCCAGCTGCCCGCGCCCAGGACACAAAGCCGGACCGGCGCCATGACGTGCGGGCCCCCGGTCAGTTGCGCGCGCCGGGGGGCAGGATCAGGCCGGAGTCTTCGCCCGATTGCTGCGCCAGGCGCTGCTCGTACAGGGCCTGGAAATTCATTTCGCTCAGGTGCAGCGGCGGCATCGAGGTGCGCGTGATCGCGTCGGCGACATTGGCGCGCAGATAGGGGTACAGCATGGTCGGGCAGACGATGCCCAGCAGCGGGTCGAGCTGTTCGGCCGGGATGTTGGCGGCCTCGAAGATGCCGGCCTGGCAGAGTTCGACCAGGTACAGGACCTTGTCGCCGATGCGCGTGGTCACCGTGGCGGTCACCGTGGATTCGAACACGGATTCGGCCAGTTGCTGGCCGCCGACCTGGATGGAGACCTCGACGGTCGGACCTTCCTGTTCGAGGAAGATTTCCGGCGCGTTGGGCATTTCCAGCGACAGGTCCTTCACGTAGGTGCGCTGCAGGCCGAAGCTGGGAGCCTGTTCGTTCTGGGTTTGGTTTTCGTCGGACATGAGGGGTTCCGGTGTGAGGGGTGGGGAGGCGGCCTGGTCCGGCCGGAATCAGGCCTGCAGCAGGGGCAGCAGGCCGGCGGCGCGGTCCAGGGCCGAGAGGTCGTCGAAACCGCCGATGTGGCGCTCGTCGATGTAGATCTGCGGCACGGTGCGCCGGCCGGTGCGTTCCATCATGACGGCGCGCTGGGCCGGGTCGCGGTCGATGAAGATCTTGTGGATGTCCGTCACGCCGCGCTGCTTGAGCAGCATTTCGGCGCGCACGCAATAGGGGCACACGGAGGTGCAGTACATGGTGACTTGAGCCATGATGGGGGGTTCCGGTCAGGATTTCTTGAGGGGCAGTCCGCCTTCGGTCCAGGCGTTCAGCCCGCCCTCGAGGCAGGATACCCGATCGAAGCCGTGCTTGCGCAATTGGGCCACGGCCTTGGCGCCGTCGCGCCCATGGGCGTCGACCAGCACGATGGCCTTGTCCTTGGGCAGGCTGTTGAGATGCGATTCCAGCGTATCCAGGGGGATGTTGCGGGACTGGGGGATGGCGCCGGTCTTGAACTGGTCGGCGGGGCGCAGGTCCACGAACTGGCCGTGCTCCTGGTTGACCTGGCGGATGGCTTCGGCCAGCGCGACGCGTCCGGTCGAGCGTCCCTTGGACAGGCTGGGCCACAGCAGCAGGCCCCCGGAAGCCAGGGCGATGAGCAGAATCCAGAGGTTGTTCTGGCTGAGTAAGAAGTCCACGGCGGTTCCTGTGACAGGGGTCGGAAAAAAAGAAAGCCCCGGGATTATAAAATGGTCGGCAGTTTTGAACTTTTCGGGCCTGTCGATCATGCATAAACTGGTACTCATGCGCCATGGCGAAAGCCAATGGAATCTCGAAAACCGCTTCACGGGCTGGACCGACGTCGACCTCACCGACGCCGGACGCGAACAGGCGCGCCTGGCGGGGGAACTGCTGCGCGCGCAAGGCTATGAGTTCGACCTGGCCTACGCCTCGGTGCTCAAGCGCGCCATCCGTACCCTGTGGATCGCACTGGACGCCATGGACGCCATGCACACGCCCATCGGCCTGCACTGGCGGCTGAACGAACGTCATTACGGGGCGCTCCAGGGCCTGAACAAAGCCGAGACGGCCGCCCGCTACGGCGAGGCCCAGGTGCTGCAATGGCGCCGCGCCTATGCGATCGCCCCCGAACCTCTGGCCGAGGACGATCCGCGCCATCCGCGCTTCGACAAGCGCTACAGCCGGGTGCCGGCCAGTGAGCTGCCGGCCACGGAATGCCTGCGCGACACGGTGGATCGCGTGGTGCCTTTCTGGAATGAATCCATCGCACCCGCCATCCGTTCCGGACGGCGGGTGCTGGTTTCGGCCCACGGCAACAGCCTGCGTGCCCTGATCAAGCATCTGGACGGGATCTCGGACGAGGACATCGTCGGCCTGAACATCCCGACCGGCCAGCCGCTGGTCTACGAACTGGACGACGAACTGCGCCCCTTGCGCCACTATTACCTGGGCGACGAGGACCAGATCCGCGCCGCCATGCAGGCGGTCGCCAACCAGGGCAAGGCGCGTCAGGCCTGATATGCGCCACGCGGGCCTGGGGCTGTTGCTGTGTCTGGCCGCATTCTGCGCCCAGGCGCAAACGTCTTTGCAGTCGCGTCAGGCGCAGGCCCGCGAGGACCGGCAGGCCCTGCGCGAGCAGATCGACGCGCTGCAAAAACGGATCGAGGCGTCGGAGTCCTCGCGCGAGGACGCCAGCCGCGCGTTGCAGGCCTCCGAGCAGGCGATTTCCGACGTCAGCCGCGAACTGGTGGAACTGGACCGGCGCCAGGCCGAGTTGCGGGACACCCTGCGCCGGCTGGACGCCGCGCGCGACCAGCAGTCCGGCGAACTTGAACGGCAGCAGAAAGCCCTGGCGGACCAGCTGCGCGCCCAGTACGCCAGCGGGCTGTCGCCCTGGACCGCGCTGCTTTCGGGACGCGACCCACAGGAGATCGGCCGCGAACTGGCCTGGCTGGCCTACGTCACCCGGTCCCGCACGCAGGCGCTCGACGCCTTGCGGAGCACGCTGGACCGGTTGACCGACCTGCGGCGGCAGACCGACGATGGCCGTCGCGATCTCGACGCGGTGCGGGCCGATGTCGAACAACGCCGCCATGATCTGCAGGCCCTGCAGGCGCAGCGTCGCGAGGTGCTGGACAAGATCCGGGCGCGGCTGGACGATGAGCGCGGTCAGGCGAAGCAGCTTCATGCGCGCGATGCGCGCCTGGGTGGCCTGATCAAGGATCTGGACGCCGAGATTGCCCGGGCCGAGGCCAGACGTCAGGCCGCGCTGAAGGCCGAGGCGGAACGCCGTGCGCGTGAGCAGGCCGCCCGCGCGCAGGCCGAAAAAGCCCGCCAGGAAAGGGAACGCGCGCGCGCCGCCGAGCAGGCGCGCCGGGTGCGCGAGCAGGCCGAGCGCCATGTGCGGACGGAAGAAGCGCCAGCACCCCGGCCGCCCGAGGATGATCGGGATCGCGCGCCGGTTCCGCCCGCACCGGCCGTGCAGGAGCCGGCCGGGCCCAAGGCCGATGCCCGGGGCAAGGCCGACGTCGAGGCCGTGCCCGCGGACGGATTCCCTGGCCTGACCAAGGGCCTGCCTCGCCCTGTCCAGGGAGATATCCAGGGCCGTTTCGGCGCGCAGCGCCCCGAAGGCGGCCTGTGGCGCGGCATCGTGTTGCGCGCGGCGACGGGTACGCCCGTGCGCGCCGTGGCCGCCGGTCGCGTGGTGTTCTCCCATTGGCTCAGCGGTTTCGGCAATCTGCTGATCATCGACCACGGCAAGCAATACCTCAGCATCTACGCCTACAACCAGTCCCTGTTGCGCCAGGTCGGGGACGTGGTGGCGCGTGGCGACGAGGTGGCGCGGGTCGGCGCCACGGGCGGACAGGTCGAGCCCGGTCTGTATTTCGAATTGCGACACCAGGGGGCGCCCATCAACCCCGAGGTCTGGCTGAAATAGGGCCGGGTTCCCGCGGACTATTTTCCGTTTAATTTCTGTACTATGTATCCTTCATCGCCCGTGACGCGCCGGCGCTGTCGCGGCGATCTGATCATCGCTTAGGAATGTGCATGAGCACTCGAAAAAATCGATCGTTGAGCTGGATTCTGACGGGCTTCCTTGGGGGCGTCCTGGTCAGTCTCGGGATTTCGGCCGTCGCCCAGAAAGGCGAACCGCTGCCGCTCAAGGCGCTGCAGCAGTTCGCCAACGTATACGGCGCGATCAAGTCCAGCTACGTCGAGCCGGTGCCCGACCAGACGCTGATCGACGACGCGATCAAGGGCCTGTTCGCCGACCTGGATCCGCACTCGGTGTACCTGGACGAGGAAGCCTACAAGCAGATGCAGGACATCACGCGCGGGGGCTTCGGCGGGCTGGGTATCGAGATCGGCACCCAGGACGGCATGCCCAAGGTCATCGCTCCGATCGAGGACACCCCGGCGGCGCGCGCCGGCATCCTGACGGGCGACCTGATCACCGGGATCGACGGCGAACCCACCAAGGGCATGAGCCTGAACGATGCCGTGAAGAAGATGCGCGGCGAGCCCGGCACCCCCATCGACCTGACCATCCGGCGCGCCGGCAGTTCCAAGCCCCTGAAATTCCACATCGTGCGGGAAATGATCAAGACCCGCAGCGTGCGCGGCAAGATGCTCGATCACGACATCGCCTATGTGCGCATCAGCCAGTTCCAGGACCGCACCACGTCCGACATGGTCCGGATGCTGTCCAGCCTGTCCAAGAAGCAGGCGCCCAAGGGCCTGGTGCTGGATCTGCGCAACGACCCGGGCGGGCTGCTGGATGGCGCCATCGGCGTCGCCTCCGCCTTCCTGGAACCGGGCAAGCTGGTCGTTTCCACCAAGGGCCGCATCCCGTCCTCGAACGAGGAGTTCTACGCCCGTCCCCTGGATGGCAGCCATGGCGTGGAGGACGGCGGGCAGTTGCCCGCCTGGACGCGCACGGTGCCGATGGTGGTGCTGGTCAACGTCGGCTCGGCCTCTGCCTCTGAAATCGTGGCCGGCGCCCTGCAGGACTACAAGCGCGCCCGCATCATCGGCAACCGCACGTTCGGCAAGGGGTCCGTACAGTCCGTCCTGCAACTGGACAAGGACACGGGCATCAAGCTCACCACGGCGCGCTACTACACGCCAAGCGGCCGTTCGATCCAGAATACGGGGGTGGAGCCCGACTATGTCGTGGACGACAGTGCCGCCGGCAACCTGTTCCGCATGCAGCGCGAGGTCGATCTGCGGCACCATCTGGAAAACCAGCCCGGCGCCCAGGGCGCGGACGATCAGGCCGATGGCGATTTCGTCCAGGGCGAGATCAAGATGTTCGAATTCGGCGGCGCCGACGACTGGCAGTTGCGGCAGGCCGTCAATGCCCTGCAGGGGCGCCCGGTCCAGAAGTCCGATCCCGTTCAGGTGAAGCAGGCGCGCGCCGAGGCCCGGGACGCGGGGGCGGATGCGGCGGCCGGAGAAGCCCGGAAACCCGCGCAGGCGGAAAAAAAAACCCTGAATGATGCCGGTGACGGGGTCGAACGCTATCGCGTCACCCCGGAAGGACTGATCAGGATTCCGTGATGGGGGACGAATCCGTCCTGGACGACGCGCGGCTGACGCGCTATGCCCGGCATATCCTGCTCGACGAGTTCGGCATCGAAGGCCAGGAGCGTCTGCTGGCGGCCCATGCGCTGATTGTCGGCGCAGGTGGCCTGGGGTCGCCGGCGGCGCTGTACCTGGCCGCCGCGGGTGTGGGGCGGATCACGCTGGTGGACGACGACATCGTCGAGCTCAGCAACCTGCAGCGCCAGATCCTGCATGACATGGCGGGCCTGGGGCGGCCCAAGGCCGAATCGGGGCGGGACGCCTTGTGCGCGCTGAACCCCGATGTCCAGGTGCGGGCGCTGGTGGAGCGCCTGGACGAGAACCGCCTGCGCGAACGGGTTCTGGATGCCGATGTGGTGCTGGATTGCAGTGACAATTTCGCCACCCGGCATGCCATCAACCGCGCTTGCGTGGCGGCCCGCAAGCCTCTGGTTTCGGGGGCGGCGATCAAATTCTCGGGGCAGGTCAGCGTCTATGACCTGCGGGACGCGGCCGCGCCCTGCTATCACTGCCTGTTTCCCGAGGCCGACGACGTCGAGGAACTGCGTTGCGCCACCACGGGCGTGCTGGGGC
>DISE01000023.1:9957-10180 GCA_002421865.1 Castellaniella sp. UBA6218
TTGCGCTGGCGGGAAAACGGCGTGCCGGGGTGGTACAGCCATACGGTGCGCATGCCGACCTGGCGGGCGGACTTCAGATTGCGTTCGGTGTCCTCGACCAGGATGATCCGGTCAGCGGGCACGCCCAGACGGGCGACCACCATGCGCATCAGGCCGGGCGAGGGCTTGGGTCGCGCCAGTCCCATGGGCATCATGTGATCGATGGCCCACAGGCCGTCGAATT
>DISE01000038.1 GCA_002421865.1 Castellaniella sp. UBA6218
GCATGCCCGAGCCCATGCCGCAGGGCTCGTGGATCATGCGAGGCGATGGCGTCGAGCAGTTCCTCAAGCAAAGGATCAGTCGCATGACTTTTCTGTTTTGTCCTGGACAAATCAGAGGGTGTGTCAGCCGAACGCTGCGCCAGCATGTCTTGCAGCTGTTCCAGGTCCAGCCCGACGACTTTTCCGGGCCGCATGCCGGCGTCCAGCAGTCGCGCGATCAGCTTGAGCCGCTGAACCTGCGCGGCGCTGTAGAGCCNNCCCAGACGCGCAACGTGTCCTTGGCCAGGCCCGTTTCACGTGCGACGGTGGCGATCGACAAACCGCCATCGCCCGCTGAAGGCTGTGTGTCGCTGGGGGTGGGGGCGATGGAGCTCATGATGGCCTGGAGTCTGGTTGATTCAATTGTCTAAGACAAAACTGGTTTTGTCTAGTATATTACGTCATCAGTGTAGCGTGCGGGAGTGTCCCTGTGCGTGACGATGAATCGGGAAAACCATGAAAGTCGCTGTCATTGGATCGGGCATTTCAGGCTTGGCGGCTGCTCACCGTCTGAAAGGCCAGGCGCGGGTGACGCTGTTCGAGGCGGGAGACTATTTTGGCGGTCACACGCACTCCGTACAGGTCGACTTGCCGGATGCCCGGGGCCGCCAGGTCTCTCATGCGGTCGACACGGGGTTCCTGGTTTTCAATGAGCGAACGTATCCTGGACTCATTGACCTGTTCCAGGAGCTGGGCGTGACCACTGCTCCTTCCGACATGTCGTTCTCCGTTCAGGTCCCGGGCGCCGGGCCTGGGGGCGCCCACGTCCTGGAATGGAGCGGCTCCAGCCTGGGCACGGTGTTCGCCCAGCGCCGCAATCTGCTGCGCCCGCGCTTTCTGGGGATGCTCTGCGAGCTGCTGCGCTTCAACCGCTTGTGCACCCGTCTCGCCACCCGGGGAGACGATGCCGCCTTGGTCCAGCCGCTGGGCGATTTTCTGGACCATCACGGTTTCAGCGAAGCCTTCCGGCACTGGTATTTCCTGCCCATGCTGGGTTGCATCTGGAGTTGCCCCACCGATCAGATGCTGAGATTCCCCGTGGCCACCATGGTGCGGTTCTGTCATAACCACGGACTCCTCCAGGTCCAGGACCGGCCGCAATGGCATACCGTGGCCGGTGGCGCGCACCAGTATGTGGCCAGGATGCTCCAGGGCCTGGATGCCCGCCTGGCGACGCCTGTCGAGCGGGTCCGGCGCGACGAGGCCAGCGTGTACGTTCATGCGGCGGGTGAAACCGAGCGTTTCGATGCCGTGGTGCTCGCGGTGCACAGCGATCAGGCCCTGCGGATGCTGGAGCGTCCCACCGCGCAAGAGCAGGCGGTGCTCGGGGCCGTCCGCTACCAGGCGAATCGTGCCATCCTGCATACCGACACCGCCGTGATGCCGAGGCATCGCGCCGCCTGGGCTGCGTGGAACTATGAGCGTTCCGCGGATGGTGCGCGCGAGTCTGCACGCGTCTGTCTCCACTACTGGCTCAACCGCCTGCAACCGCTGCCGTTCGCGCAGCCCGTGATGGTGTCCCTCAATCCGGTCCGCGACATCGATCCCGCGCGGGTGCTGGGCGAGTTCGATTACGACCATCCGGTGTTCGACATCGGGGCCATGGCGGCACAGCGGCGTCTGCCGCAGTTGCAGGGCGGGTGGCGCACCTGGTACGCAGGCGCCTGGACCGGCTATGGCTTTCATGAGGATGGTCTGCAGTCGGGCTACCGCGCAGCGGATCTGCTGCTGGCGCAATGGCGCCGCCGGGAGGCGGCATGAGCCCGGGCCTCGATCATCGTGTCTTACCGGGCAATCGGCCGTATATCGGCTTCGGCCATGTCTGGCATGACAGGCTGCGTCCGCGCCGCCATCGGTTCGTCGTGCCGACGTTTTTTCTCATGCTGCCCATGCGCTCATTGCGCCAGCGACCGCAGTTGGCGGCCCCCCTGGCGATGAACCGTGCCGGAGCGCTTTCTTTCCGGGATGCCGATCATGGCGATGGACGTGGTCCGGGGCAGGGCGGGGCGCTGGCCTGGCTGGAGGCGTTGTTGAGCGCCGAAGGCATCCACGATGCGCAAGGCGAGATCTGGCTGCAATGCTATCCCCGTGTGCTGGGATACACCTTCAAACCGGTGAGTTTCTGGTATTGCCACCGGTCCGATGACAGTTTGCGCGTCATCGTGGCCGAGGTGAACAACACGTTCGGTGAACGTCATGCCTACGTGCTCGATCAACCGCGCTACGGCCAGATGCTGCAGGCGCGTAAAGTCTTCCATGTCTCGCCGTTCTGTCCCCTGCAGGGCGGCTACCGATTCGAATTCCACCGCACCGGCCCTCTGGGACTGGGATCGGTGCGGGTGAAAATCGATTATCGCGACAACGAAGGCCCCATGCTGCTGACAGGCGTGGCCGGGCGTCTCGAGCCGCTGAATCCCGAAAGCCGTCGCCGCGCGCTTTGGCGCTACCCCCTGATGACGCTGGGCGTCATGGCACGCATCCTCTGGAATGCCTTTCTGCTCTGGCTGAAACGGGTACCCGTTCACGCGAAACCCGAAGCGCCGGCGCGGCCTGTTTCCCGTTCTTTTCCCTCGGACGACTGGCAATGAACATCAAAACGTCATCCTCATTTCCCTCCGGGCTTCCCGCCGACATGCCGGCCGCCGCGCGCACCTGCCTGCGCTGGTTGCAGCGCTTGCAGCATGGCACGCTCCATCTGGAGGCCCCTGACGGCAGCATGCTGCAGCTGGGCCGGGGGGGGCAGCCTCACGCCAGTTTGCGGTTGCGCGACTGGCGCGTCTTTGGCGCGGTGCTGCGCTCGGGCGACATCGGTCTGGCGCAAGGGTATATCGCGGGCGACTGGAGCACTCCGCATCTGGCCGATCTGCTGCGGCTGCTGATCGCCAATCGCAACACGCTGGAAACGCTGGTCTATGGAAGCTGGTGGGGGCGGCTGCTCTATCGCTTGCGTCACCTGATGCACCGCAATACCCGCCCCGGGAGCCGGCGCAATATTCAGGCTCACTACGATCTGGGCAATGACTTCTATCAGCTCTGGCTCGATCCGGGCATGAATTACTCCGCCGCCTGGTTTCAGGGGGATCTGTCCGGCGATCTGTCCCAGGCCCAGCGCGCGAAGATCGGTCGCGCCCTGCGAAGCGCCGGAGTAGGACCCGGCAGCCGTGTCCTGGAGATCGGCTGTGGTTGGGGCGCGCTGGCCGAAATGGCGGCGGGTGAGTTCCAGGCCCATGTCACAGGCGTCACTCTGTCCACCGAACAATTGGCCTGGGCCCGGGAGCGGATGTCGCGCGCCGGGCTCGCGTCACGGGCCGACTTGCGCCTGGAGGACTATCGCGATATCCAGGACGAACCGTTCGATGCGGTCTGCTCCATTGAAATGATCGAGGCAGTGGGCCAGTCCTATTGGCCCGATTATTTTGGTGCCCTGGCGCGGTTGCTGAAACCGGGCGGCAAGGCCTGCGTGCAGAGCATCGTCATCGACGATGCGCTGTTCGAGCGGTATGTGCAGGGCACCGACTTCATTCAGCAGTACGTCTTCCCGGGCGGCTGCCTGCCCAGCCCGACGCAGTTTCGTGTGCAAGCCCGACAGGCGGGCTTGCGCGTGGCCGACGAATTCGCCTTCGGCACCGACTATGCGGAAACCCTGCGCCGCTGGCGTCAGCGTTTCACGCAGCATCGCGCCGAGGTGCTGGCGCAAGGGTTCGATGCCGGTTTTCTGCGGACCTGGGAGTTCTATCTTGCCTACTGCGAGGCGGCGTTCGATACCGGCAACATCGACGTGGTCCAGTACACGCTGGTGAAAGATTGAATACGCGATGCCCGCACGACCGATACCCATGCCCGCCGGCCGCCCGACTCCGTCCGGACACTCCCCGCTGAGACGCCGGCTGCTCCTCAGCAGCTTGGCCCTGGCGGCCCCGATGGTGGCCGCCGAGCCGGACCGGACGGAAGCCGAGGCGGGTGGCCCGCCGGTTTTCGTGCGCCGGATGCTGCCCGATGCGGCCCTGGCGGGAGAGGGGCGGCTGCGCTTTTTCGGACTGCGCATCTACGACGCCCGTCTGTGGGTGGGGCGGCAGTTCGAGGCAGACGATTTCGGCGCCTACCCATTGGCCCTGGAACTGACCTATCACCGCGCTTTCGCCGGCGCCGATATCGCGAAACGATCCATCGAGGAGATCGAACAGCAGGGCGGCCTGATGCCAGGCCAGGCGCTGCGCTGGCGCAAGGATCTGGCCGGGCTGCTCCCCGATGTGCGGCCCGGGGACCGCCTCACGGGGCTGTATCGGCCCGGACGCGGGATGACGGTCTGGCAGGGGTCGCGGCAGCTTGGCTCCATCGAGGACGGCGAACTGGCGCTGAGGTTTTTTGGCATCTGGCTGTCCACCCGGACATCCGAGCCGGATTTGCGCAGCGCCTTGCTGGCCCGCCTGACGGAGGCCAGGCCATGAGCCGCCCCGCAGTCCTGGAACCGGCGCGTTCCATGCCGCCGGGCGATGGCCTGGCCTACGGTCTGCTGGGACTGCCCCTGGCTTTTGTCGCGATCCCGATCTATGTGGTGTTGCCCCATTATTACGCCAGTGATCTCGGGCTGCCGCTGGCGCTGGTGGGAGCGCTGCTGCTGCTCGTGCGCCTCATGGACGCGGGTGTCGAACCCCTGCTGGGGCGTTTGAGCGATCATCTGTATCGTCACAGCATCCTGGCCGTGTTGTGGGTGGCGGGCGCTTCGGCGCTGCTGCTGGGGCTGGGCATGACGGGGCTGTTTTTCCCCCAGGCGCAGGGGGAGGCCCCGCTGGCGGCATGGATGGTCGCAGGCCTTTTGTTCACTTGTCTGGCCCACAGCCAGCTGATCATCTCGCATCAGGCATGGGGGGTGCGCCTCGGAGGGGATGCCGTTCAGCGCAGCCGCATCGTCGCCTGGCGCGAGGGCCTGGGGCTGGTGGGTGTGATCACGGCCAGTGCGATCGCTGTGAACGGGAGCCCCCACAACATGCTGAAGGTTCTGGCCATGGCGCTGCTGTTCGCCTGGCTCGCATTGTGGCATGCCCCGCGGCCGCCGGTGATGGCGCGGACCCGGGCACCGGCGGGGAAAGCCGCCGGAGCGTTTCTTCTATGGGAGCCGCTGAAGGAGCGGCCATTCCGACGCCTGCTGGCTGTGTTTCTGTTCAATGGCATTGCCGGCGCCATTCCGGCCGCGCTGATGCTGTTCTTCGCGCAGGATCGGCTGCAGGCCAGTGCGTCCCAGGTCGCGCTTTTCCTGGTCCTCTACTTCGTCAGCGGAGCGCTTTCCATGCCGCTCTGGGTGCGGGTCGTGCATCGCCTCGGCCTGGAGCGGACATGGCGCGCCGGCATGCTGCTGGCAGTGGTCTGTTTTGGCTGGGTGGCGGGCCTGGACAGCGGCCAGGTGGTGGCGTTTTCCGTCATCTGCGTGCTCTCGGGCGCGGCGCTGGGGGCCGATCTGGTCGTGCCAGGCGCGCTGCTGGCTTTGCTGATCGAGCGTCATGGCGCCCAAGGCGTGCGCGATGGCGCGTACCTGGGATGGTGGAATCTGGCGACCAAACTCAATCTTGCGCTGGCCGCCGGGGTGACGCTGCCACTGCTGCAATGGCTGGGCTATGCGCCCGGCAGCCGGGATCCGCACGCGCTGCAGCTTCTGGCCTGGACCTACGGTCTTTTGCCCTGCGCGCTCAAGCTGGGCGCCGCCTGGCTGCTGCACCGGTTGTTCATTGTCTCTCACGCGAACGAAGGATGACATCATGACCACACGCCGCCATGTTCTTTGTGCCCTGATCGCGGGACCCGCCGTGCTGGCGGGATGCGCCGGCCCCAAAGTGGTCGACTATGCGGAACAACGGCCCAGACTGGAGCTGGACCGCTACTTCAATGGCCGTGTCAGGGCCCATGGCATTTTTCAGAAGCGCAGCGGGGAAGTCGCCCGCCGGTTCACCGTGATCATGGATTGCCGCTGGGAGGGCAATCAGGGGGTGCTCGACGAAGCCTTCACCTATTCGGATGGCACGAAGCAGCGACGTGTCTGGCATTTGACCAAACTCGACGGCGGCCGCTACGTGGGTCGCGCCGATGACGTGGTCGGGGAGGCCCGGGGGCAGGAATCCGGCAATGCCTTCCGCTGGAACTACACCCTGCGGCTGCCGGTGGACGGCAAGGAATACGAGGTGCAATTCGATGACTGGATGTTCCTGGTCGATGAACAGGTGATGCTCAACCGGGCCACCATGAGCAAGTTCGGCATCACGCTGGGTGAAGTGCTGCTGTCATTCACAAAGGAATAGCGCGGTGTCTCTCAACCCTTCATTGACGGACTGGAGTGGCAAGCGCGTGTGGCTGGTGGGCGCGTCCAGCGGTATTGGCCTGGCGGTGGCCGAACAATTGCACGCCCGCGGCGCCCGGGTCATCGTGTCCGCGCGCCAGCAGCCTTTGCTGCAGGCGTTCGTCGAGGCCCACCCGGGAAGCGGGGCGGTGGCTTTGGACGTGACCGACGCACAGGCCGTGCAGGAGGCCGCCGTGCGTCTGCGGTCCGAAGGCCCTCTGGATCTGGTTTGCTATTGTGCCGGCCACTATCGGCCCATGCGGGCGGATTCGCTGGCGCTGCCCGAGTTGCTGAAGCACGAGCAGGTCAACCTGACGGGGGCGCTGCATGTGGTCGCCGCCGTGGTGCCGGGACTGCTGGAGTCGGCGCGGGCCGGACGCGCGCCGCACCTGAGCCTGGTGGCCAGTGTGGCCGGCTGGCGTGGTCTGCCGCAAGGGCTGGCCTATGGTCCGACCAAGGCGGCGCTCATCAATCTGGCCGAGACGCTGTTCCTGGATTTGCGGCCTCATGGCATCGGCGTCAGTATCGTGAACCCCGGGTTCGTCGATACGCCTCTGACCCGCCAGAACGATTTCGCCATGCCCGCACTGCTCACGCCGGCGCAAGCGGCGGACGCCATGCTGCGGGGGTGGGCCCGCGGTGGTTTCGAGGTGCATTTTCCGCGCCGTTTCACGTGCTGGCTCAAACTGCTGCGCATCCTTCCCTACCGGTGGTATTTTGCGCTCGTTCATCGCATGACAGGTCTTTGACGCGAATGAAATCCCCTGACTCCGGTGTTGTCACCGATACCCGGGCCGCGCTGGCTCGTCTGGTGCGGCTCTACGAACACCTCACGCCCGACCGCCTGGCACAGCTCGAACATTACTATGCGCCGGATGCGCGATTCAAAGATCCATTCAACGAGGTGCGCGGCGTGCCGGCGATCGCCCGGATCTTTGCGCACATGTTCGCCACGCTGGATCAGCCGCGATTTGTGGTCACTCAGCAATGCTCGCAGGCGGATCAGGCCTTTCTGTGTTGGGAGTTTCACTATCGCATGCGGCGGTGGCGCGCCGGAGCGGACCAGTGCATCCATGGCGCGACCTGGGTGCGTTTCGATGCGCAGGGCCTTGTGGCCTTTCACCGCGATTATTGGGACGCGGCAGAGGAACTGTATGAAAAATTGCCCGTGTTCGGCCGACTGATGCGCTGGCTGCGCAAAACGCTCTCCGCCTAATGAAAGATTTGACCGTCGCTGTTGATCCTCCCGGTGCGCTCGTCTGGTTTCGGCGGGACCTGCGCTGTGACGACCATGCTGCGCTTTATCATGCGCTGCGCAAGTACGGGCGCGTCTACTGCGTGTTCGTGTTCGATACCGATATTCTTGACGCGCTGCCCACCCGGCATGATCGACGCGTGGAGTTCATTCATGCCAGCGTGCTGGAACTCGACGATGCCTTGCGGCGGCTGGCGGCACAGAGCGGGGCGCCCGGCGGCGGACTCATCGTGCGTCATGGTCCGGCGCTGACCTGCATCGCTCAGCTGGCCCTGGCGCTCGGTGTCCGGGAAGTGCTGGCGAATCGCGACTATGAGCCCCAGGCCATCGCACGCGACCAGCGAGTGGCCGATGCCTTGCGCGCGCAGGGCGTCGCTTTCAGCGAATATAAGGATCAGGCGCTGCTCGACCGGGACGAGGTGCTGACCCGGCAAGGCCGGCCTTACAGCGTATTCACCCCCTACAAGCGCGCCTGGCTCGAGAAGCTCGACGGGTTCCAGCTCGAGTCCTACCCGGTCGAGCGCCATGCCGGCCACCTGGCCCCGCCGCCGCAGGGCGAGTCGCTCCCCACGCTGTCACAGCTGGGGTTCCTCCCGACGAATCTGCGAGAGTTGCCTCTGCCCGCGGGGATCGGCGGGGCGCGGCAATTGCTGAAGGACTTCGTGCCGCGCCTGGGGGCTTACCACGAGGCTCGCGATTATCCAGGTCGCAAGGGGGTCTCGTACCTGTCGGTCCACCTGCGCTTTGGCACCGTGTCCATTCGCCGATTGGCGTCGCTGGCAGCCCGGCAGGCGTCCGGCGGGTGCCCGGGTGCGCAGACCTGGCTTTCCGAACTGGCGTGGCGGGACTTCTATTTCATGATTCTGTGGCATCACCCGCAAGTGACCACGCAGTCGTTCAGGCCGGAGTTCGATCAGGTGCAGTGGGATGAGGCGCCCGATGCCTGGCAGGCCTGGTGCGAAGCGCGCACCGGCTACCCGCTGGTGGATGCCGCCATGCGGCAGTTGCTGCATACCGGCTATATGCACAACCGCCTGCGCATGGTGGTGGCCAGTTTCCTGACCAAGGATCTCGGGATCGACTGGCGCCGGGGAGAGCGGTTCTTCGCCATGCATCTGAACGACTATGACCTGGCGGCGAACAACGGCGGGTGGCAGTGGGCGGCCTCCACCGGGTGCGATGCGCAGCCCTGGTTCAGGATATTCAATCCGGTGACCCAGTCGCAGCGCTTCGACCCGGAGGGCCGCTTCATCCGGCGGTATCTGCCCGAACTGGCGCGTGTGCCGGATGCGCACATCCACTATCCCGCCGCCATGAAGCCGGCGGCGCTGTCGGCCTGTGGTCTGCGTCTTGGCATCGACTATCCGCTGCCCATCGTGGACCATGCGCAGGCCAGGGAACGGACGTTGAGGCGGTTTTCCTTTCTTGCCGACAGGCGCAAAGCGGAGTAGCCGTCGCGAGTCCGCGCGGATCAGCCCGGCCGGACCGGCGCGAGACCGGTCGCATGGCCCGTCATGCGCAACGCCATGCGCATGGCCGCGCGCAGCGAAGCGGGGCTGGCGAGGCCTCGTCCGGCGATGTCGAAGGCCGTGCCGTGGTCCACGCTGGTGCGCACGAAGGGCAGGCCCACGGTGACGTTCACGCCTTCGTCCAGGCCCAGGTATTTGACCGGGATCAGGCCCTGGTCATGGTACTGGGCGACCACGATGTCGAATTCCCCCTGGCGGGCGCGCATGAACACGGTGTCGCCCGGCCAGGGGCCGCTGGCGTCCAGGCCCTCGGCGCGCGCGGCCGCGATGGCCGGCGCGATGTGGAGCGCTTCCTCGTCGCCGAAGGCACCGCCTTCGCCCGCGTGCGGGTTCAGTCCCGCCACGGCGATGCGCGGTCGGTCGATGCCCGCCTGGCGGCAGGCCCGCTGCGCCAGGCGGATGGCGCGCAGTTCGGCTTCCTGGCTGAGTGCGGCGGGCACCCGGGACAAGGCGATGTGTATGGTCACCAGCAGCACGCGCAGTTCGTCGTTGGCCAGCATCATGGCGTAATCGGCCGTGCCGGTGCGCCGCGCCAGGATTTCAGTGTGGCCCGGAAAATCGATGCCGGCCGCGTGCAGCGCGCCTTTGTGCAGGGGCGCCGTCACCAGCGCCCGCACCTGGCCGGCCAGTGCGTCGTCGATGGCGTGACACAGGTATTCGTAGGCGCCGCGCCCGGCGCGCGGGTCTTCCAGACCCCAGGGAAGGTCGGCAGGTAGTGCGTTCCAGCGGTTCAGCACGCCGATCACCCCGCCCGTGGTGCCGGCGCCGGGGGCCTCCAGGGAGCGGACTTCCAGGCGGCCGTCCAGCCCCAGCGCACGGCAGGCGCGCTGCAGGGCGCCCACGTCGCCGTAGACCACGGCGGGGTGGGGCAGGCCTTCCGCGAACAAGTGTGCGATCAGCTCCGGGCCGACGCCCGCGGCGTCCCCCAGCGTGAAGGCCAGGGGCGTGCCGGTGGGCGCCGGCGGGATGCCGGGATCAGAGGGCGTCGCTGGCATAATCGGCCAGCCGGGACCGTTCGCCGCGCTGCAGGGTGATGTGGCCGGCGTGCGGCCAGCCCTTGAAACGGTCCACCACGTAAGTCAGTCCCGAACTGCCTTCGGTGAGGTAGGGCGTATCGATCTGGGCGATGTTGCCCAGGCAGACGATCTTGGTGCCGGGGCCGGCGCGGGTGACCAGGGTCTTCATCTGCTTCGAGGTCAGGTTCTGCGCCTCGTCGAGGATGAGGTACTTGTTCAGGAAGGTGCGGCCGCG
>DISE01000052.1:0-6622 GCA_002421865.1 Castellaniella sp. UBA6218
CTTTCGTCGCGGCGGAATTCGCCGATGCCCTGTTGGGCGGGCCGGAGGCCGCCAAGGGCTAAAATGACGGAATTCACTTCCAATTTGGCAGGCATGGCATGAACATGGCATCCGGAGCGGCTTCGATCGAGCCGTCCTTCGACATTTCCCCNNCCGCGAGAACGAGGGCGACCTGGTGCTGGCGGCCGATTTCGTCACACCCGACGCGATCAATTTCATGGTGACCCATGCGCGCGGACTGGTCTGTCTGACGCTGACACAAGAGCGCTGCGAACAGTTGCAGCTGCCGATGATGTCCAACCAGAACGGCACCCGTTACGGCACGAATTTCACCGTTTCCATCGAGGCCGCCGAAGGCGTGGGGACGGGCATCTCCGCCGCCGACCGCGCCCGCACCATCCAGGCGGCCGTGGCGCGCGACGCCCGGCCGGCCGACCTGGTCCAGCCGGGGCACATCTTTCCCGTGCGCGCCGTCCAGGGCGGCGTGCTGGTGCGCGCCGGCCACACCGAGGCCGGCTGTGATCTCTCCCTGATGGCCGGTTGCGAACCTGCAGCGGTGATCTGCGAAATCATGAACCCCGACGGTTCGATGGCGCGCCTGCCCGACCTGCTGGAGTTCGCCAAGGAACACGGCCTGAAGATCGGCACGATCCGCGACCTGATCCACTATCGTGCGGAAAACGAAAAGCTGGTCGAATGCGTCGCCGACAAGGAGGTGATCTGCACGCACGGCAGCTTCCGCCTGCGCGCCTTCCGCGACCAGACCAGCGGCGACGTCCATCTGACNNCTGAAGATCGGCACCATCGCCGACCTGATCCAGTACCGCAGCGAACACGAATCCATGATCGAACGCCTGGTCGAGCGTCCGGTGGCGACGCCCTGGGGATCGTTTCATGCGGTGGCCTATCGCGACCGCGCTTCCAACGCGCCGCATCTGGCGCTGGTGCATGGCGACATCCGTCCCGACCAGGAAACCCTGGTGCGTGTGCACGAGCCCGCCAGCGTGCTCGATCTGCTGTGCGAAGGCGCCACCCGCCACAGCTGGACCATTCCCCAGGCGCTGGGGGCCATCGCCCAGGCGCCCAGCGGCGTGCTGGTGCTGCTGAACTGCCATGGCGGCGCCGATCTGCTGTTCGCGCAGTTCGACGCCTGGGCCCGCGGCGGCGACACCCGGGCCGGGTGGCCGGCCGGCGACGGCGAACGTCACGGTCTGCGCACGTTCGGCATCGGCGCGCAGATCCTGCGCGACCTCGGCGTGGGCCAGGCCCGGCTGCTGGCGCGGCCGCGCAAAATGCCCAGCATGGCAGGGTTCTCCCTGACCATTACGGGTTACCATAACAATCCCGGCGTATCCGACGCCGCGATCTGATCAAGGAATCGCGACTATGAACCCCTACGTGATGACCCCCGACATGAACGGGGAAGGCCTGCATATTGGCATCGTGCGTGCTCGGTTCAACGAGGAAATCGGCACGGCCGAACTGCAGACCTGCCTGGACGAACTGGCCGCGCTGGGCGTGGACGAGCGCGACGTCATGGTGGTGTCCGTTCCTGGCGCGCTGGAGCTGGGCGTGACCCTGGCCCAGATGGCCGAGACCTTCGAATTCGACGCCCTGATCGCGCTGGGCGCCGTGATCCGCGGCGAAACCTATCACTTCGAGATCGTCAGCAATGAATCGGCGTCGGCCATCAGCCGCATCGCGCTGGAAACCGGCATTCCGGTCGCCAATGGCGTGCTGACCACCGACACTGACGAGCAGGCCCTGGCCCGCGCGGCCGACAAGGGCCGCGACTGCGCCCGCGCCGCGGTCGAAATGGCCAATCTGGTGGCGGCCCTGGAGCCGGAATCGGAAGACGACGAAGACGAGGACGAAGACTTCGACGACGAAGAGGACGAAGAGGACGTGGATGACTGAATCCAAGCCCGCGCGCGCCGGCCGCGCCAATGCCCGTAGCGCGCGCCGCCTGGCGCGCGAATTCGCTCTGCAGGGCGTGTACGCCTGGCTGCTGCGCGGCGGCGCCGATCTGGCCGAACTTGGCGAGATCGATGCCCATGTGCGCGACGGCGAGGACTTCGATCAGGCCGATGCCCAGTGGTACCAGACCCTGCTGCAGGGTGCGGCCACCCAGGCCGTCGAGCTGCGTGAACGGTTCGTCCCCTACATCGACCGGCCGCTGGGGGAACTTTCCCCGATCGAACATGCCGTACTGCTGATCGGCAGCTTCGAACTCGTCCGGCACGTCGAGGTTCCCTATCGTGTGGCCATCAACGAGGCCGTCGAACTCGCCAAGTCCTTTGGCGGCACGGACGGCTACCGATTCGTCAACGGGGTGCTCGACAAGCTCGCGGCCGAAGTCCGCGCCCCCGAGGTCCAGGCGACGGCGCGCCGCTGATGCGGCACGGGACGGGTTTATGCAGGCGGATGGCGAATTCGACCTGATCGCGCGTTATTTCAAACGGCCGCCTCCGGATCGCATGCTGGGCGTGGGCGACGACTGCGCCCTGATGCCTCTGTCTTCGGGCTGCGAACTGGCCGTCAGCACCGACATGCTGGTCGAGGGCCGGCATTTCCTGCCCGACACCGATCCCGGATCCCTGGGCCACAAGGCCCTGGCCGTCAATCTGTCCGATCTGGCCGCCATGGGTGCCCGGCCCCTGGCCTGCACGCTGGCGCTGTCGCTGCCCGCCGTGGATCATGACTGGCTCGCGGCCTTCTCCGAAGGCTTTCATGCCCTGGCCCGCGAAGCCCGCTGCCCGCTGGTGGGAGGGGACACCACCCGCGGCGATGCGGTGGTGCTCAGCATCACCGTACTGGGCGAGGTCCGGCGTTCGCACGCCCTGCGCCGCGACGCGGCCCGCGTCGGTGACGACGTCTGGGTCTCCGGCACGCTCGGCGCGGCCGATCTGGCCTTGCGCCTCGTGCTCGGCCACTTGCCCCCTGATCCGGAACGCCTGCGGGCCACGCGGCCCGCGCTGGACCGTCCCGTTCCGCGTCTGAAGCTGGGCAGATATCTGGCCGGTGTGGCCCATGCCGCCATCGACGTGTCCGACGGCCTGTTGCAGGACTTCGGCCATATTCTCCAGGCCAGCCATTGTGGCGCCGAACTGTGGCTGGAGGCCTTGCCGGCGCATCCGGCGCTGGCCGGCCTGGACGAGTCCCTGCGCCGCGAGGCCCTGCTGTCCGGGGGGGACGCCTATGAATTGTGCTTCACCGCCCGGCCGCTGTGGCGCGAGCAGATCGAGGTGCTGGGCCGCCAGCTGGGCGTGCCGGTGGCCCGGGTGGGCACGCTGGTGCGCGGCCAGGGCGTGCGTGTGCTGGATGGCGCGGGCCAGGTCGTGCCGGTGACGCGCCGGGGCTTCGATCATTTCAGCGGACCGTCCGAGGATATTGCATGATGGGTACCGATCTTCCGAAAGACTCCGGCCCGGCCCGGCCCATCCTCAGGCCGTCCGCCGCCTGGGTCTTCTCACGCCCCGAGCGGATCCTGGCCTTTGGCCTGGGTTCGGGTCTGATCTATCCGGCTCCGGGTACATGGGGTACGTTGGCCGGATGGCTGCTGTGGGCTGTTCTGCTGCGCGGCCTGTCCGACGGCTGGATGATTCTGGTGCTGCTGCTGTCCTTCGGGATCGGCTGCTGGGCCGCCCAGCGCTGCGGCGATGACCTGGGCGTGCCGGATCATGGCGGGATCAACTGGGACGAGATCGTCGCCATCTGGCTGGTGCTGTGGCTGATGCCGCACGATTTCTGGTCCCAGGCCGTCTCGGTCGTGTTGTTCCGCTTCTTCGACATCGTCAAGCCGCCGCCGGTGAGCCTGTTCGACCGGCGCTTCAAGAACGGCTTCGGGGTCATGATCGACGACATCGTTGCGGCCCTGTACGCTTTGCTGGCGGGGGCGCTGCTCGTCCGCCTGGGGGTGTTGTCATGAACGAACGCGAAACGCGCGCCCTGGCGGGCGAGGTGGGCGCCGCGCTGCGCGCCGCCGGCTGGCTGTGCGCCACGGCTGAATCCTGCACCGGCGGCCTGCTGGCGGGCGCCATTACGTCCTGTCCCGGCTCCAGCCTGTGGTTCGAACGGGGCTTCGTCACTTACAGCAATGCCGCCAAGATCGAACAGCTGCGGGTATCGTCCGATACCCTGGAACGCTTCGGTGCCGTCAGCGAGGAAACCGCCATGGAAATGGCCGGCGGTGTGCTGGCGGTGGTGCCCCAGGCCCAACTGGCCCTGTCCACCACCGGTATCGCGGGGCCGGGCGGCGCCACGCCCGGCAAGCCGGTCGGCATGGTGTGTTTCGGCATTGCGCGTCGCGCCGGCTCCGGGATCGTGACCCGGGCCGTCACCCAGGTTTTCGAGGGCGACCGCGACGCCGTGCGCGCCGCAGCGGTGCGCCGCGCACTCCAGGCGGCGCTGGTCGAACTGGGCAAGGCCTGAGGGCCGGCCTGGATTGCGCCGTCGCGCGGTCCTGCGGTGCGGAGATGCTGCTTCAGGCCGCCGGATTGATGCTCAGGGCCATCAGGGCCGACAGCTGGCACAGTGGCCGGCCCGAGTCCCGCTGCAATGCGTTGAAGGCGTCCTGCACGGCCCGCAGTTCACCCTGGCTGGTGGGTTCGCGATCGATGACGCCCTCCGCCACCAGGCGCGCGACCACATCGCTGGTCAGCAGGAATGTGTCTTTTCCGGCCAGGCGCAGGAAGCCGGCGGCGGAACGCCCGCCCAGGCGGGCGCCCCGCTTGGCCAGCAGGCGCCACAGGCCGATGGTATCGGTGTCCGGCCAGTCCGCCAGGAACGCGCCGAAGCCGGCGCCCTGTTCCTTGCGGATGTCCAGGATGAACCGGGCGTTTCGGGGGATGCTCCCGATCTTGGCGCGATCGCGGATGAGCCGCTCGTTTTGCATGTGCGCTTCGATCTGTTCAGGGCCGAGCAATGCCATGGCCTCGGGGTCGAATCCCTGGAAGGCTTGCTCGAACACGGGCCATCTGGCGTCGACCATCGCATGCTGCACGCCCGCATGGAAGATCCGCCGGGTCATGGCGGAAAGATAGCGGTCGTCGCCCTGGCGCTTCAATTCATCGGACGTCAGCGGCCGGGGCAGGAAGGCCTCCAGGGCCGCATCGGATTCGAATCGTGCGCGGACCGTGTCGTGGAGGCGGCGATAGTCGAACGTCACGCGCCGCCCCGCAAGGCCTCGCGGATGGCGTCGCGCGTGGCAAGCGCGGTCCTGGCGGCCGCCTGCTCCCAGTCTTCATCGGCACTGGCGTACAGGATGGCGCGTGACGAGTTGATCATCATGCCCGTGCCCGCCGCCGTACGGCCCGCCTGCGCCGTGGCCCGGATGTCGCCGCCTTGCGCGCCGATGCCGGGAATCAGCAGGGGCATGTCGCCCACCCGGCGGCGGACCTGGGTGATTTCCTCGGGGAACGTGGCGCCCACCACCAGGGCGCATTGCCCGTTGGTGTTCCAGACGCGGGCCACCTGATCGGCGACATGCAGGTACAGCGGCGTGCCGTTGGCCAGCCGCATGTCCTGAAGATCGGCCCCGCCGGCGTTGGATGTACGGCACAGGATGATGACGCCGCGTTCACCGTAATCGATGTACGGCTGTACGGAATCGCGTCCCATGTAGGGATTGACCGTGACCGCGTCGGCGCCGTAGCGTTCGAACGCCTCGCGGGCGTATTGCTCGGCGGTGCTGCCGATGTCGCCGCGCTTGGCGTCCAGCACGATGGGCAGGTCCGGATGCCGCTCGCGGATCGTCCGGCAGATGTCCTGCAACTGGTCTTCGGCCCCGAGCGCGGCGAAATACGCGATCTGAGGCTTGAAGCCGCAGGCGTAGGGCGCGGTGGCCTCGACGATGCGCAGGCAGAACTCGGTGACCGCGTCCGGGCGGCCCGCCAGTTCCCTGGGGAAACGCCGTGGATCGGGATCCAGACCCACCATCAGCAGGGAATCCTGGGCGGTCCAGGCGCGGTTCAGCTTGTCGGTGAAATTCATGAGGGGATCGGACGGTCTGTCCGGTTGCGTGGTTGTCGGGAAAGGTGCACGGCGATGGCGGCTTGCGGGCCTGGGCGTGTGCTTGTCGTGCTCAGGAAGGCCACCAGCGCGGCACCAGTACCGCCGCCCAGGTGGCGCCAGCCAGCAGCAGCGTCAGCAGCACGGCGGCGCTGCCGATGTCCTTGGCGCGCCCCAGCAGGGGATGATGTTCCGTGCTGATCGCGTCGGCCAGCGTTTCGATCGCGGAATTGATCAGTTCCACCGTCATCACCAGCACCGGCGTCCCGGCCAACAGCAGCCGTTCGAGGGCGGTGTCGCCCAGCCACAGGCCCAGCGGGATCACGATCGCGGCCAGCGCGGTTTCCTGGCGGAACGCGGCCTCCTGGCGCCATGCCGCGCCCAGTCCCTGCAGCGAATAGCCGATGGCGCGCGCGATGCGCAGCAGTCCGCCGGTGCTTTTATAGGGGGAGGGCTGGGTCATGGGTCGGCAAGTCCGGATGATGTGGGCATTGTAATGGAAGGAATCAGCCCGGGGCCGCGCGCATGGGGGCGGGAGCGCCACCATGAAAAATCCCCGCCACGGCGAACCGCGACGGGGATGAGGCAGGACACGAAATAGTCCTTTCGGACT
>DISE01000052.1:6644-6864 GCA_002421865.1 Castellaniella sp. UBA6218
CATGCAGGCTGCGAGGTGGACCTGGGGCCCGGTCCGGCACCCATGGCGCCGGACCGGGAGGGGCACAAATGGCTTAGAAGCCGCCCATGCCGCCCATGCCACCCATGCCGCCCATGTCGGGCATCGGGGCCGCCGGCTTGTCCTCGACGATTTCGGCCACGGCGGCTTCGGTGGTCAGCAGCAGGCTGGCGACCGAGGCGGCGTTCTGCAGCGCGGTGCG
>DISE01000100.1 GCA_002421865.1 Castellaniella sp. UBA6218
TTTCATGGCTTCCCGCAGGGTTGGGCCTGAACGCCGCCGCCCGCAGCGTTGCCCATCCTCGCAAGGCATTGAGCCTTGCTGCGGTGGACGCCTTGCGCTCGACAGCGTTCAGGCCCAACGCGATCTCCTTAATTAGTGTGAACAGGCCCTAATCAGGACTCATCATGGAATTCTTCCGCATTCATCGCACCATCCCGTTCATGCGGCATGCGCTGATCCTGAACCTGATCAGCCTGCTGACCTTCGTCGCCGCGGTGGCCTTCATCGCCACACGGGGCTTTCACCTGTCGATCGAATTCACCGGCGGNNCTCGAGGACCTGGGCTACAGCGACTTCCAGGTCCAGAACTTCGGCACCTCGCAGGACGTGATGATCCGCCTGCCGGTGCGCCCGAACGAGGACACCGCGACCCAGAGCCGCACCGTGCTGTCGGCCCTTCAGGCCCAGAGCGCGGACGTGCAGCTGCGCCGGGTGGAATTCGTGGGACCGCAGGTGGGCCAGGAGCTGCTGCACAACGGCCTGATGGCCCTGCTGTTCGTGGTGGTGGGCATCATGGTGTACCTGGCCGTGCGCTTCGAATGGAAACTGGCGGCCTCGTGCGCGCTGGCGAACCTGCACGACGTGGTGATCATCCTGGGCTTCTTCGCCTTCTTTCAGTGGGAATTCTCGCTGTCGGTACTGGCCGGGGTGCTGGCGGTGCTGGGCTATTCGGTGAACGAATCCGTGGTGGTGATGGACCGGATCCGCGAAAACTTCCGCAAGCAGCGCAAGGCCTCGGTGCGCGAGATCATCAACGCGTCGATCACGCAGAACATTTCCCGGACGGTGATCACGCACGCCTCGACGCAGATGATGGTGCTGTCGATGTTCTTCTTCGGCGGCCCCACGCTGCACAACTTCTCGCTGGCCCTGACGATCGGGATCTGGTTCGGGATCTATTCGTCGGTGTTCGTGGCCGCCGCCCTGGCCATGTGGATGGGCATCAAGCGCGAAGACCTGGTCAAGCCGGTGAAGAAAGACGGTCCGGAAGTGGAACTCGGATAAATCCATTTCCTTCCCGCCTGACCCCAGGGCCGGCATCTTCGGATGACCGGCCCTGTTTTTGGGTTCTTGACCCGCCACCGCGCACTCCATCGTCATGAGCCGTTGCCATATGACCGCTCACGCTACAATTAAAGGTTTCCACCTTCCGCCCCCGGGATATAAACCCGTCACGGCATCCATCATGCAAGAAACTCCCGTGCGCCGTCCCGGCGTCATCCCCGCCTCCCGCGAATCCGCCGAGCACCTGAACGACTCATCCTGGCGCCAGGCCCAGGACCAGGCCCTGGCGGCCCTGCTGCAGCCCACGGAACCCGGGCGCGTGAAGAAACTGTTCATCCGCACCTTCGGCTGCCAGATGAACGAGTACGACTCCGAGAAAATGGCCGACGTGCTGCATGCGGCCAAGGGCGTGGAACTGACTCAGACCCCGGACGATGCGGACATCATCATTTTCAACACCTGTTCGGTGCGCGAAAAGGCCCAGGAAAAGGTCTTTTCCGACCTGGGGCGGGTACAGCACCTGAAGCGGCTGAATCCCGATCTGGTGATCGGCGTGGGCGGCTGCGTGGCCAGCCAGGAAGGCGAGGCCATCGTACGCCGTGCGCCCTATGTGGACGTGGTCTTCGGTCCCCAGACCCTGCACCGCCTGCCCGAACTGATCGACCGGCGCCGCGCCACCGGCCAGTCCCAGGTGGACATCTCCTTTCCGGAAATCGAGAAGTTCGACGCCATGCCCCCTGCGCGGGTCGACGGGCCGGCGGCCTTCGTCTCCATCATGGAAGGCTGCAGCAAATATTGCAGCTTCTGCGTGGTGCCCTACACGCGCGGGGCTGAAGTCTCGCGGCCCTTCGACGATGTACTGGTGGAAATCGCCGACCTGGCCGACCAGGGCGTGCGCGAAGTCACCCTGCTGGGCCAGAACGTCAACGCCTACCGCGGGCCGGCGGGCGAGAACGGCGAAATCGCCGATTTCGCCATGCTGCTGGACTACGTCCACGACATCCCCGGCATCGAACGCATCCGCTACACGACCTCGCACCCCAAGGAAATGACCGCGCGGCTGATCGAGGCCCATGGCCGGCTGCCCAAGCTCGTCCCCTTCCTGCACCTGCCGGTCCAGGCCGGCAGCGACCGGGTGCTGGCCGCCATGAAGCGCGGCTATACGGCCCTGGAATACAAGTCCATCATCCGCCGTCTGCGCGCCGCGCGGCCGGACATGACGCTGTCATCGGACTTCATCGTCGGCTTTCCCGGCGAGACCGAGGCAGACTTCCAGAAGACGCTGGACCTGGTGCGCCACGTGGGCTTCGACCAGTCGTTCTCCTTCGTCTATTCGCGCCGCCCGGGCACCCCGGCCGCCGACCTGACCGACGACACGCCGGAAACCGAAAAACTCGACCGGCTGCACCGGCTGCAGGCCCTGATCAACGAACAGGCCGCCGCCATCAGCCGTTCGATGGTCGGCGGCGTCCAGCGCCTGCTGGTCGAGGGCCCGTCCAAAAAAGACCCCCGCGACATGAAAGGCCGCACGGAAAACAACCGCATCGTCAATTTCGCCGGCCAGCCGCGCCTGATCGGACAGATGGTCGATGTGCGCATCACCGAGGCCCTGACCAATACCCTGCGCGGCGAAATCGTCACGACCGACTCGGCCGGGGCGCCCGATGCCCGGGGGAATGCATGAGCACGAAAGGAAGCCCGATGAGCACGTCCCGCCGCACCGCCGGCACCGCCCCGAAGGCCGCCGCCAAGGCCCGCCCCCTGACGCTCCAGCTGGAGGCCGACAATACCCATCTGGCCAATCTGTGCGGACCGCTGGACGAGAATCTGCGCCAGATCGCCCAGGCCTACGGGGTGGAGATCGGCCGGCGCGGCAACCGCTACACGCTCAAGGGCGCCCAGGCGCGGCCGGCGGCGCGGGCATTGCGCTGGTTCCACGAACGCGCCGCCCAGGCGCCGCTGTCCCTGGACACGCTGCAACTCGGCCTGGTGGAACTGGGCGCCCGCTCCGGCGCCGCCCACGACGGCGCACCGGAACTGCCCGAATTGCCGCCCGTGGACGACGCCAGCCTGAACCTGCGCACCCGCAAGACCGATCTGCGGCCGCGCACGCCGCGCCAGCGCGACTACCTGAACGCCATCCTGAAGCATGACGTGACCTTCGGCGTGGGGCCTGCCGGCACCGGCAAGACTTGGCTGGCCGTGGCCTGCGCCATCGACGCGCTGGAGCGCGAGTCGGTGTCCCGGCTGGTGCTGACGCGCCCCGCCGTGGAAGCCGGCGAGCGCCTGGGTTTCCTGCCCGGCGACCTGGTCCAGAAGGTCGACCCCTACCTGCGACCGCTCTATGACGCCTTGTACGACCTGCTGGGTTTCGAGCGCACGCAGCGCCTGTTCGAAAAACAGACCATCGAGATCGCGCCGCTGGCCTACATGCGCGGCCGCACCCTGAACCACGCTTTCATCATTCTCGACGAGGCGCAGAACACCACGCCGGAACAGATGAAGATGTTCCTGACGCGGATCGGCTTCGGCAGCAAGGCCGTCATCAACGGCGACCCGTCCCAGGTGGACCTGCCCAAGGGCCATCAGAGCGGTCTGCTGCACGCCCTGGACGTCCTGGACGATGTGCCGGGCATCGCCCAGACCCGCTTCACCAGCCGCGACGTGGTGCGCCACCCCCTGGTGGGCCGCATCGTCGAGGCCTACGAACGGGCGGGCGACCATGTATCCTGATTTCACCCTGTCGGTCCAGTACGCGCTCGAGGCTCCGGCGCTGCCGCGATGGCGGCTGCGGCGCTGGGTGGGGCGCGCGCTGGCTTTCGCCCTGGCGCCCCCCGAGCCGCGCGCCGGCAGCCCGGTGGCCCTGACCCTGCGCATCGTCGATGCGCAGGAGGGCCGCGAACTCAACGCCGCCTGGCGCGGACGCGACACCGCCACCAACGTGCTGACCTTCGAATACGGCGCAGACCCGTCGGGACTGATCAGCGGCGACATCGTGCTCTGCCTGCCGGTCCTGGAACGCGAGGCGGCCGAGCAGGGCAAGCCTCTGCTGGACCATGCCGCCCACCTGGTCACCCACGGCGTGCTGCACGCCCTGGGCCACGACCACATCGAAACCGTCGAAGCCGAGCGCATGGAAGCCCTGGAGACCCGCATCCTGGCCGCCCAACGCATCCCCGACCCTTATACGGAAAACGAACGATCCTGAAGCAGGCCGTTTATCGGTTATGCTACAGAATCCGTCACTCGTCCCCAGGACAATGCCAGACCCCCACGCCTCCGACTCGGAGCCTCGACCTCCCCGGCCCGCGCGTTCCCTTCTTTCCCGCTTCAAGGCCCTGCTGCGCCCCGCCCCGCCCGCCGACCGCGACGATATCCGGGCCGTCCTTGAAGCCGCCCACGACCACTCCGTTCTCGACGGGGAATCGTATGCCATGATTTCCGGGGCCCTCGCGGTCGCGGACAAGACCGTGGCCGACATCATGGTCTCGCGCGCGCGCATGGATCTGCTCGACATCTCCCGTCCGCTCCCGGAACTGATGCCGGCCATCACCGAGACCGGCCATTCCCGCTTCCCCGTCTACGAGGGCGACCGCGACAACATCGTCGGCGTGCTGCTCGCCAAGGATCTGCTGCTGGCGCTGGCCGACCACGCGCTGGACATCCGCGCGCTGGTGCGACCGCCCGTCTTCATCCCCGAATCCAAGCGCCTGAACGAACTGCTGCACGAGTTCCGCGTCAACCGCAACCATCTGGCCATCGTCATCGACGAGCACGGCGGCATCTGCGGCCTGGTGACGATGGAGGACGTTCTGGAGCAGATCGTCGGCAACATCGAGGACGAATTCGACGACGAGGCCGAAAAGACCATCTTCCGCACGGGCGAAAACAGCTGGCGGGCGATGGGCTCGGCGGAAATCGAGGATTTCAACGAGGCTTTCACTGTCCAGCTGCCCGATGAAGACGCCGATACACTCAACGGCTGGCTGGCGGCCGAGCTGGGCCACATTCCCCGGCGCGGTGAACGCCTCGAACGCCACGGACTGGCTTTCACCGTCGTGAGCGCCGACGGCAAGCGGGCGCGCTGGCTCCACATCCAGCGCCTGAACCCGACTCCACCCGCCACGGAACATGCCGCCTGAGTCCACGGCCGCAACGCTGGCGCCGCGCCGCGCCTGGCGCGGCCCACTGGCAGCGATCCTGGCCGGCGGCCTGCAGGCGCTCTGCTTCGCACCCGGCCCCCTGCCGGCCTGGAGTCTGCCTTTCGTGCAGATCGCCACGCTGGCCGTCCTCGCTGCCCTGACCTTCCAGGCGCCTGGCCCGCGCCGCGCGGCCGGGCTGGGGTGGCTGTTCGGCCTGGCCCAGTTCGGCATCGGCGTCTACTGGCTGACCGTCAGCATGCACGAATTCGGCGGCCTGCCCCTGCCGCTGGCCATCGCCGCCCTGCTGCTGTTCTCGGCCGCGATGGCCGCCTACGGGGCCGGCGCCTGCGCCCTGACCGCCTGGCTGTGCGCCGGACACGCCCACCCCGAAAGACGCGCGCCGCGCCAGATCCTGAACGCCGTCGCCTGGGCCTCGGCCTGGACGCTGGCCGAATGGCTGCGCGGCACGCTGTTCACAGGCTTCACCTGGCTGAACGTCGGCTATGCCCACGTCGAGGGCATGTTCTCCGCCTGGGCGCCATTCGCCGGTGTCTATGGACTGGCCTGGCTGGCGGCGTTCTCCGCCGCCGCCGTCGCGCTGATGATCCGCGCCAAGGACACCGCCTACGACCGCAGCGCGGCCGCCGTGGTGGGCCTGGCGCTGCTGACCGGACTGCTGGGCATCGCCTGGGGACACATCGTATGGTCCCGCCCGCTGGGCGAGCCCCTGATGGTGCGCCTGGTCCAGCCGGCCACGCCCCAATCCGACAAGTTCCAGCCCGAACTGTTCCTGCCCACCCAGGCGCGCATCCAGCGCCTGGCCGCGCTGGCGCCCAAGAGCGAGGCGGACCGTCCCGCCGTGGTCATCCTGCCGGAAACCGTGCTGCCCATCTTCCAGGACCAGGTGCCCGATGCCGTCTGGCGGCAATGGCGCGAGACCGCCGAATCGATGCGGGCAACCTTCGTGCTGGGGGCGCCGCTGCATGTCGCCACACCGGTCGGCGATCGCTACACCAACGGCGCCATCGCCCTGCGCCCGCATGACGCGGCCTCGCCCACGGCCGATCCGGCCTGGCACTACGACAAGCGCCACCTGGTGCCTTTCGGCGAGTTCATCCCCCCCGGCTTCCACTGGTTCGTGCGCGCGATGCGGATTCCGCTGGGCGATTTCGACCGGGGACCGGCGTATCAGCCGCCGCTGGCGGTCGGCGACCAGTTGCTGGCCTTCGACATTTGCTATGAAGACACCTTCGGCGAGGAAATCGCCGCGACGGTGGCGCCCGACGGCCCCGAAGCGCCGGGCGCCAGCATCCTGGCGAACCTGAGCAACCTGGCCTGGTTCGGCGACGGCTGGGCGCTGCGCCAGCATCTGTGGATCGCCCGAATGCGCGCCCTGGAGACCGCGCGCCCCGTGGTGCGCGCCACCAACACCGGCGCCACCGCCGTCATCGACGCGCGGGGACAGGTGCTGGGCGCGCTCGACCCGGGCCGGCCGGGCGTCCTGGACGCCGAGGTCCAGGGTACCCAGGGGCTGACGCCCTACGTACGCTGGGGCAATGCGCCGATCCTGATCTGGACGCTGCTGGGTCTGTCGTTGGCTGTCCGGAGGCGGCGCTACGCGCCGGCCTGATCGCGCAACCGCCGCTCGAAGGCGGCCTGATCGAGCGGTTCGTCGAACCAGTAGCCCTGACCCTCGTCGCAACCCGCGTCGCGCAGCAATTCGTACTGGGCCTGGCGTGTGATGCCTTCGGCGGTCACCCGCAGGCCCAGCCGGTGGGCCAAGGTGATGATGGCCTCGCTGACCATGGCGGCATGCCGGCCGTCCAGCAGCCGCTCGGTCGTCGCACGCTCGAGCTTGAGGGTCTCGAACGGCAGTTCGCGTACCGCCAGCAAGGCCGGCATGCCGATCGACACAGCCCCGACGCTGAACCTCAGCCCGTCGCCATGCAGGCGCCTCAGCCGGTCCCACGCCTGGGGATCCTCGTTCATGAGCATCTGCTCGCTCAGTTCCAGCACCAGGCAGTCCGGTGGCAGTTTCAGCGAATCGAACAGTCCGAACACGACATCCAGGCCGGCGTCCTGCAGGCCGAGCTGACCCGGCGAGACGTTGATCGTCAGGCGCAGGCCCGGGGCCAGTTCCTCGCGCCAGCGGGCCAGCTGGCGAATCGCCTCGCGGAACACCCAGTCGCCCAGCGGACGGATCAGCAGTCGTTCTTCGGCGAAAGGGATGAAATCCGCAGGGGCGACCACGCCGAATTCCGGATGCCGCCAACGCAACAGCACCTCGGCCTGGACGATGCGCCCCGTCCGGAAGGCATGGATCGGCTGGAACAGGAGGAAGAACTGCGAATCCTCGATGGCCTGCGGCAAGGCGTACATCAGGTCGCGCTGCATGCGCGCGCGATCCCGCATGCTCCGGTCGAAATAATAGAAGCAGTTCCGGCCGGAATCCTTGGCGACATACATCGCCATGTCCACGTGGCGCATCAGGGTCTCGGCATCCTCGGCGTCCTGGGGATACAGCGCCACCCCCAGGCTGGCCGAGATCCGCAGGGGATCGCCACCCAGGCGGTACGGTTCCGTGATCTGGTCGAGGATGGCGCGGCAGAGGGAATCGATCCGATCCTTGTCGGAAGCGTCGTGCAGCAGCACGACGAACTCGTCCCCCCCGAGGCGCGCCACGAAGCTGCCCTCGGGATTCGCGCTGGTCTGCATGCGCCGGGCGACCTCGATGAGCAGCCGGTCGCCGGTCGCATGGCCCATGGAATCGTTGATTTCCTTGAACAGGTCCAGGTCCAGGAACAGCAGCGCCAGGGATTGCCCCGACTGGTCGGCGGACTGGACGGCGGTCCGCAGGCGTTCATTGAAATACTGGCGGTTCGGCAGGCCGGTCAGCGGATCGTGGTGCGCCTGGTTCCAGATCTGGGCCTCGACCTGCTTTTTCTGGGTCACGTCGCTGAGCATCGCCACCCGGCAATTGACGGAGCCGTCGTGGTTCCAGGCGGTGTCCATGACCACGCGCTCGGCGTAGTCCTCGCCCGACTTGCGCTGGCTCCAGTACTCGCCTTCCCACCGTCCCTGGGTATTGATGGCATGCCACATCTCGTCGTAGAAATCGCGGTTGTGGCGGCCGGGGCGCAGCAGGGGCAGCAGTTCGCCCGCGATCTCGTCGGGCCAGAAGCCCGTCATCCGCGAATAGGCGGGATTGACGTCGATGACCACCCCGGCCGAATCGGTGATGGCGATGGCCTCGCTGCTGTTCTCATAGGCGATCGCGGCCAGCTGGGCCGAGGATTCGGCCTGCTTGCGTTCAGTGACGTCCTGGACGATCCCGATGATGGATACCTGCTCGCCCACCCGCATGGTCGAGCTGAATACCTCGATGTCGATTTCCGAGCCGTCCTTGCGGCGTCCGTGGCGCTCGAAGCGCAGCGTCCCGTCCCGCCGGCTCTGGCTGGCCTTGATCGATTCGGCCATCAGGAAGCGCTCCCGCGGCACCACGATGCCCAGCAGCGTCATGGTGTCGATCATTTCACGCGGTTCATAGCCGAAGATCTCGGCCATTTTGTCACTGACGAAGGTGAAACGCTCATTCTCGACGAGAAAGATCCCCACGATGGAATTCGACGCCAGGCCCTGAAAGATGGTATCGGCCCGCAGGAGGCCCGCCTGGTCTTGGCGCATCTTGGACAGCAGGTCATGGACCTGCCGGATGCCGTCGTTGAAATCCCGGGCCACCTGGCCGATTTCACCCCGCCCTCGGTACCCGATCCGGGCGTCGTAATGCCCGCGGACCAGTTCGCGGCACGCGATCCGCAGTTCGCGCAAAGGCCGGACCAGATGGCGGTGCAGCATCAGGTAGAGGACCAGCAGCAGCATCAGATCCAGCACCACCAGTCCGCCGCTCATCAGTTGCGCGCGGTCCTTGTCCTGGCGCAGCAGCGGCATCAGGACCTCGGCGCAGGCGTCGAGCGTGCCGAACAGATTTTCGGCGTCGTCGGCCACCCACTGGCGCTGGACGACCTGCGGCAGTTCCTGCGCATCGGCCGCGCGCTCGTCTTGCACATAGGTGCCCAGCAGCACCGTCTGCAACCGGCCGCGCAAGGTCGCCCAGTCCCGCCGGATCCGGGGCAGGAAGTCGCGCGCCGCCGACTGGGCCAGGGCGGGTATTTCGCGGCCGTCGATGACGCCGCCCTGATCCAGCGCCTGCAGCGCGCGGTCCATCAGTTCCATTTCCTGGCTGAGCTGGCCGGCCTGCACCAGTGCCCCGTCGGACAGGCGCATCGCCCGGACCGCCAGCTGCTGGCTGGTCGCACGCATGCGGTCCAGGGTGGCGGCCTGGTCGAGCGCACTTTCATAACGCGACAGCAGGGCATGCACGACGATCGCGTTGCCCAGCACGAAGACCAGCATGAACAGGAAGAAGACGGCGGACGCCGCTCCCGGTCCGAAAGTGCTCCGGGCCGTCGGCAAGTCCGCGCGCGATGTATGAGGGCTCATGCCTTCCCTGTGAGGTGAACGACGGCGATGGCTGGCCGATGCACGGCCAGGGTCGCCATCCTCAGGCATGTTACTGGATGCGGGAAAAGAACAACACGCTAACAACCGGAATCCACAGGCGGATATCGGGCTTTTGGTTCTGCGTGGTCAGACCAATCGGAGGAGGGAAAGGAATCCGGACACGCAAAGACAAAGGCCCTGTCGGCGGTTGCCTACAGGGCCTTGCTGAATACTTTGGCGGAGCGGACGGGGCTCGA
>DISE01000102.1 GCA_002421865.1 Castellaniella sp. UBA6218
GCGCCGAAGAAGCGCTTGGGGCGCTGCAGCGCGTTGGAGTCCACGCCGCCCGACAGCACCTTGCCCGACGAGGGCACGACGTTGTTGTAGGCGCGCGCCAGGCGGGTGATGGAGTCCAGCAGGATGACCACGTCCTTTTTCATCTCGACCAGGCGCTTGGCCTTTTCGATGACCATTTCGGCGACCTGGACGTGGCGCGTGGCCGGCTCGTCGAAGGTGGAGGCCACGACCTCGCCGCGCACGGTGCGCTGCATTTCGGTGACTTCCTCGGGGCGCTCGTCCACCAGCAGCACGATCATCACCGCGTCGGGATAGTTGTCGGTGATGGCGTGCGCGATGTGCTGCATGATCACCGTCTTGCCGGACTTCGGGCTGGCGACCACCAGCGCGCGCTGGCCTTTGCCGATCGGCGCGAAGATGTCCATGATGCGGCCGGTGATGTTTTCCTTGCTCTTGATGTCGCGTTCCAGCACCAGCGGTTCGTCGGGGTGCAGCGGCGTCAGGTTCTCGAACATGATCCGGTGCTTGATGGCTTCCGGGACCGTGCCGTTGACCTTGTCGACCTTGACCAGCGCGAAGTAGCGTTCGCCGTCCTTTGGCGTGCGGACCTCGCCTTCGATCGAATCACCTGTGTGCAGGTTGAAACGCCGGATCTGGGAGGGCGAGATGTAGATGTCGTCGGTGCTGGCCAGATAGGACGTTTCCGGCGAGCGCAGGAAACCGAAGCCGTCGGGCAGGACTTCCAGGACCCCGTCGCCGAAGATCTGTTCGCCCTGCTTGGCCCGCCGTTTCATGATGGCAAACATCAGTTCCTGTTTGCGCAGCCGATTGGCGTTTTCGATCTCGAGACCGGCGGCCATTTCGAGCAGCTGCGAAACGTGCAGCGCTTTGAGTTCGTTCAGGTGCATGGGAAAGAGGGAGAGGGAAGGAAAGTGGAGGTCGTTGAGTGGTCGGCGAACCCGGGACCGGGTTCGCGCGCGGAATCAGAGCGGGGGGACGAGGCGGGTCAGAGGGCTTCGTCGAGGAAGGCCTGGAGCTGGGTGCGCGACAGGGCGCCGACCTTGGTGGCGGCGACCTTGCCGTCCTTGAACAGCATCAGGGTGGGGATGCCGCGGATGCCGTACTTGGCCGGCACCGACTGGTTCTCGTCGACGTTGACCTTGACCACCCGGACCTTGTCGCCGTAATCGCGGGCGACCTCGTCGAGGATGGGCGCGATCATCTTGCAGGGGCCGCACCATTCGGCCCAGTAGTCGACCAGCACGGGCAGATCGGATTGGAGCACGTCGCCCGAAAAGGACGCGTCGCTGACGTGCTTGATGGAGTCACTCATGTCGTGTGCGCGGATGCGAGGATGTAAGGGAAGACGGCGGACCGGAATGAAACCGCCCCGAGGAAGGGCGCGTCGGTCCAATGGCGATAAGCATACCATTAATTCTCCGTAAAATAGGCCTCTTTCGAATCACACCGACGGACGGAAAACATTGAGCACCGCACGCTACGATGAGTCGTCGATCCGCGTCCTGAAGGGGCTGGAGCCTGTGCGCCAGCGTCCCGGCATGTACACGCGCACCGACAATCCGCTGCATATCATCCAGGAAGTCGTCGACAATGCCGCCGACGAGGCGCTGGCCGGTCATGCCCGCAATATCGCCGTCACGCTGCACGCCGACGGCAGTCTGACGGTCGAGGACGACGGGCGCGGCATCCCGGTGGGCGAGCACCCCGAGGAACACTCGCCCGTGGTCGAGCTGGTCTTCACCCGCTTGCACGCGGGAGGCAAGTTCAGCAAGGCCGACGGCGGCGCCTACGCTTTTTCCGGCGGCCTGCACGGGGTGGGGGTGTCGGTCACCAACGCCCTGTCGACGCGGCTCGAGGTCACCGTCTGGCGCGACGGCGGCGAATGGCGCATCGTCTTCGCCGACGGCGACGTGGCCGAGCCGCTGGCCCAGGTGGCCACCGTCGGGCGGCGGCGCTCCGGCACCCGGGTGCGCGCCTGGCCGGACGCGCGCTATTTCGATCATGCCCAGGTGCCGCTGGGGGAACTGGAGCACGCGCTGCGCAGCAAGGCGGTACTGCTGCCGGGCACACGGGTGACGCTGACGCTGGAAAAGACCGGCCAGCGGCGCGAATGGCACTATGAATCCGGCCTGCGCGGCTACCTGGACGAGGCCCTGGGCGGCACGCCGACCCTGGCCCCGACCTTCGAGGGCGGCCAGTACGCGGACCCGGACGACGAGCAGTACGCGCCGGGCGAGGGCGCCCAGTGGGTCGTGGCCTGGACCGAGGATGGTCCTGTGGTGCGGGAATCCTACGTCAACCTGATCGCCACGCCGGCCGGCGGCACCCACGAGTCGGGCCTGCGCGAGGGACTGTTCGGCGCGGTCAAGTCCTTCGCCGAACTGCACAATCTGCTGCCCAAGGGCATCCGTCTGCTGCCCGAGGATGTGTACGCGCGCGCCAGCTTCATCCTGTCGGCCAAGGTCCTGGATCCGCAGTTCCAGGGCCAGATCAAAGAGCGCCTGAACAGCCGCGACGCGGTGCGCCTGGTGGGCGGCTTCCTGCGCAACGCGCTGGAACTCTGGCTGCACGCCAACGTGGAACACGGCAAGAAGATCGCCGAGCTGGCCATCGGCCAGGCCCAGGCCCGTTCCCGCGCCGCGCGCAAGGTCGAGAAGCGCAAGGGTTCGGGGGTCGCGGTCCTGCCGGGCAAGCTCACCGATTGCGAATCGACGGACGTGAACCGCACCGAGGTCTTCCTGGTCGAGGGCGATTCGGCCGGCGGTTCGGCCAAGATGGGCCGCGACAAGGAATTCCAGGCCATCCTGCCGCTGCGCGGCAAAATTTTGAACGTGGAAAAAGCACGCTACGAAAAGCTGCTGACCAGCAATGAAATCCTCACGCTGATCACCGCCC
>DISE01000027.1 GCA_002421865.1 Castellaniella sp. UBA6218
TCGGGGTGGTTGGCTTGCATGAGCGTCCCAGCGGTCTGAAATTAATGCCTGTACGCGACAAAGATTTGGCAGGGGAGAAAGGAATCGAACCTTTCCATGCCGGAATCAAAATCCGGTGCCTTAACCAGCTTGGCGATTCCCCAATAATTCAATCAGCGACCCAGCCAAACAACGGGTGATCATCCAGGCCCTGGCAGATCCAGGACCCTTCGATCGCCCCATCGGGCGGGTTTTTCATTTTACTGATTATTCGGTCCCGGTGCATCCCGGCCTGGGCCGCGTCCTGGAATTCCGCGAACAGGCACGAACCCGAACCTGTCATGCGGACTTCGACTGTCGCGTGTTCCGTGCCTTGCATCGCCTGCGCAAGCCTGGCGATATCCGGATGCTGCCGAAAGACCACGGCTTCCAGGTCGTTGCGCCCGAAAAACTCGCCTGCGCCGCACCCTGTTTGCCAATCAGTAAAGACCGCAATTTTTACCGATCCGGAATTTCTTGTCAAATCGGGATCGCGAAACACATCCGCCGTCGCCACGTGGGCGAACGGGCGCACGATCCAATAGGCCCGTCCGGGCAGGTTCACGGCCGTCAGGTCCTCGCCCACGCCCTCGGCGAAGGCCGCGCGACCAAAGACGAAGACCGGCACGTCCGCGCCCAGCGTCAGAGCCAGGCGCATCAGCTCGGCGCGCGTCAGGCCGGTGCCCCACAGACGGTTCAGTGCGATCAGCGTCGTGGCCGCATCGCTGGACCCGCCGCCCAGGCCGCCACCGGCGGGAATGTGCTTGTCATAGCGGATGCGCGCGCCCCGCCGCGCGCCCGTGGCCCGCTGCAGGGCGTGGGCGGCGCGCAGCACCAGGTCCTGGTCGGCCGGCAGCCCTGCCAGACCCTCGCCCTCGCGCAGGATCGCGCCGTCGGCCGTGGCCTCGAAATCCAGGGTGTCGCACAGGTCCACGAAACGGAAGACCGTCTGCAGCAAGTGATAGCCGTCGGGACGCCGCCCCACCACATGCAGGAACAGGTTGAGCTTGGCCGGAGCCGGCACGTCGTACAGGGCCGCCATGCGCGTCGATCCTTCAGGACCGGTCCACGATCAGTTGAAGGCGCCACTGCCCCTGATCGTCCAGGCGCGTCAGGCGCACGCGCCCGGGCCCCTGGTCGTCGTAGTCCGACAGGCGCACGTCCCAGCCGTCCTGGCGCAGCGACGTCAGGCGATCACGCCCGTCCCGCTGCGCATCGACGACGAGCCCCGGCGCGGGCTCTCCGCGCATCCAGTGCCGCAGGCCGGACACGGGCATGGGATGACCCCAGACCAGGGCCAGCAGATCGTCCGGCGTGGGGGCCGATTCGCGGCTGCCATCGGCGCGTTCAAGCACGGACAGGCCGGGCTCGACCCGGATGCGGGCCAGCACGCTGCCCAGCGGAGAGACCAGATCCAGGCGCAGGACGCGGTCATCGTCGCGCCAGGAGAAACCGCCCTGGGCCGCGTAGGGCGCGGCGCCCGCCGGCTGCAGATTCACCGCGAAGCGGCCCTGCCGCTCGAAGGCGGTCCCCTGGCCGCCGATCCGCTGGGGCGCGGCGCAGGCGGCCAGCAGACCGGCCAGCGCCAATGCCGGCCAGACACGCCGCAGGCGCGCAATCATGGCAACTTGACCCCCAGGCGGTCCAGCGTTTCCTTCAGGGCCGCGCTGTCGGGGTCGGCCTTGCGGCCTTCGGCCCAGATGCGGCGCGCCTCGTCGTGGCGGCCCAGCGCCCACAGGGTCTCGCCCAGGTGCGCGGCCACGTCGGCGGCGGGCAACTGGTCATAGGAGCGGCGCAGGTATTCCAGCGCCCCCTGGTAATCGCGGATGCGGAACAAATACCAGCCCACGCTGTCCAGGATGTAGGCGCTGTCGGGGTCGAGTTCGAGCGCCCGTTCCAGCAAGCCGCGCGCCTCGTCCAGGTTCCGGTTCTGCTCGACGTAGGTGTAACCCAGCGAGTTGTAGGCGTTCGCGTTGTCGGGATCGAGCTCGATCACGCGGCGCATCAGTCTCTCGAATTCTTCCGTCTTGCCCTGCTGGTGCAGCAGCATGCCCAGGTCGTACTTGATTTCGGGCGTGTCGGGCATTTCCAGGTCGGCCGCCTTGAGGAGATCGACCGCCTGGTCGGTACGCCCCGCGTCCCGGTAGATGGAGGCCAGGGTCAGGCGCAGGACGGCCCGCTCGCGCCTGTCGGCGGGCTTGATGGCGTCCAGGATCGCCCGCGACTGGCTCAGGTCGCCCAGCTTGCCGTACAGCACGGCCTCGTGGGTGCGCGCCTGGAAAAGCAGCGTCGGCTCGTCGATGCTGCGCAACTGGCGGATGGCCTCGCGCAGGTCGTTCTGACGTTCGGCGATCTGCACCAGCAGCAGCCGCGCGTCGGACACGTCGGCCTGGGCGTTGGTGGCGCCGTCGCGGACGGCCTTGCGCCGCTGTTGCTGGATCGTGATGTACTGGTTCAGCAGGGACTTCGCCTCGTCGTAGCGTCCGGCCCGGGCGTTGACCTCGGCCTCGGTGTAGAGCAGATCGAAGTCTTCCGGGGCGCGCCGGCGCATGCGGTCCAGCAGGTTCAGAGCCTCGTCGAACGAGCCCATCCCGGTCAGGCGGCTGACCAGCAGCAGTTGCAGGCCGCGCCGGTCGGGGTGGCTGTCCAGGAAGGCGTAGGTCTCCTTGACGGCCCGGACGGGTTCGACCCGCAGGCCGTATTCCAGCACCCGCTGGGCGGCGTCCTGGGAATCCGGATCCAGCGCCTGGGCGCGGCGGGCCTCGTCGACGGCGCGCACGGGCTCGCCCGCCGCCCAGGCGGCATCGGCCAGTGCCAGGCGGGCCAGCGCCGAGGTGCCGGAAACGCCCGCCAGCGCCTTGTCCAGCACATCCAGGGCCAGACGCTTGTCCGTCATCTTGGAAACGATGCCGGCCGCCTGGACGACGGCCTGGTCCTGATCGTCGGCCGAGGCGATGCGGCGCGACAGCGTCTGGGCCAGGCCATCGGTCTGGCCGCTGGAGGCCGACAGCGCCAGGGAGGCGGCCACTGCTTCGGGGTTGGATGGATCCAGAGAGGCCCATTCGCGGGCCGAGCGCAGCGCCAGCGCCAGATTGCGCCCGGTCATGGACATCTGGAAGGCGCGGTGCGCCAGCCGGGGATCCAGCGTGTCGTGCGCCAGGGACAGGAGTTCCTGTGCGGCGTCGTCGTATTGCCCGCGCTGAGCGGACAGTTCGGCCACCAGCAGGCGGTACAGCAGTTCGGGGGTGAGATTGACGGCGGGCGGCTCGCCGCTACGCAGATGAATGGTCTCGACCGGATCGGCCGGCACGGCTGCGGGAGGCGCAGCCCACGCCGTCTCGTGTGCGGCTGCCAGCGCCAGCACCACGGGAATCACGGAAGCGGGAAATCTCATTTGCGGTAACCATGGCCGGAACGCAGGACAAAACCGCGTCTGGTGGCAAAATTGCATCGTCGAAAGTGGATGTTATCACCCCGCCATGCCGGAACTGCCAGAAGTCGAAACAACCCGTCGTGGAATTGCCACGATCATGCCCGGACGCGTCCTGCGGCGCCTGATCGTGCATGAACCCCGCCTGCGATGGCCCGTGCCGGACGACCTGCCGGACCAGGTCCGCGACGCCCAGGTGCTGGCCTGCGAACGGCGGGGGAAATACCTGCTGATCCGGTTTGCGCGAGGCACGCAGATCGTGCACCTGGGCATGTCCGGTTCTCTGCGGCGGGTGCCGATGGACGAGCCGCCGCGCAAGCACGACCATGTGGAATGGCTGTTCGACGAGGCCCGCTTCCTGCTGCATGACCCGCGCCGCTTCGGCGCCGTCCTGTGGCACCCGGCCGGAGCCGGCCCGATCGAGGCCCATCCGCTGCTGGCCGGCCTGGGCGTCGAGCCCTTCGACCCGGCCTTCACGCCGGAAGTCCTGCACGCAGGACTGCGCGGGCGCCGCCAGTCGGTCAAGCAGCTGCTGCTGGGCGGGAGGATCGTCGTGGGCGTGGGCAACATCTACGCGTCCGAATCGCTGTTCCTGGCCGGCATCGACCCGCGTCTGCCGGGCGGCCGTCTGTCGCGCCCGCGCTGCGCGCGGCTGCACGCCGCGATCCTGACGACCCTGGGTCAGGCGCTGGAATCGGGTGGCAGCACGCTGCGCGACTACGTCAACGCCCAGGGCGCGCCGGGCGCATATTTCACGCTGCACGCGGCCGTCTACGAACGCGAGGGCCGGCCCTGCCCGCGCTGCGCCGCATCGATCCGGCGCATCGTCCAGGGCCAGCGCGCCACTTATTTCTGCCCGGGCTGCCAGAAACGTTGATTGACTTCCGCCCGGGCTGCCGGATTCAATTGATCGCGGCGACGATGATCACTTCGAACTTCAGCCCGGGCGCGGCCAGACGAGCCTCGCCCGTGGCGCGGGTCGGCGGGTTGGCCGGGTCGATCCAGGCCTCCCAGACGGGATTCATGGCTTCGAAATCAGCCATGTCGGCCAGCCAGATCGTGGCCTGCAGGATGCGGGATTTGTGGCTGCCGACCTGGGCCAGCAGGCGGTCGACCTCGGCCAGCGCCGTACGCGCCTGGGCCTGGATGTCGTCGCCCTCGTGGCCCACCTGGCCCGACAGGTAGACAGTGTTGCCGTGGACGACGGCTCCGCTCATGCGGGGGCCGGGTTCGATGCGCTGAATGGTCATGAAGGCAGCTTCCAATGTGAGTGAAGGAAGGCGCCATCATAGCCCGGAACCCTGACGGCGCGGCTCGCCGGCGGGCATGACCGGACGCGGCGCGGGGACCCGTTCAGGCGGTCCCCAGCACCTTGCCCGGATTCATGACCCCCTGAGGATCCAGGGCCGCCTTGACACGATGCATCAGGGCCATTTCCACCGGATCCTTGTAGCGCGGCAGCACGTCGCGCTTGAGCTGCCCCACCCCGTGTTCCGCGCTGATCGAACCGCCCACCGCGTGCACACGCTCGTGCACCAGCTCGTAGACCGCGTCCTGACGCGCCAGCAGCTGGCCTTCGGCCCAGTCCGCCCCGCGCGCAACGTTGTAGTGCAGGTTGCCGTCGCCCAGATGACCGAAGATCACGTGACGGATCCCGGGGAACGCAGCCTGCAGCGCGGCGTTGGTGCCCAGGACGAACTCGGTCATGCGCGACACCGGAATCGAAACGTCGTGCTTGATGCTCTTGCCGGATTCTTTTTCGGCCAGGGGGATGCTTTCGCGCAGATGCCACAAGGCGTGACTTTGCGCCATGGATTCGGCGATCACCGCGTCAAGGACGACGCCGGCCTCGATGGCATCGCCCACCACGACCTCGAAGCGCTCGCGGGCATGGGCCTCGGATTCGCTGTCCGACAGCTCCAGCAGCGCGTACCAGGGCATGTCGGCCGACGGGCCTTCGAAGGGCAGGCGCTGCTGCGGGAAGCAGCGCACCACGTCCTGGAGGCAATCGCCCGCCATCAGTTCGAAGCCGGTCAGCGAGGCGCCCAGGCCCGCGCGGGCGCGGCCCAGCATGGCGATGGCGGACTCGATCGAATCCAGGGCCAGCAGGGCGGTGCAGCGCGCCACCGGCAGCGGATGCAGCTTCAGCGTCGCCGCCGTGATCACGCCCAGCGTGCCCTCGCTGCCGATGAAGAGATCGCGCAGGTCGTAGCCGGTGTTGTCCTTGCGCAGACCGCGCAGACCGTGCCAGATTTCGCCCTGGGCGGTGACGACTTCCAGCCCCAGGGCCAGTTCGCGCATGTTGCCGTAGCGCAGGACCTGGGTGCCGCCCGCATTGGTGGCCAGATTGCCGCCGATCGTGCAGCTGCCCTCGGCCGCCAGGCTGAGGGGAAACAGCCGGCCGGCCTCGCGCGCGGCCTGCTGCACGGATTGCAGGACGCAGCCCGCCTCGACTTCCATCGTGTCGTTGTCGGTGTCGATGCCGCGGATCCGGTTCAGACGCTGCAGCGACAGGATCACCGCCCGGCCCGAATCGTCGGGCGTCGCCCCGCCGCACAGTCCCGTGTTGCCCCCCTGGGGAATCACGGGCAGTCCGGCCTGCGCGCACAGACGCACGACCGCCGCGACCTCGTCGACCGAGCCCGGCCGCACCACGGCGAGCGACCGGCCACGATAGCGTTCGCGCCAGTCCGTTTCCCAGGGCAGCGCATCCGCCCCGGTCAGCACCTGCGCGGCGCCGACCGTCGCGCGCAAAGCATCCAGATGATCCATGGCTTTCGTAGTCCCGCATCCTGCTGATGGAAAGAACCCTTGATTGTAATCGGCGATAATGGCGGCAGCCGATTTTTCCGCCGGAAACCCCATGAACACCCCTCTGCCCCCCGCCGTCTTCAAGGCCTATGACATCCGAGGCACAGTGCCCGGACAGATCAACGAGCCCTTCGCCCACCGCCTGGGCCTGGCCCTGGCCGCCCAGGCCCGGCGCGAAGGCGTACGCAGCCTGGCGGTCGGCTACGACGGGCGCCTGAGCAGCCGTGGGCTGGCCCACGCCGTCAAGACCGGCCTGCACGCGGGCGGGATCAATACCGTGGACCTGGGCCTGGCGCATACGCCCCTGGTGTATTACGCCGCCCACCGCGACGGCAGCGGTTCCGGTGTCGCCATCACCGGCAGCCACAACCCGCCCGACTACAACGGCTTCAAGATGATGATGGCGGGGCGCACCCTCCATGGCGACGACATCCAGGCCTTGCGCCTGGCCATGGAGGACATCCAGGCGCCCGTGGGCATGACGCCGGGCATCAGCGTCGTCACCGACCTGATCGACACCTACATCCGCGAGATCGCCGGCCACATCCGCCTGGCGCGCCCCATGCGCATCGCCATCGACTGCGGCAACGGCGTGGGCGGCGTGGCCGCCGCCCGCCTGTTCCGGGCGCTGGGCTGCACGGTTGACGAACTGTATTGCGACGTCGACGGCCTGTTTCCCAACCACCATCCCGACCCGGCGGACCCGGCCAACCTGCGGGACCTGATCGCCCATCTGCAAGGCACCGACTGCGAACTGGGCCTGGCCTTCGACGGCGACGCCGACCGCCTGGGCGTGGTCACGCGCTCGGGCCAGATCATCTGGCCCGACCGGCAGATGATCCTGTACGCCCGCGACGTGCTGCGCCGCGTGCCGGGCGCGCCCATCATCTTCGACGTCAAGTGCAGCCGCCACCTCGAGCAGGCCATCACGCAGGCGGGCGGCCGGCCGGTGATGTCGCAGACCGGGCACTCGCTGATCAAGGCGAAACTGGCAGAGACGGGCGCGCCGCTCGCCGGCGAGATGAGCGGGCACATTTTCTTCAAGGAACGCTGGTACGGCTTCGACGACGGCCTGTACGCGGGCGCCCGGCTGCTCGAGATCCTGTCGCGCGCGGCCGATCCGAGCGCCGTGCTCGACGCGCTGCCCGACGCGGTCAGCACGCCGGAACTGAACATCCGGATGGCCGAGGGCGAACCGTTCGAACTGGTGCGCCGGCTGAAGGAGTCCGCGCGCTTCGACGGCGCGGGCGATGTCGTCACGATCGACGGCGTGCGGGTCGAATACGCCGACGGCTTCGGCCTCGCGCGGCCGTCGAACACGACCCCCGTCGTTGTGCTGCGCTTCGAGGCCGACTCGCAGCAAGCGATCGAGCGCATCCAGGCGGATTTCAGGCGCGCGATCGAGGGCGTCTGGCCGGGCGTGCAACTGCCGTTCTGAGCGGCCCGCCCCGCTTGCGAGGGGGCGGCCGGGCGCGGCCGCTGCCCGGTCGACTCGCTGCCGATCGCAACCGGCAATAAGGCCGCCCGCAGGCGGCCTTATTGCCGAAAGCGCGTGCGATCAGAGGCGCGCTTCGGCCCAGGCTTTGACTGACGCGAGCGCGGCCGGCAGATTGGCCGGTTCAGTGCCGCCGGCCTGCGCCATGTCTGGGCGACCACCGCCCTTGCCGCCGACCTGCTGCGCGACCATGTTCACGAGCTCGCCGGCCTTCAGCCTTGCGGTCAGATCGGGCGTGACGCCGGCGATCAGGCTCACGCGCCCGTCGGCGACCGCCGCGAGCACGATCACCGCCGACTTCAGCTTGTCCTTGAGCTTGTCCATGGTTTCGCGCAAGGTCGGCACATCCGCACCTTCCAGCACCGCGGCCAGCACCTTGAC
>DISE01000125.1 GCA_002421865.1 Castellaniella sp. UBA6218
GCACGTACATGACGCCGGTCAGGCCTGAGCCGATCTGGCTGGCCAGGCGGATGCGTTGGGCCTCGCCGCCGGACAGGGTGTCGGCGCCACGGTCCAGGGACAGGTAGCCCAGACCCACGTTGACCAGGAAATCCAGTCGGGCCCGGATCTCCTGGATGATGCGGTCCGCGACGTCACGCCGGGCCCCGTCCGGCACCCAGTCGAGGAACCACTGCCGGCAGTCCGACAGCGGCAGCGACTCGATTTCGAACAGGGCCCGGCCGCGCCGTTCACCCCGGCCGGGATCCTGGCCGATGAGGATGTTGCGGGCGTCGGAGCACAGGCGGGCGCCATGGCATTCGGGGCAGAGGACCAGATGGCGCAGCCGGCCCAGTTCCTCGCGCACGGCGCTGGAGTGCGTTTCGCGCCAGCGCCGTTCGAGATTGGGGATGATGCCCTCGAATGCGTGACGGCGGATGGCGGGCACGCCGTTCTCGCCCAGATACTGGAAGGCGATTTCCTGGCTGCCCGAACCGTGCAGGATGCGGTCGCGCACGGCGGGGTCCAGTGCCTGGAACGGCGTGTCCAGATCGAAGCCGTAGTGCTGCGCCAGGCTGGCCATCATGGCGTAGCTGAAGGCGTTGCGGCGGTCCCAGCCGTGGATGGCGCCCGCAGCCAGACTCAGTTCGGGAAAGGCGACGACGCGCGCCGGGTCGAAGGACTCCACCTGGCCCAGGCCATTGCAGGTCGGACAGGCGCCGACCGGATTGTTGAAGCTGAAGAGGCGCGGCTCGAGCGCGCCCATGCCGCGCGCGCAGACCGGACAGGCGTAGGCGGCGGAAAAGGCTTGTTCCTGGTCCGTGTCCAGATCCAGCGCCAGGGCGCGGCCCTGCGCCAGTTCCAGCGCGGTTTCGAAACTTTCGGCCAGACGCTGGCGGCTGTCGGGGCGCACGCGCAGCCGGTCGACCACCACGTCCAGATCCCAGGGGCCGTCCGGCCCGGCGGGCGGCGCGCCGCCGTCCAGCGACCGGATGGCGCCGTTGACGCGCACCCGCACGAAGCCCAGCGCCTGCAGGCGGCGGCATTCGGCCGTCAGGTCGTCCTGCCGGGCACGGGCCAGCGGCGCGAGGATGGCCACCCGGGTGTCCTCGGGGCGGGACAGGACCTGATCCACCATCTGGCTGACGCTTTGTGCGCGCAACGGCAGGTCGTGGTCCGGGCAATAGGGCGTGCCGACCCGGGCGTACAGCAGGCGCAGGTAGTCGTGGATTTCGGTGACCGTCCCCACGGTCGAGCGTGGGTTGTGGCCGGCGGTCTTCTGCTCGATGGCGATGGCGGGCGACAGACCTGTGATGACGTCCACGTCGGGCTTGTCCATCATCTGCAGGAACTGCCGTGCGTAGGCCGACAGGCTTTCCACATAGCGGCGTTGGCCTTCGGCGTACAGGGTGTCGAAGGCCAGGGACGATTTTCCGGATCCGGACAGGCCCGTGAGCACGACCAGCTTTCGCCGGGGCAGGTCGACCGAGACGTTCTTCAGATTGTGTGCGCGCGCGCCGCGGATGCTGATGGCGTCCATGCCGGTAGGGGGGTTCAGGTTTTTAAAAGGCCAACTTGATACTATAACGCGCAGCTTCCCTTCTTTTGGCCTTTCTCATGTCCGCTTCCTCCCGTCCGCGCCCGCCCGCGCTCCGGCTGACCTCCCTGGAACGGCGCAGCAGCATCGCCCTCGCGACCCTGTTCGCCGCACGGATGCTGGGCCTGTTCCTGCTGACGCCGATCTTCGCCGTGGCGGCGCGCACCCTGGCCGGGGGCGACGATCCGGCCCGGGTGGGCCTGGCCCTGGGCGCATACGGCCTGACCCAGGCGATCATGCAGATCCCGCTGGGCATGGCGTCCGACCGCTACGGGCGCCGCCCGGTGATCGTGTTCGGCATGGTGCTGTTCGTGGCGGGCGGGGTGATCTGCGCACTGACCAACGATGTGGACTGGGTCACGGTCGGGCGCGTTGTCCAGGGACTCGGCGCCGTGTCGGCCGCCATCACCGCCTGGATCGCCGACGCCACCCGTCCCGAGGTCCGCACGCGGGCCATGGCCATGGTGGGCGGGTCCATCGGCATTTCTTTCGCTCTGTCGCTGGTGCTCTCGCCCTTGCTGGTGGGCGAGTTCGGCCTGTCGGGGCTGTTCTGGGCCATCAGCCTGCTGGGCTTCGCCTGTTTGCTGATCGCGATGTTCTTCGTGCCCGACGTGCCGCGCTCCGAGGCCGACATCGTCCAGGCCACGGCGCGCGACGTGCTCGGCCACCGCGATCTGCTGCGCCTGAATTTCGGCGTCTTCTGCCTGCACTTCATCCTGATGTCGCTGTTCATGGTGGCGCCCGGCCTGCTGGGACGCCTGGGGGGCTACGATTCCGCCAGCCTGTGGCAGGTCTACCTGCCGGTCATTCTGGCGTCTTTCGTCCTGATGGTGCCGGCCGTCTTCTATACCGAAACGCGCAAGGCCCACAAACCCGCGCTCGAATGGGCGGTGCTGGGGCTGGCCGTGGTGCTGGGGGCGCTGCCCTGGCTGACCGGCTCTTTCTGGCTGGTGGTGTCGGCCTTCGTGGCCTTTTTCGTGGCCTTCAACATCCTGGAGGCCCTGCAGCCCTCGCTGGTGTCGCGCGTGGCGCCGCCCGCCTACAAGGGTCTGGCGCTGGGGTTCTACAACACGGCCCAGTCCCTGGGAGTGTTCGCCGGTGGCGTGCTGGGCGGCCTCCTGGCGCGCGGCGGCGGCCCGTCCATGGTGTTCTGGGCGGGCGCCATGCTGGCGGCCGTCTGGCTGTATACGGCGCGCGGGTTCAAGGATGGCCGCTGACGCACCCGCGCATCCGGCGCCAGGTGTCGCGCCGGCCCGGCAAGGGCCGCTTGTAGTGGAAAACCCGCCTGGGCGATAATGGTCATTTGACGCATTTCGATGCGGCGCGGGCGGTCATCGTCCCCGATAATGGCAGCCACATCGTTCAACTACAGGATTTTCCACCATGGCCTCCGTCAACAAAGTCATCCTCGTCGGCAACCTGGGGCGCGACCCCGAAGTCCGCTACAGTCCGGACGGTGCCGCCATCTGCAACGTGTCGATCGCCACCACGTCCCAATGGAAGGACAAGGCCTCGGGCGAACGCCGCGAGGAAACCGAATGGCACCGCGTGGTGTTCTACAACCGCCTGGCCGAGATCGCCGGCGAATACCTTAAAAAGGGCCGTTCGGTCTACGTCGAGGGCCGTCTGAAGACCCGCAAGTGGCAGGACAAGGAAACCGGCGCCGACCGCTACAGCACCGAAATCGTCGCCGACCAGATGCAGATGCTGGGCGGGCGCGAAGGCGGCGAGATGGGCGGCGGCGATGCGGGCGGCTTCTCCCAGCCGCCGGCCCGGCGTGCGCCGCAACAGCAGCAACCGCGCCCCGCCGCCCCGGCAGCGGCCCCGGCCAGCAACCTGGCCGACATGGACGACGACATTCCGTTCTGATGACCGGCGGGCGGCCGTTCAGGCCGCCGGCGGGAAATTCGAGGGAAACAGCGCGCGCCGGGTTTCCTCGTCGTTCACTTTCTTGAACGCGATGTCCGAACCGACCTTGCGCGCGCGCTCGGCGGCCGGCCTGGCATCGACCTGTCGAAACCAGCGCGCGATGTTCGGATAGGGCGCCAGCGGCTCCTCGGCGCCCTTCAGCACTTTGGGCGCCTTGTCCAGCCATCCCCATGCGGAGATATCGGCGATGGTGTATTCATCGCCGACGATGAACGTCCGGTCGGCGAGATGATCGTCCAGGACTTTGTAATGCCGCTCGGCCTCGCGGCGATAGCGGTTGACGGCGTAGTCGAGGCCCGCGGGCGCCGCATACTGGAAATGCACGGCCTGCCCTGAGAATGGCCCGAGGCCGGTGCCAAGAAACAGCAGCCACGAAAGGAGCTGCGGGCGGTCCTGGGGCCGGCCGAGAAAGCGGCCGGTCTTTTCCGCAAGGTACATCAGGATCGCCGTGGAGTCGAAGACCGTCGCCGGCCGCCCGTCGGGTCCGTCGGAATCCACGATCGCCGGCACCTTGCCGTTGGGGTTGATCGCCTGGAACGCCGGGTCATGCTGCCGTCCCTTGCTGGTATCCACCGGCACGACCTCGTAGTCCAGTCCGGCCTCTTCGAGGAAGAGCGAGATCTTGGCGGGGTTCGGAGTCGGGTGAAAGTAGAAACGGATCATATGCAATGCCTCCTGCCGGGCCAGCGGGACGGGACGATCACGACGGCCCAATCGTGTGTGCTAAAAATTCAATGATCGTACCCTCTACGGTCGTTGAAAAGGAGTTTCCATGCGCGCATCCCGGCCCCGGATCGGACTGGCTCTCGGCAGCGGGTCGGCGCGCGGCTGGTCGCACATCGGCGTCATCCGCATCCTCGAAGAGGCCGGCATCGCGCCGGACATCGTGTGCGGTACCTCGATCGGCGCGCTGGTCGGCGCCGCCTACGCGGACGGCCAGCTGGAAAAATTCGAGGCCTGGGTGCGGGGGCTGACCTGGCAGAGCGTGATGGGCCTGCTGGATTTCACCGTCAGCGGCGGTCTGATTCCTGGCGAGAAGCTGTTTTCGTTCCTGCGCTCGCATCTGGACGACAAGTCGATCGACAGCCTCTCCAAGGCCTATGGGGCCGTTGCCACCGAACTGGCGACGGGGCGGGAGATCTGGTTGCGCGAGGGATCCGTCATCGACGCCGTGCGCGCCTCCGCAGCCCTGCCGGGCCTGTTCACGCCCGCGCGACGGGAAGAGGGCCTGCTCGTCGATGGCGCGCTGGTGAACCCGGTGCCCGTGTCGCTGTGCCGCGCGATGGGGGCGGACATCGTCATCGCGGTGGATCTGAACTCCGACCTGATCGGGCGGCGTTTCAAGCCGGACGAGGCGCCCGAGACCGCCGAGACGGCGGCGCCCGGCGCCCTCGCCTCGGTGCTGAGCAGGCTGCCGCTGGGATGGGGGGGTGCCAGGGGTGCGGCGCCGGAGGCCCGGGACATGCCGTCGATCTTCGATGTGCTGAGCATGAGTCTGAACATCATGCAGGTGCGCATCACGCGCAGCCGTCTCGCGGGCGAGCCGGCGGATGTGCTGATCCGGCCCCGTCTCGCGGATTTCGCCCTGATGGACTACCACCGCGCGTCGGTCGCGATCGACGAGGGCGAGCAGGCGGCGCGGCGGGTGTTGCACGAACTGAGGGATCTGATCGTCCCGAGGCCGGCCGACCCGGTCGGATGAGGGCGGCCGCTGCGCCTGGCCGGGGCGGTATCCATAGGTTACATTTGTGCCGCCCGCTTCTCTTTAGCATGATGGTTTTATTTTCCGAGCGAAGGCGTCCGCCGTGAATCTGATTGCTGGTGTGCGTGTGTATGGCCCCTTGACGGGCGTGGGGGCCGAGGGCCTGTCGGCCTGGCTGTCGGACGATCGCTGGGCTGGGGCCGTCGAGGAAACGCACGGGAGCGATGCCCTGGGTGCGTACCGTGATCTGCGCCTGGCGGGGGACGTGGCCGGACGCTGGGCCCCGGATGGCGACACGACGGTGCTCGCGCGGGCTCTGGCCCTGGACCCGGACGCGCATCAGGCGGACCTGGAAAAAGAAATTTTCATCGCCCTGCTGTGTTCGCCGGTGCGTGCCGACTTTCCCAGCGCGAGCGAACTGGCTGCCGCCGTCCGTGTGCGCCGCCGCATCGTCGAGGCCGCCCGGCGCACCGTGCTGGCCTTCGACACCGAGCAGGCCGAGCGCCCCGACTGCTGGTCCTGGACCGAAGAGACCGGTTTCGTCCTGCAGCCGGGCCATGAACTGATTCCCTCGCTCGAACTCACCCTCTGGCCGGACCGGTCGGGCCGGCTTTTTTCCTTTTCGTGCTATCGGGCAACGGAATACGTGCTCCTGCTGGCGCTGGCCCAGGAACTGGCCGAAAGCCATCCGGCCGCCCTGGCCGCGCTGCAACGCCAATGGCGGACGCGGGCGATCCAGTCGGGGCCCTTCCACGATGTGTTCCTGCGGGAATACGGATCCCTGCAGGCCCCGCTGCCGCCCCGCTACTATGTCCCGGGCGACCGGTTGTGGTTCCGCAATCCGGATGCCGCTTCGGCCGAAGTCGAAGGCTACGAGGGATCCTGGGTGTTCTATCTGGGCTCGGGTCGTTTCACGAACTTCTGGAAGCCCGGGCAGCCCTACACCCTGGTGTCCAAATGCGTGGAGCTCTATCACTGGCGCGATGGCCTGCGCAAGGACGGCGGCCGCCCCTGGATGGACGAGTCCGTGGTCGAGGCCCGCGTGTCGGAATCCCTGGCCGACCCGGCTGCGACGGCCCGCATTCTGGAACGCATGATGCGTCTGCGCGACCCGGGCGGTGTGTACGCCGAGGGCGGTTGCATCGATGCCTCGCGCGAGGCGCTGCGCTGCCTGCTGCCCGGCACCTGGGATCTGGGACTGCCGGTCCTGGCGGCCGCGGCCTGAGGATCCGGGGATCGGCGCGCGTTCCGTTGCCGTCGCGTCTTAAAGGAAATGATCCAGGATGCGGCGGCTGGCCTTGTCCAGCGCCGCCATGTCGCGGACCAGGAACTGCACGCCGTGGGCATCTGCGATCAGCAGGGACCCCGCCGACAGGCGGCGGATGTCCTCCTCTGCCTTCAAGGTCAGGCGGGTCGGCCCCCGGTCCGTGTCCACATCCCATTGGCTGGGTGTCGCCCAGGTCGAGGCGTGGTGGATGCGCAGGATTTCCGGCCTGAATTCCCTCTGCGCCAGTTCTTCGTCGATCAGGCGCCGCGGATCGGCCGGCAATGCGTCCAGGCGGTCGATCCAGACATGCTCCTGGCCCTGGGCACCCACCAGGGCGATGCCCTCGTCGGGCTTGGTGATGGGGAAGCCGCGGACCGGTGTCACCGGCGCATCGGGCTGGCCGGTGCGGATCAGGATCAGCCGGCCGAAGGCGTCGCGCGCCAGGGACCAGCCGGATCGGGTGCCGGCGTCCGCCGGCGCGGCGTCGGGGCGCATGATGTCAGGACGCATCCAGGGCCTCGTCGGTGTCGTCGTCGGCCCCATCCCAGGGCGGATCGGCCGGGGACTGGTCCTGTTGCTGGGCGCGGTGGAGCCGGGCGTAGGCGCCGTCGCGGGCCAGCAGTTCCTCGTGGCGGCCGATTTCCACGATCCGTCCGCGATCCATGACCACCAGCCGGTCGGCTTCGCGCAGCGTGCTGAGGCGGTGCGCGATGGAAATCGTCGTGCGGCCGCGCACCAGGTTGTCGAGCGCTCTCTGGATTTCATTTTCCGTGGTGGTGTCCACGGAGGACGTGGCTTCGTCCAGGATCAGGATGGGCGGGTCGATGAGCAGCGCGCGGGCGATGGAAATGCGCTGGCGTTCTCCACCGGACAGGGCCTGGCCGCGTTCGCCCACCAGAGAATCGTAGCCGTGGGGCAGGCGCAGGATGAACTCGTGAGCATGGGCGGCGCGGGCGGCTGCGACGATCTCCGCGTGGCTGGCGTCCGGGCGGCCGTAGGCGATGTTTTCCGCCACCGTGCCATAGAACAGGAAGGGCTCCTGCAGGACCAGGCCGATGCAGCGGCGGTAGTCGGCGGTGGCGTAGCGGCGGATGTCCGTGCCGTCCAGGCGGATCGCTCCGCCGGAGACGTCGTAGAAGCGGCAGATCAGGTTGACCAGGGTGCTCTTTCCCGAGCCGCTGTGGCCGACCAGGCCGACCATCTCGCCGGGGGCGATGTCCAGGCTCAGGTCGTGGATCACGGTGCGGCTGCCGTAGCGGAAACTGACGTGGCTGAGCTCGATGCGGCCATGGATGTGCTCGGCGCGATGAGGCGTGGCGGGTTCCGGGACGCTGGAGACGTGGTCCAGGATGTCGAAGATGCGCTTGGCGCCGGCTGCGGCCCGCTGGGTGGTCGAGACGATGCGGCTCATGGAGTCCAGGCGCACGTAGAAGCGGCTGATGTAGGCCAGGAACGCGGTCAGCACACCGACGGTGATCGAGCCCCTGGAGACCAGCCAGATGCCGAAGATCCACACCACCAGCAGGCCCAGTTCCGTCAGCAGCGTGACCGTGGGCGTGAACAGCGACCAGAGGGCGTTGACGCGGTCGTTGATGGCCAGGTTGCGGTCGTTGGCTTCGCGGAAACGCGCGACTTCCCGGCGTTCCTGGGCGAAGGCCTTGACCACCCGGATGCCCGGGATGGTGTCGGCCAGCACGTTGGTGATCTCGGACCAGACCCGGTCGGCCTTTTCGAAGCCGTGGCGCAGGCGGTCCCGCACCCAGTGGATCATCCAGAGGATCAGCGGCAGCGGCGCCAGTGTCGCCAGCGCCAGCAACGGGTCGATCGTCAGCAGCACGGCCGCCGTCATCGCGATCATCAGGACATCGGTGGCGAAGTCCAGCAGGTGCAGGGACAGGAACAGGCAGATGCGGTCGGATTCGGAGCCGATGCGGGCGATCAGGTCGCCGGTGCGCTTGCCGCCGAAATATTGCAGGGACAGTTGCTGCAGGTGCTGGTAGGTGGCGGTGCGCAGGTCGGCGCCGATGCGTTCGCTGACCCAGGCCAGGATGGCGCTGCGCGCCCAGCCCAGGCCCCAGGCGAGGATCGAAGAGGCCAGCAGGCCGCCCAGGTAGAGCGTCACCAGGTGGTAGTCGATCGGCACGCCATTCTGAAACGGAATCAGCACGTCATCCATCAGCGGCATCGTCAGATAGGGCGGAACCAGCGAGGCCGCCGTGGCCGCCAGCGTCAGAAGCAGGCCTGCCGCCAGTTGCCGCCCGTAGGGGCGGGCGAAGCGCCACAGGCGGAACAGGGAACTGGCGCGCGGGGCGGCCGGGGCCGGGCCGACGGCAGGCGCGTCGTGCGTCGTGCCGGATGGCGTCGGTTCGCGCAAGGCCTGCCAGGCGGCCGCCAGGCGCTGGGCCTCGGGCTGGCGTTCCAGCGTGTAGCGCCAGCGCGACAGTCGGGCATGGCCGTCGGCCAGCTCGAGACTGCCCACCCCGGCGTGGTCCTGCAGCCGCGCCTCGAGGTCGGGGCGCAGCGGCCAGGACCGGCTGGCCTGTGCGTCCTCTCCGCAAGCCAGCCAGCGGCGGTCGGTCAGGACGACCAGGCCGTCGCCGTAGCGCAAGTGGCTGTCCAGATCGGTGCGCAGCCAGCCCAGCACGCGTTCACCCGCAGCCAGTTGAGCGGCCAGGACGAGGCGCCACGGCTCGGGCAGGTCCGGCGGACACGGATCGGCCGGTAAGGAATCGGAGGGGAGGCCCTGCATGAACGAGGATGGTCGGGAGGGGAGGGTTCGCGGATCGGGAAGCGTGTGATCAGTGCGGTGTTCAGGGGCCTGTCAGCGCATTTTCAGGATAATGTCAGCGCGGGAAATCACGTCACAATTTTCAACGTTTTTTTCGTGCTGCGCAATAACGGCGAGATTAATATGTGTGCCGATGTTTTTCAGCGGTGGCCGAAAAATGCCTCCGTTCTCGCCGATTCCGGCACCCCTTGACGCATGGTTCGATCATGAACAATAAAAATATTGAGTTTCTCAATATGGTGCATCTGAGGGGGCCGAACATCTGGGCCTACCGGCCCGTCATCGAGGCGTTGGTGGACATCCACGATCTCGAGGACTTCCCTTCCAATCTCATCCCCGGATTCTACGAACGCCTGAGCGCCTGGCTACCCTCACTGGTCGAGCACCGCTGCAGCGTGGGCGAACGGGGCGGATTTCTCAAGCGGGTGCGCGAAGGCACCTGGCCGGCCCACATCCTGGAGCACGTCACGCTGGAACTGCAGAGTCTGGCCGGCATGCCGGGCGGGCTGGGTCGCGCGCGGGAAACACCGTTGCGCGGCGTCTACAAGGTGATCGTGCGGGCCTGGCACGAACCCCTGACGCGCGAGTCGCTGCAGGTCGCCCGCGACCTGGTGATGGCCGCCATCGAGGACCGGCCCTTCGACGTGTCCGGCGCGCTCGATCGGTTGAAGGACCTGGCCGAGTCCCTGAGCCTCGGCCCCAGCACGGCGTGCATCGTGGATGCGGCCGACGATCGCGACATTCCGGCGATCCGTCTGAGCGACGCCAACCTGCTGCAACTGGGTTATGGTGCCCGCCAGCGACGGATCTGGACGGCGGAGACCAGCCGCACGAGCGCCATCGCGGAAAGCATCTCGCGCGACAAGGATCTGACCCGCCGGCTGTTGCAGGCCTGTGGCGTGCCGGTGCCCGAGGGCCGGCTGGTCGACAGCGCAGCCGATGCCTGGGACATGGCGCTGGAACTGGGGCTGCCGGTGGTGGTCAAGCCTTCGGACGGCAATCATGGGCGCGGCGTCTTCACCTGCCTGAACTCGCGCGAACAGATTGAGGACGCCTATGCCGTGGCCGTGGAAGAAGGCAGCGGCGTTATGGTCGAACGCTTCATCCAGGGCGACGAGCATCGCCTGCTGGTCGTGGGTGGCCGCGTGGTGGCCGCCGCGCGCGGCGAGGCCGCGATGGTGGTGGGCGACGGGACGTCCACCGTGCTGCAGCTGATCGAGACTCAGCTCAATTCCGATCCCCGCCGCGGCCGCGACGAGGACCATCCCCTGAACTTCATCCGCCTGGATTCTGCGGCCCGTATGGAACTGGAACGCCAGGGCCTGCACGGTGACGCCGTCCCCGAACGCGGCCGTGCGGTGCTCGTCCAGCGCAGCGGCAACGTGTCCATCGACGTCACCGACGACGTACACCCCGATCTCGCGGAGCAGGTGTCGCTGGCGGCCCGCGTGGTCGGGCTGGATATCGCCGGCATCGATCTGGTGGCGCGCGACATTTCCAGGCCCCTGGCCGAGCAGGCCGGCGCCATCGTCGAAGTCAACGCCGGCCCGGGCCTGCTGATGCATCTGAAGCCCGCCGTGGGCACGCCCCGGCCGGTCGGCCGGGCCATCATCGACGACCTGTTCCCCGAGCCCGAGGACGGGCGCATTCCGGTGGTCGGAATCAGCGGCAGCCGGCATACCGCGCAGGTCGCGCATCTGGTCGCCCATCTGCTGCGTCTGACAGGGCATATGGTGGGCCTGGCTTCGTCCGAAGGGTTGTTCATGGGGGCGGCCCAGGTGACGGCACAGGATTCCGCCCACTGGGAGGCCGCGCGCCGCGTCCTGCTGAACCAGGCGGTCGAGTACGCCGTGATCGAGAACGGCGGCCGCACCATCCTGGGCGAAGGCCTGGCCTACGACCGCTGTCAGGTCGGCGTGGTCACCGGCATCGATCCGGGCGTGACCTGGCCGGAGTTCTACATGGAAACACCGGAACATCTGGCGCGGATCTTCCGCACCCAGGTGGATGTCGTGCTGCCGGGCGGAGCGGCCGTCCTGAACGCGGACGACCCCTTGACGGCGGAACTGGCGCCGCTGTGCGACGGGGCCGTGCTGTTCTACGGCCTGGACCCCGACGCGGACGCCCTGCGCGCCCATCTGGGCGGCGGCGGCCGCGCCGTGTCCGTGCACGGGGGCATGGCGGTGCTGGCCGAGGGCGGGATCCAGATCCCGGTGATCGGCCTGGACGAGCTCGCGCCGGCCATCGATGCCGACGGCCCGGCACCGGTGCTGGCGGCGTTGGCGGTGGCCTGGGAGCTGGGGCTGGACGTCGAGCGCATGCGCATCGGCCTGCGCACCTGGAACGCCCGACGGATTCCCGACGAGTCGCCGCTCACCGCCTAGAGTCTATTCCCACATCCCTTCCTTGTCCGGCGGGAAGGCCGCCGGGCCCCACCTCCAAGGATATTGGTCATCATGGAAGTCTCCCGAGTCCGGGCCCTGCGCGGTCCCAACCTGTGGTCGCGCCAGACGGCGATCGAGGCCATCGTCGCCTGCTCCGAAAGCGAGAGCGCGATCGATGACATGGAGGCGTTCGAGACGCGCCTGCGTGCGCGATTCCCGGATATCGACCTGCCGCGGCCGCCGGGCCTGGAGGGCACGCACTCGTTGGCGCACATTCTGGCGGTCGCGGCCCTGCGGCTGCAGACTCAGGCGGGTTGCCCGGTGGCTTTCTGCCGCATCGCGCAGACCCTGGAGCCCGGCATCTACCAGGTGGTGATCGAGTATCTCGAGGAGGCCGTCGGCCGCCTGGCGTTCGACCGGGCGCTGGCGCTGTGCATGGCCACGCTGCGAGACGAGCCTTTCGACCTGGGACCGGTGATCGCCGAACTGAAATGCCTGTATGAGGACGTCCGGCTGGGTCCCAGCACCGGCGCCATCGTCCAGGCCGCCGTGCGCCGTGGCATTCCGTACAGACGGCTGACCGAGGGCAGCCTGGTGCAGTTCGGATGGGGACGCCACCAGCGCCGCATCCAGGCGGCCGAGACAGACGCCAGTGGCGCCATCGCCGAGGCCATCGCCCAGGACAAGGCCCTGACCAAGTCGCTGCTCGCTTCGGCCGGCGTGTCCGTGCCCCGGGGCCGCTGCGTGGAGGATGCCGAGGATGCCTGGGCCGCCGCCCAGGAAATCGGTGGGCCGGTCGTGGTCAAGCCGCTGGACGGCAACCAGGGCAAAGGCGTGGCGGTGAACGTGCAGGGGCGTGAGCCGGTGATGGCCGCCTACGCCGTGGCCCGTGCCCACGGGTCGGGCGTGCTGGTGGAGCGCTATTTCCCCGGCCACGACTTTCGTCTGCTGGTGGTGGGCAACCGCCTGGTGGCCGCGGCGCGCCGCGATCCGCCCCAGGTGGTGGGCGACGGCCGCCACACCATCGCGGAGCTGGTCGAGCAGATCAACCAGGATCCGCTGCGCGGCGAAGGCCACGGCACGTCCCTGACGCGCATCCGGCTCGACGAGATCGCCCTGAACACGATGGCCGCCCAGGGCTGCGGCCCCGATTCGGTGCCGCAGCCCGGCGTCTGCGTGGTGCTGCGCAACAACGCCAACCTGAGCACGGGCGGGACCGCCACGGATGTGACCGACCACGTGCATCCGGATCTGGCCGCCAGCGCCGTCATGGCGGCGCGCATGGTGGGGCTGGACGTCTGCGGCATCGATCTGGTGAGCCGGGACGTCTATCAGCCGCTGACGCCGGAGACCGGCTGCTTCGTCGAAGTCAACGCGGCGCCCGGCCTGCGCATGCACCTGAGTCCGTCCTTCGGCACGGGGCGCGACGTGGGCGCCGCCATCATCGACATGATGTACCCCCCTGGCGAAACCGGCCGGATACCGGTGGCGGCAGTGACCGGAACCAACGGCAAGACCACGACCGTGCGCCTGCTCGCGCACCTGTGCGCCCAGTCGGGCGCCTGCGTGGGCATGACGAATTCCGACGGCGTCTACGTCGGCGGCCGGCGCATCGACACGGGCGACTGCAGCGGGCCGCGCAGCGCGCGCAACGTGCTGCTGCACCCGGATGTGGACATGGCGGTCTTCGAGACCGCGCGCGGCGGCATCCTGCGCGAAGGACTGGGCTTCGACCGCTGCGATGTGGCCGTGGTGACCAATATCGGCATCGGCGACCATCTGGGACTGAACTACATCAACACGGTCGAAGACCTGGCCATCGTCAAGCGCGTCATTGTCGAGAACGTGGCGCCGACGGGCATGGCCGTCCTCAATGCCCAGGACCCCATCGTCGTCCAGATGGCGTCCGGCTGCCCCGGTCGGGTCACTTTTTTCGCCCGCGACGGCCGCCATCCGGTGATCGAGACCCACCGGGCGCAGGGCGGACGGGTGGTGTTCGTGGATCAAGGCGACCTGGTGTTCGCGGAAGCCGGCGCCGAGACGCGTGTCGAGCTGGCCGCCGTGCCGCTGACCCGCGCGGGCAGCATTGGTTTCCAGGTCGAGAACGCCATGGCGGCCGCCGCCGCGGCCTGGGCCATGGGCGTGGACTGGGTGCGCATCCAGGCGGGCCTGGCCACGTTCGTCAACGACGCCGGGACCGTGCCGGGCCGCTTCAATGTGTTCGAGCATCGGGGCGCGACGCTGATCGCCGACTACGGCCACAATCCGGACGCGATCCTGGCGCTGGTGGAGGCCGTCGAATCCATGCCCGCACGTCGGCGCACCGTGGTGATCAGCGGGGCGGGGGACCGGCGCGACCAGGACATCCGCCGCCAGACGGAAATCCTGGGTGACGTGTTCGACACGGTCGTCCTGTACCAGGACCAGTGCCAGCGCGGCCGCGGCGACGGCGAGGTCCTGGCCCTGCTGCGCGAAGGCCTGGACGCGGCCCGGCGCATGAGCCGCCTGGAGGAGATCCATGGCGAATTGCTGGCCATCGACGCTGCGCTTGACGGCCTGGAGCCGGGCGATCTGTGCCTGGTCCTGATCGATCAGGTCGAGGAGGCGCTGGCCCATATCGCCCGGCGGATCGCACCCCCGAGCGACGAGATCGATACAATGCCCGCCCAAGAGGGAATACCGCGCGCGCATGCCTATCAGTAACTCGAATCCGCGGCGCCTGGCCGCAGGCCTGGCGCTGTCGCTGGCCTCGGTCCTGGCGGCCATGCCGGCCCTCGCCCAGGGCTTTATTGGCCGCACGCTCGATGTGCCCGTGCCGGGCGGCGTGGCGGTGGTGCCCCTGGGTGACGCCGCTCGGGCGCCGCAAGTCAGCTACGCGGGCCGACGCGTCATGGTGATCCGCGACAGCGATCGGCGCTGGATCGCGCTGGTGGGCATTCCGCTGGGCACCAAACCGGGCCGCCAGACCTTGCGGGTGCAAGGCGGGCAGGCGGCCGCATTCGAGGTCCGCGCCAAGGAATACGCGACGCAGCGCATCACGCTGAAGAACCGCCGGCAGGTCTCGCCCGATCCCGACGATCTGAAGCGGATCGAGCGCGAACTCGATCAGCAGTTGACCGCTTATCGCGCTTATCGGGAAGGCGTCGTGCCGAGCAACGTCGTGCTGGACCGCCCCGTCGGCGGGCGACTGTCCAGCCCGTTCGGCCTGCGGCGGTTTTTCAACGGCGAAGAACGCAATCCGCATTCGGGGCTGGATTTCGCCGTCCCGGCCGGAACGCCCGTCAAGGCGCCGGCCGCCGGCCGCGTGGCGCTGGTGGGGGATTATTTCTTCAACGGCAAGACCGTGTTCCTGGACCACGGTCAGGGCTTCGTCAGCATGTTCTGCCATCTGTCGGCGATCGACGTGAAGCCCGGCGACGAGGTTGCGCGCGGCGCCGTCGTGGGCAAGGTGGGCGCCACCGGGCGCGCCACGGGGCCGCACCTGCACTGGAACGTCAGCCTGAACGATGTGCGGGTGGATCCCGCCATTTTCATCGGCGCGGCGAAGCGGCCGTAAGGCGTCGCCCCCGGCCCGGATGCCGGACCTGGACACGCGTGGCCGTCCGGGCGCGCTTGATTTAATATAGGAAGCTTCTCCTGCGCCGACCGCCCGCGGATCCGGGCCGGCCGGCGTTTCCAATCGACCGGCCCACAAGGCAGGCTCCCATTCGGAATCAATCATGGACATGTCCGTTTCCCGCACGCTTTTTTCCCAACGCGCCAACCAGCTCACCAGTTCGGCCATCCGCGAAATCCTCAAGATCACCGAACGGCCCGAGGTCATTTCGTTCGCCGGCGGCCTGCCTTCGCCCGAAGGATTTCCGATCCCCGAACTGCGCGCGGCCTTCGACCGGGTACTCTCCACCCAGGGCGCCACGGCGTTGCAGTACGGACGCACAGAAGGCTACACGCCGCTGCGCGAATGGGTGGCACAGGACTTGTCCCGTCCCGGGCTGGACATCGACACCGAGGAAGTCCTGATCGTGTCGGGTTCGCAGCAGGCGCTGGACATGCTCGGCAAACTGTTCATCGATCAGGGCTCGCCCGTGCTGGTCGAGGCGCCCAGTTATCTCGGGGCGCTGCAGTCGTTCTCCCAGTTCCAGCCGCAGTACCGGGCCGTGCCCACCGACGAGCGCGGCCTCGTGCCCGAGGCACTGGACGATGACCTCGCCCGGGATGCGCGCTTCATCTACGTGCTGCCCAATTTCCAGAACCCCACGGGTCTGACGCTGGACCGCGCGCGCCGCCAGGCCCTGGTCGAACGCTGCGCCCACCTGGGCCTGCCCATCATCGAGGACGACCCCTATGGCGAATTGCGCTATGCGGGCGAGCCGCAGCCCGGCCTGCTCGAACTGGGCCGGCCGGTGGGCGCCACCGTGATCCGCCTGGGCACGTTCTCCAAGGTCCTGGCGCCCGGCATGCGCCTGGGCTACGTCGTGGCCCCGCGACACATCATCTCCAAGCTGGTGCAGATCAAGCAGGCCACCGACCTGCACACCGCCACGGTCACCCAGATGGCGGTGTACGAAGCCGTGCGCGGCGGGTTTCTGCGCGAACACCTGCCGAAAGTGCGCGAACTCTACCGCCGCCAGTGCGGCTACATGCTCGACGCCCTGCAGGAATATTTCCCCTCCGACGCACACTGGACGCGGCCGGAAGGCGGCATGTTCATCTGGGTCCGGCTGCGCGAGTCCATCGACACCACGCAATTGCTGCAGGCGGCGATCCAGCGCAATGTGGCCTTCGTGCCGGGCGCGCCGTTCTACGCCGTCGACGCGCCGGTCAACACACTGCGCCTGAGCTTCGTCACCGTGCCCGAGGACCGGATCCGCGCCGGCGTGCGTACGCTGGGCGAACTCATCGGTCCGGCGCCTGCGCGCGGATGACGGCGGGCGGCACCCCCGCCGGCCCGGGGAGGGCCGGTCCCGACCTGTCGGACATGCGGTTCGACGACTGGGTGGCCCGCTGGCTGCCCGTGTCCTGGGGGCCCTATGCGCGCCTTTGCCGGCTGGACCGGCCCGTCGGCACCTGGCTGACCCTGCTGCCGGCGCTGGCCGCGTTGGTGCAGGCGGCCGACGGCCTGCCGACCCTGTGGCGTCTCGTGGTGTTCTCCCTGGGTGCGCTGCTGATGCGCGGCGTGGGCTGCACCTTCAACGATATCTTCGACCGGGATTTCGATCACCGCGTCGAGCGCACGCGCTTCCGGCCCCTGACCAGCGGCCAGCTCACCCTGCGCGCGGCGTTGTGGTTCGCCGTCGCGCAGCTGCTGGTCAGCGCCTCGCTGCTGCTGGCCATCAACGCCACCAGCCGCTGGCTGGCCCTGGCGCTGTTGCCGCTGGTGGTGATCTACCCCCTGTGCAAGCGCTACACCTACTGGCCGCAAGCGGTGCTGGGAGTCGCTTTCAACTGGGGCATGCTGATGGCCTGGTCCGATACGCGCGACATCGTGCCCTGGACCGCCGTGGCGATGTGGCTGGGGGCGGTGCTGTGGCAGATCGGCTATGACGCCATCTACGCCTACATCGACCTGCGGGACGACCGCATGTTGGGCCTGAAGTCGGTCGCCATGCGCTTCGGCGACCAGGGCCGGGCCTGGATCGGCGGCCTGTATGCCGCCACGGCGGCCTTGTGGACCGCGGCGGGCTTCGGGATGGGCATGGACTGGCCCTACTACCTGGTGATGGCCCTCATCGTCGGCCATTTTGTCTGGCAGATGCGCGTCTTCGACGTACGCCACCCGGAACGCGGCCTGCGGCTGTTCCGTTCCAACATGCAGGTGGGCGTGCTGCTGATCGCCGCCGCCCTGGCCGGCACCGTATTGCGGCCCTGGCTTTAGGCGCCGGCGCGCGGGCGATGCCTGCCCGTCTGGCGCCGGCCCGGCGTTGCGGATAGACTGAACCCCATCGCAAAAACGACGGAGCCGCCCGACGGCCCCGCGGGAGACAGCACGCCATGACCGCAGGAACGCCGGACGCCGCCGCGCCGGAATTCGATTACGTCATCGTGGGCGCCGGCTCGGCCGGTTGCCTGCTGGCCAACCGACTGTCGCGCGAACACCGCGTCCTGCTGCTCGAGGCGGGCGGCGCCGACGACTGGCGCTGGATCCATATCCCCGTCGGCTACCTCTACTGCATCGGCAATCCGCGCACGGACTGGTGCTATCACACCCAGCCGGATCCGGGCCTGAACTACCGCTCCCTGGGCTATCCGCGCGGCCGGGTGCTTGGCGGCTCGTCCTCGATCAACGGCATGCTCTATCTGCGCGGCCAGGCCGCCGACTACGACGGCTGGGCGGCGATGGGCAATCCGGGCTGGGCCTGGGCCGATGTGCTGCCGCTGTTCAGGGACGTCGAGGACCATCACGCCGGGGCCAGCGAATTCCATGGCGCCTCGGGCACCTGGCGGGTCGAGCCCCAGCGCCTGCGGTGGGACGTCCTGGACGCCTTCCGGGACGCGGCGGCCCAGGCGGGGATCGAGCGCACCGATGACTTCAACCGGGGCGACAACGCCGGCTGCAATTATTTCGAGGTCAACCAGCGCCGGGGCGTGCGCTGGAACGCGGCCAAGGCCTTCCTGCGCCCGGTCATGCATCGGGACACGCTGCGCGTCATGACCGGCGCCCGTGTGGAGCGCATCCGTTTTTCCGGACGCCGCGCCACCGGGGTCGATTGTGTGGTCGACGGCGTCCGCCTGCATGCCGTGGCGCGGCGGGAACTGATCCTGGCCGCCGGGGCGATCGGCTCACCCCAATTGCTCCAGGTCTCCGGCGTCGGTCCCGCCGAACGCCTGCGCAAGCTCGGCATCCCGATGGTGCTGGACCTGCCCGGCGTGGGCGAGAACCTCCAGGACCATCTCCAGCTGCGTACGATCTACCGTCTGCGGGGCGGACGCACCTTGAATACTCTGGTGCATTCCTGGTGGGGCAAGGCCTCGATGGGTCTGCAGTACGCCCTGTTCCGCAGCGGGCCTCTGTCCATGGCGCCTTCCCAACTGGGGGCTTTCGCGCGCTCGGATCCGTCGCGCCCACGTCCCAATCTGGAATACCACGTGCAGCCCCTGTCACTGGACAAATTCGGCGATCCGCTGCACGATTTTCCGGCGCTGACGGCCTCCGTCTGCAATCTGCAGCCCGGCAGCCGGGGCCATGTGCGCATCGTCTCGCCCAACGCCGCCGACGCGCCGGACATCCTCTGCAACTATCTGCAGACGCCGGAGGACCGGGCCGTGGCGGCCGACGCCCTGCGCCTGACGCGGCGTATCATGGCCCAGCCCGCGATGGCGCGCTATCAACCCAGCGAATACCTGCCGGGTGACGCCGTCCAGACTCAGGAAGCGCTGGAGGCCGCGGCGGGCGATATCGGCACCACCATCTTCCATCCGGTGGGGACATGTAAAATGGGTGTCGATCCGTTGGCCGTGGTGGATCCGGAACTGCGCGTCCGGGGGCTCGAAAACCTGCGGGTGATCGACGCGTCCATCATGCCGGTCATCACTTCGGGCAACACCAATTCGCCGACGATCATGATTGCCGAAAAGGGCGCGCGCCTGATCCTGGGCGGCGCCTGAATCCCCTCTTAAGCCTTTCACACAGGACCCGGATATGGTCAGTCACACCGAGGTCGTGGCAAGCATCCTGTTTGCCATCGCCATCATCCACACCTTCTCCGTTCCCGTCTTCGCTCGCCTGGCGAACAAAGGCGGACCGCACGCCGGGCTGTGGCACCTGCTGTCCGAGGTCGAGGCCGTGTTCGGCGTCTGGGCCTGTGCGCTCTTCGTGTGGATGGGGCTGACCCTGGGGGTTAAAGGCGCGGTCGAATACCTCGACACGCGCAACTTCACCGAGCCGGCCTTCGTCTTCGTGATCATGGTGGTGGCGGCCAGCCGGCCCATCATCGAACTGGTCCGTCTGCTGGTCGACTGGGTGTCGCGCCTGCTGCCCGTGGCCCGTGAATTGTCGCGTTTCTTCGTCATCATGACCCTGGTGCCGCTGTCGGGTTCGCTGATCACGGAACCCGCCGCCATGACCCTGGCAGCTCTCCTGCTGCGCCAGGCCTATTTCCGCCGGCCCGGTCAGGACGGCTTCAAATATCTGGCCGTCGGCGTGCTGTTCGTCAACGTGTCCATCGGCGGGGTGCTGACGGCCTACGCCGCGCCGCCGGTGCTGATGGTGGCCCACACCTTCGGCTGGGACACGGCCTTCATGGCAACCCACTTCGGCTGGCGCGCGCTGCTCGCCGTGCTGATCAACGGCTTGATCCTGACGCTGATCTGCCGTCCCTTCCTGCTCAACGGCAGCATCGGCGTCCAGGAGGACGAGGGCGAGCGCCGTCCCCCGGTATCCCCCGTGGTCATGGCCGTGCACGTGCTGTTCCTTGTGGGCGTCGTGCTGGCCTCGCATCACATGCAGATCTTCATGGCCCTGCTGGTGCTGTTCATTGGTTACGCCCACGCCTACAAGCGGCACCAGTCGCCCCTGCTGCTGCGCGAAGGTCTGATGGTGGGGTTCTTCCTGGCGGGCCTGGTGGTGCTGGGCGGCCTGCAGCAGTGGTGGCTCCAGGACCTGCTGGGCGGCTTGTCGCCTTACGTCCTGTATCTCGGGGCCACGGCCCTGACGGCGGTCACCGACAATGCGGCGCTGACCTACCTGGGGTCGCTGGTCGAAGGTACCGGCGAGCTCTGGCGCTACATGCTGGTGGCGGGCGCCGTGACGGGCGGCGGCCTGACCGTGATCGCCAATGCGCCGAATCCGGCCGGCTTCTCCATCCTGAAGGGCTGCTTCGGCGACGGTTCGATTTCGCCCTTGAAACTGCTGGGGGCGGCCGCCGTGCCGACGCTGATCGCCGCCGTGATGTTCCTGCTGCCCAACTCCTTCAGCTGAAAGGATTAAAATCCAGGCCGTCGATCATTTCGGAATGAAAAGCTGTGCCTATCTACGCCTATCGTTGCAGCCGCTGCGGTCACGAGCAGGACGTGCTGCGAAAAATTTCCGACCCCCCGCTGAAGACCTGCCCGGCCTGCGGCCAGGACACCTATGAAAAGCAGGTGACGGCCGCGGGCTTCCGTCTGAAGGGCTCCGGCTGGTACGCGACCGACTTTCGCGAGGGCGGGAAACCGTCCCCGAAGGCCGCCGACGCGGCGGGCGGATCCTCGAGCGCGGCTCCCGCCTCCGGCGGCGCCGCGCCCGCCTCGACATCGTCGGGCTGACGCCCGGAATCCATGCGCTTTCTCAAACGCTACTTCATTACCGGGCTGCTGATCTGGCTGCCGCTGGTCGCCACGGTCTGGGTGCTGACCATCCTGGTCGGCACCCTCATGTCCCTGGTGCCTTCGTTTCTGACGCCGGAAGCCCTGTTCGGGGTGTCGATCCCGGGGTTTGAACTGGTCCTGGTCCTGGCCGTGATCCTGTTCACGGGCCTTTTCTGCGCCAATTTCATCGGCCGCGCCATCCTGTCGCGTTGGGAATCCCTTCTGGGGCGCATCCCCCTGGTGCGCTCCATTTATAATTCGGTCAAGCAGGTCAGCGACACCGTGTTCGCGCCCAACGGCCAGGCCTTCCGGGAAGCCGTGCTGGTGCAGTATCCGCGCCGGGGCGCCTGGACCATCGGTTTCCTGACGGGTACGCCCTGCACCGAGATCGCCGCGCTGCTGGAAGGCGATTTCGTCAGCGTCTACGTGCCCACGACGCCCAACCCGACGTCGGGTTTTTTCCTGATGATGCCGCGCGCCGATGTTCAGGTGCTCGACATGTCGGTGGAAACCGCACTGAAATACATCGTGTCCATGGGCGTGGTGGCGCCGCCCGGCCTGCCGCCCCAGACACAGATGGATCTGCCTGCCGTGGAATCTCCCGGCGGGCAGTCCCATTGAAACTCGAACAATTCCTCAGACGGAGCCATTCTTGAACCGCACTTGCTACACCGGCGAGGTGTCCAAAGCCCACCTCGACCAGACCGTGACCCTGTTCGGCTGGGTCCATCGCCGCCGTGATCATGGCGGCGTGATCTTCATCGACCTGCGCGACCGCGCGGGCCTGGCCCAGGTGGTGGTGGACCCGGACAACAAAGCCGCGTTCGAGACCGCCGAGCGGATCCGCAACGAATTCTGCCTCCGGATCACCGGCCTGGTGCGCCTGCGCCCCGCCGGGACCACCAATCCCGACCTGCTCTCGGGAGAGGTCGAAATCCTCTGTCGCGAGATCGAGATCCTCAACGCCTCGGTCACTCCGCCGTTCCAGCTGGACGACGACAACCTGTCCGAGACCACGCGCCTGACGCACCGGGTGCTGGATCTGCGCCGTCCGCAGATGCAGCGCAACCTGATGCTGCGCTATCGCGTGTCCATGGTGGCGCGCAACTACCTGGACGCCCTGGGCTTCATCGACATCGAGACCCCGATGCTGACCCGCAGCACCCCGGAAGGCGCGCGCGACTATCTGGTGCCTTCGCGCGTGAACCCGGGCGAATTCTTCGCGCTGCCGCAGTCGCCGCAGCTGTTCAAGCAGATTCTGATGATGGGCGGCCTGGACCGGTATTTCCAGATCGCGCGCTGCTTCCGCGACGAGGACCTGCGCGCAGACCGCCAGCCGGAGTTCACGCAGCTGGACATCGAGGTCTCGTTCCTGGACGAGGACGCCTTCATGGACATCATGGAGACCAT
>DISE01000064.1 GCA_002421865.1 Castellaniella sp. UBA6218
TGGTGTTCGGCGACGCCAAGAAGGTTCTGGAGGACATGGTCAAGGCCCTGGAATAGGCCCGCACCCCGCCGGGAAGGCCCGTGCATGCGGGCTTTCCCGCAGTCTGGAAACCCCGATTCCCGGACTGGATCGTTTAGAATCCTCCCTTACCGCACTCACGCGTCGCATCTCGGCACGCAGCCCAAGACCATGGCCTTCCAGGAAGACGATCCCTGTCTGGTATCGCAATCGCTCGAAATCAGCTCCATCCTGCAAGGCCTGCTCAGCCGGCGGGTGCTGGTGCGCCTGGACATCCCCGGCAAGGCCGTCTCGATCATTTCCACGCTGCTCGAGGTCGATGCGAAGACCGGCACGCTGCTGCTCGACAATGCATCCGAGGACCAGATCAACAGCCAGTTGCTGCGCGCCTCCGCCGTCCGGCTCCAAGGCACGCTGGACCGGGTGATGATCGAATTCTCGGGGCCGCTGCATCCCGCCATGCACGAGGGCAAACCGGCGCTTTCGATGGCCTGGCCCACCCAGTTGCGGCGCATCCAGCGCCGCGAATTCTTCCGCGTCGACATCCCGGCCAGCAACCCCGCCCATTGCCTGATCGAACACGACTCACTGCCCTCGGGCAAGGCCCGTTTCCGCATCGCCGACATCAGCGCGGGCGGCCTGCAACTGGTGGACCATGACAACCTGCTCACCGACGCCGCCGTGGGCATGATCTTCGAGGAATGCACACTGGAACTGCCCGGCGCCGGCGAACTGGACGTCGCACTGCGCGTGCTGCGCTCCACCCACCTGGCCCAGGACAACGGCAAGCAGCAACATCAGCTCGCCTGCCGCTACTTCAACCTGCCGGACAATCGCCAGATCACCATTCAGCAATACATCGGCTCCCTGGAACGCGCCGTCCTCGCCCGCCGCTGGGGTATGGAATAGGCGAGGGATCGGGGAATCCGACACGGTAAATATATTGATTGAATATTTACCGTGTCTGTGAAATCATCCTCGTATCGGATCCATCCGGGATCCTGAACGGCATCCATTCATGAACGCTTCTTCCTGTGACGTCGCCATCGTGGGCGGCGGCATCATCGGCCTGAGTTGCGCCCTGTACCTGCGCGAGGCCGGGCACGACGTCGTCATCATCGAGCGCAACGACCCGGCCAGCGGCGCCAGCCGGGGCAACGCGGGCGCCCTGGCCTTCGCCGAAATCCTGCCGCTGGCCTCTCCACGCATCCTCCGCAAGGCGGCGCGCTGGCTGTTCGACCCGCTGGGTCCGCTCAGCCTGCCACCCGCCTACCTGCCCCGCATCGCACCCTGGCTGCTGCGACTCTGGCGGGCCAGCTGGCCATCGAATTACCAGGCCAACATCCAGGCGCAGGTCGCCCTGATCGGACTGGCCCAGCAGGAAATGCTGGCCATGCTGGCCCGCACGGGGCTGGACCGCCACTTGCACACAGAAGGCGTGCTGGAAGTCTACGAGGGCGCCGAGCGCTTCGCCGCCGCCCGGGAAACCGCCCGTCAGCGGCTGGCCTACGGCATCGAAAGCCAACCAGTCCAGGGTGCCGAACTGGCCGATCTCCAGCCCGGCCTCTCACCCCGTTTCACCCATGGCATGCTGGTGCCCAGCTGGCGCAACGTCGACGATCCCCAGGCGCTGGCCGTGGACATCGGTCTGCGTGCGCAGGCGCTCGGCGCCCGGCTGCTGCGCCGCGAAGTCCGCACCGTCGAACCCGCCGCGGACGGCGGGCGCCTGATGCTGGACGATGGCACCGCGCTGCGGGCGCGCCGGATCGTGATCGCCGCCGGCGCCTGGTCGCACCAGTTGAGTGGCCGGCTCGGGGATCCCATCCCCCTGGAAACCGAGCGCGGTTACAACACGACGCTGCCGCCGGACGCCCTGGATCTGCGCCGCCAGATCACATTCTCCGATCACGGCTTCGTGATCTCGCCCCTCACCTGCGGCATCCGCGTGGGCGGCGCCGTCGAACTCGCCGGCCTGAAACGCCCGCCCGACTACCGCCGGGCCCAGGCCATGCTGGACAAGGCCAAGGCCTTCCTGCCTGCGCTGCGCACCGAGGGTGGCGAACAGTGGATGGGCTTCCGGCCCAGCCTGCCCGATTCGCTGCCGGTCATTGGCCGCGCCCGTCGCCACCCGGACATCTTCTACGCCTTCGGCCACGGCCACCTGGGCCTGACCCAGTCGGCCGCCACCGCCCGCCTGATCCGGGACCTGGTCGGCGGCCAGACACCCGCCATCGATCTCGCGCCCTACCGGCCGGAACGCTTCTTCTGAGGACACATCATGCATCGCATCGCCATCCTGGACTCCCACACGGGCGGAGAACCGACCCGGCTGGTGCTCGACGGGTTTCCCGACCTGGGCGCGGGCTCCATGGCCGAACGCAGGCAACGGCTGTCCGAACGGCACGATGAATGGCGCAAGACCGTCATCCTGGAACCGCGCGGCAACGATGTGCTGGTCGGCGCCTTGCTGTGCGCGCCCGTGGACCCGGGCGCCACGGCCGGCGTCATCTTCTTCAACAACACCGGTTACCTGGGCATGTGCGGCCATGGCACCATCGGCCTGCTGGCCTCGCTGGCCTGGCTGGGCCGCGTCGAACCGGGTGAACACCGCATCGAAACCCCGGTGGGCACCGTCACCGCCACGCTGCACGAAGACGGCTCGGTCAGTGTGCGCAACGTTCCCGCCTATCGCCACCGCAAGGCGGTCGCCGTGGACGTCCCCGGCCATGGCGTCGTGCACGGCGACATTGCCTGGGGTGGCAACTGGTTCTTCCTGGTGGACGCGCCCGACCGGGTCGTTCCCGGGGCCGACAGGGCCGCACTGACGGAATACACCTGGGCCATCTGCCAGGCTCTGGAAGCCCAGGGCATCCGGGGCCGCGGCGATGCGCGCATCGATCACATCGAACTGTTCGGCGCCGATGTGGATGCCGACAGCCGCAACTTCGTGCTGTGCCCCGGCAAAGCCTACGACCGTTCGCCCTGCGGCACCGGCACCAGCGCCAAGCTGGCCTGCCTGGCCGCCGACGGCAAGCTCGCTCCGGGACAGATCTGGCGCCAGTCCAGTATCATTGGCAGCCAGTTCCAGGCCAGCTACGAGCCGGGCGAGCATGGCGAGGTCGTTCCGACCCTGCGCGGGCGCGCCCATATCAGCGGCGAAACCACTCTGATCCTGCAGGACGACGACCCCTTCCGGTGGGGCATCGAGTCCCGCCCCTGAATTTCCGCGCCATGACTTCCGCAACCCCCACCGTCAAAATCCGCGCCACCGAGGCGGCCTACGACCGCATCGAACAGATGATCGCCACGCTGCAGCTGGAACCCAACCAGCCCATCGTGGAAAGCGACCTGATCCAGATGACCGGCCTGGGCCGCACGCCCATCCGCGAAGCCCTGATGCGCCTGATCGCCAGCGGTCTGATCGAACAGCAGCCCCGGCGCGGACTGCGCGTCAGCGAAATCCGCATCGCGGAACACCTGATCCTGATCGAGACGCGTCGGGTGCTGGAACGATTGATCGCGGGGTCGGCCGCCCGCCGGGCCACGGCGGGGCAGCGGGCCGCCCTGCTGCAATGCGCGCACGACATGACGGAAGCCGCGCGCCGGGGCGACCTGGCGGGCTACATGCGCGCCGACCAGGCGCTGGACCGCGTCACGCACGAAGCCAGCCGCAACCCCTACGCCGTGCAGGCGATCATCCCGATGATCATCCAGTGCCGGCGCTTCTGGTACGCCTACCAGCACGAGGGCGACCTGGAGCGCGGCGCGCGCTGCCACCTCATGCTGGCCGAAGGCATCCACGCCAACGACCCCGATCAGGCCGTGGCCGGCGCGGACGCGCTGATGGACTACCTGATGGAATTCACCCATACCGTGATAGAGGGATGAAAAAAGGCGCCTGACGGCGCCTTTTTTCATCCTCAGTTCACATACCAGATCGTCTTGATCTGCTGGTACTGGTCCAGAGCCTCCAGGCCATTGTCCCGTCCGCCGAAGCCGGACTGCTTGTAGCCGCCGAACGGCGTGGTGATGTCGCCCTCGGAAAACCCGTTGACCGACACCGTGCCCGCCTGGATGGCGCGCGCCACGCGCTGGGCGCGGCCCACGTCGCGGGTGTACAGGGACGCCGCCAGGCCGTAATGGCTGTCGTTGGCCAGCTCGATCGCTTCGGCCTCGGTCTCGAAGGTGGTCACGGCCAGGATGGGGCCAAAGACCTCTTCGCGGAACAGGCGCGATTCACGCGTGACACCGTCGAAGATGGTGGGCTCGACGTACCAGCCGCTGCCCAGTTCCGTATGGATGCGACCGCCGTGCGCCAGGCGTGCGCCCTCGGACGCCGCGCCTTCCAGGAACCCGCGCACCTTGTCGAAATGCGCGCGTTCGACCATGGGACCGATCTGCACGGTCTCGTCCGTGGGCAGGCCGACCTTCCAGTTCGACAGGCGGGCGCGCAGACGATCCAGCACGGCGTCCTTGACGCCGGCCTGGACGATCAGGCGCGAGCCGCAGCTGCAATTTTCGCCCATGTTCCAGAAGGCGGCGGCCAGCACGTGGTCCACCAGGCCGTCCAGATCCGCGTCGTCGAAGATCACCTGGGGGCTCTTGCCACCGCATTCCAGGACGATTTCCTTCAGGTTGCTCTCGGCGGCGTATTTCAGGAAATAGCGGCCGACCTCGGTGGAACCGGTGAAAGACACCATGTCCACGTCCATGTGGCGGCCGAGCGCCTCGCCCACCGACTCGCCCAGTCCGGTCACCAGCTGCAACGCCGCCGCCGGAACCCCGGCTTCGTGAGCCAGCTGGGTCATGCGATAGGCGCTCAGCGACGTGAGCTCGGCCGGCTTGACGATGACCGAGTTGCCGGCTGCCAGCGCGGGCGCGACCTTCCAGGCGTACATCTGGGCCGGGAAATTCCAGGGCAGCACGGCCCCCACCACGCCGATGGGTTCCTTGACGATCAGACCCGTGGCGGCCGGCCCGGTCGGCGCGATGCGGCCGAAGCACTTGTCGATGGCTTCCGCGTACCAGCGGAAGGTGTCCAGCGTGGCCGGCAGGTCCGTGTTCAGGCATTCGGTGATCGGCTTGCCAGCGTCGATGCAGTCCAGCGCCGCCAGTTCCTCGGCGTGGGCCGTCATCAGGTCCGCCCAGGCCAGCATGATGCGTTTGCGTTCGGCAGGCGCCAATTGCGACCATTCGCCGGACTTGAAACTGGCGCGCGCCACGCGCACGGCCAGGTCGATGTCGGCGGCGGTGCCCGACTCGATGGCGCCGATCACGCTGTTGTCGATCGGCGTGGTGTTGTCCATCCGGGCGCCCGGCACGTCATGTCCGGGAATCAGGTGGCCGGCCCATAGGCTGCCCGCACGGGCCTGGGCGAAAATCTGTTCCTTGGTCTGTGGCATGGTGGTCTCCTCAGCCCTGGTAGGCGTTCAGCAGCGCCAGGAAATCGCGTTCGTCCTGTTCCGACAACGGAGCCAGAGGCAGGCGCACCGGGCCGGCCTCGACGCCGTGGCGGCGGCAGCCCAGCTTGGCCTTCTGGTTGTAGTCGCCGGACTCCATCGCCTGGATCACCGGATACATGCCGCTCATCAGGCTGCGGACATCGTCCCACCGGCCTTCGCCGGCGGCCTTGACCATGGCGGCCTGCTCGGCCGGGAAAACGTTGGCGCCGCCGCTGATCCAGCTGCGCACGCCCCAGAACAGGAAATCGGCCGCCATGTCGTCGGAACCGCTGATGATCTGGAAGTCCGGGATACCGGCCTGGATCAGTGCCAGGGCGCGGTTGAAGCTGCCGCTGCTTTCCTTGATGCCGACGATGTTGGGGATGCGCGCCAGTTCGATCACCGTGTCCACGGCGATCTGCACGCCCACCCGCGCCGGGAAGTCGTACATGATGATGGGCAGCTTGGTGGCCTGCGCGACCGTGCGGAAGTGCTGCGCGATCCCGGCCTGCTCCGGCAGGCTGTAGGGCGGCGTGGACAGCATCAGACCGTCGTAGCCCAGGGCCTCGGCCTGATGCGCGTTACGGATGGCCTGGGTCGTGGACAAGGCGTTGATGCCGGCGATCGCGGTCACGCGTCCCCGGGTGGCTTCGGCCACCGTGCGCAGCACCAGTTCGCGCTCATCGTCTTCCAGCGCATAGTATTCGCCCGTGGTGCCGCAGGCCACGATGCCCGCGACGCCGGCATCGATGAAGCGCTTCACCAACGTACGCAACGCGTCCACGTCGACGCTGCCATCCGCCGCGAACGGGGTGACGATGGGAACCAGGACTCCTTCGGTTTTCATATGCATTCCTAAAAGCAAGAGAGACGGCCCGGACGGCCGGGCCAGGACGGGGCGCGAAGCCCCGGAATCGACATCAGAATCCCACGACGCGCTGGGGCAGCCAGGTTGCCAGGGCCGGGAACAGCGCCACCAGCGCCAGGGTCGCGAACTGGGCCAGGATGAAGGGCACCACGCCCCTGCAGACCTGACCGTATTTCATGTCCGGCGGCGCGATCGACAGCAGGTAGAAGATCGAGGACGCCATGGGCGGGGTCAGGTAGCTGGTCTGGATGACGATGATCATCAGCGTGCCGAACCAGACCGGATCCACGCCGGCCGCCGTCAGCACGGGCAGGAACAGCGGCACGCAGATCAGCACGTTGGCGGTCCAGTCCAGCACGAAGCCCAGCAGGAACACGATGAACAGGAACAGCACCAGCGTGCCCGACAGCCCCAGGCCCATGTCGGAGATCAGGCCCTGGATCAGGCGCGAGCCTCCGTTTGCGGCGAAGATCCCCGTGAACATGATACCGCCGGCCACGATCAGCAGGATCATGGCGGAGATCCGCACCGTGATCGCCAATGCTTCCCGCATCATGGGCACGCTGAACTTGCCATAGCAGATGCACAGGATCAGCGCGCCGACCGCGCCGACGGCCGCGGCTTCGGTGGGCGAGGCGATGCCGGCCATCAGCGAGCCCAGCACGGCCACGATCAGCAACATCGTCGGCATCAGCCCGCTGAAGGTGATTTTCAGCTTTTCCATCACCGGCAGGCGCATGTCCGGATCGTCGGCCCGAGGACCTTTCTTCGGGTCCAGGATGCAGACGACGACGATGTACAGGACGAACAGCCCCACCATCACCAGGCCCGGGAAGAGCATGGCGGCGAACAGCTCGCCCACCGAGATCTGGGCCAGCGAGGCGTACACCACGGCCACCACCGAAGGCGGGATCATGGTGCCCAGCGAACCGCCCGCGCAGATGGTGCCGGCGATCAGAGAATTGTCGTAACGGAAGCGCTGCATGGCGGGGATGGCCATCAGTCCCACCATGACCTCGACCGCACCCACCACGCCCGCGGCGGCCGCGAACGTGGCGCCCATGGCGATGGTCGCCACGGCCAGACCGCCTGGCAGGCGCCCCAGCCACAGCTGCATGGTGCGGAACAGGCGCGCGGCGATGCCGGAGCGCTCCAGGATCGCGCCCATCAGCACGAACATCGGAATGGCCGACAGAATGTAGTTGGTGGCCGCCGAATACAGGCCGCCGTAGAGCTGATTGAACACCTGGTCGCCGAAGGCGAACCAGCCTGCCACCAGGGCGGGGATGATCAGGGACAGGGAAACGGGGATGCCCAGGAAAATCAGCAGGAACATCCCGGGGAACATCAATGCGGCGACGGTCGGATTCATCAGTGGTCCTTCTTGGCGTCGGAATCCAGGCCGTGGAAGGCACGCAGGCCTTCCACCGCCAATTGCAGGGTCAGGGCGGTCAGCCCGATCGCGAAGCACAGATAGAACGGCCACATCAGCGGCGCCCAGGGGCTGACCGTCTCGACCTCATGGCGCACCCAGGCACGCCAGGTATGCGACGCGGCGATCCAGGACAGCATGCCGAAAAACGGCGCCAGGACCAGCAGATAGACAACGCCCTGGACTCCATGGTTGAAGCGGACGGGCAGCCGGTTGCGCAGCACATCGATGCGGATGTGCGCGTCCTCCCGCAGGACGTAGGCCACGCCCAGCAGGAAGACGGCGCCGTTGGCCATATAGGCGACGTCGAAGGCCCAGACCGTGGGCGCGTCGAACACGTAGCGGGCCAGGACCTCATAGACCATGGACACGGTCAGGACGGCCGCAGCCACACTGGCCAGCTGGGAGGCGCACCAGGACACGCCGTTCGCGAATCGGTTCAGGGCTTTGAGCATCTCGGCCTCGCTGTGTGCGATCGCGGATCAGTCGCGCATCAGGTAGTTGCTTTCGGCCTTCCAGCGCTTGTGGTAGGCCTCGTAGTCGGCCAGCACTTCGGCCATGTCCGGCTTGCCGGCGGCCTTCTGCGCCGCGGCCGTCTTGTGCATCCAGTCATAGCCCGCGTCGGACAGCTGCTTCACGAATTCAGGGCTGAGCGTGATGATCTCGTTGCGGCCGCTGCGATACTTTTCCATTGCCTTCATGTCCGCGTCATAGAAATAATCCAGGCTCTGCTCGGTGGTCAGCTGGGCGGCGGCCTCGATGAGCGGCTTCAGATCCGCAGGCACCTTGTCCCAGGTTTCCTGCTTGACGACCACTTCCCACATGAAGGTCGGCTGATGCACGCCGGGCACGACGATGTACTTGGCGGCCTGGTGGAAACCTTCGGGCATGTTGGCCGAAGGCGGCGCCCATTCCACGGCGTCCACGCCCTTGCGTTGCAGCAGCGTGTAGGTCTCGCCCGGCGGCACAACGGTCGGCACGGCACCGAAATAGTCGCGCATCACTTCGGCCCAGGGACCGGACGTGCGGTATTTCAGGCCCTTCAGGTCTTCCGCGCTGCGGATGGGCTTGTTGGCATGCGCCATGATTTCGGAGGAGCCGATGCCGACGATCATGGTCTTCAGACCCTGTCCGGCGCGCAATTTCTCCAGCTTTTCCTTGCCACCGCCCTGATACAGCCATGCTTTATAGGCATCCGGCCCCATGCCGCCCGGAAAGCCGGAGAAAATGGCGTTTTCCGGATCCTGGTTGACCAGATAGCTGGACGTGGAATGGCCGGCCTCGACCACGCCGTCGCGCACCGCGTCGAACACTTTCAGGGCAGGCACGATCACACCGGCGCCGAAGGGCTGGATCTCGACCCGGCCGGACGTGATGGTCTTGACGTTGGAGGCAAAGCGCTCCAGGAAATTCTGGTAGAACGGCGAGCCTTCGGGCACCGAGGTCGGGACGCGCCAGGTCACATCGGCCGCGTTCGCGGCGCCCACCGCGCACATCGTGAAGGCCGCAACGGCCAGGGTACGGAAAATTTTCTTCATGGTCTCCCCCTTGAGATTGGAATGCGCGATGACCGGACAGCATGCGCGCTGCCGCCAGTCTAATATCCAATAAATATATTTACAACATATTTAGGGTAAACACCAATGCCCGCAGGAGGGGCTTGCCCTGCCGACCATCGGGAAAGACGGGCGCAGGATGTGCTAGTCTGCCTCCCTTCAATTCACAGGAGTCATGCCATGCCGACCATGCACATCGAATTGTTCGAGGGCCGCACCCCCGAAAAAAAACGCGAACTCGTCCGCGCCCTGACCGAGCGCACCTGTGAAGTCCTGGGCTGTCAGCCGGACTCGGTGGACATCATCCTGACGGAGATCAGCAAGGACCGATGGGCCACGGGCGGCGTGCTCTGGTCCGAGAAGAACTGATCACTTCGGGCGGCAACGCCCGAACGCCGCTACCGGCCGACCAGGCGTTCGACCTTCTGGCGTAATTCAGGGTTCTCGCGCACGGCACGGCTGATGCCGTTGTATTCGGCGACGCTCATGCCGCCCGCCTCGACCTGGTCCACCATTTTCTGGTCGGCTTCGACACGCACCGCCTGCTTGGCCTGCTCGTCCTGGGCGGCCTCCAGCCTGGGCTGGTATTCCGCCGCCACGGCGCTGACTTTGCGCACCGCGGCCGCGTACCGCTGCAATTGCTCATCGGTCGGCTGATCCACGGCCTCGTAGGCCGCCTGGGCGCCCGCCGTCCGGACGGACGCCAGGGGGCCCGCCAGGCCCAACGCGATGACGGACGCGGCTAAAAATCCCTTCATCAGCTGATTCATCCTGCACTCCTGCGTTGCGTGATCGACCATTTCATCATCGCGGCGAAGACGCGGCGTTTCAAGTTTCCCGATGTACGCTCCTGTGTCATCATGCCACCAGCCGCCGCCGGAGCCTGGCGTTTCCCGATCCGGTTTGCGCGCACCCGCCCCGACGAAGAGACACATATGGATACGGATTTCTGGCTGCAGCGCTGGAAGCAGGGACAGACCGGCTTCCATCAATCGCGCGTCATGCCCTTGCTGCAAAAACACTGGCCCGGACTCGGTCTGCCGGCCGGCAGCCGGGTGCTGGTGCCCCTGGCCGGCAAGACACTGGACGTCGCCTGGCTGGCGGAACAGGGTCACGCCGTACTGGCCGTGGAACTGTCACCGATCGCCGTCGGACAGTTCTTCGAGGAACACGCCCTGAAACCGGAGATCCGGTCCACACCCGTGGGCACCCTGTATCGCGCCGGACCGATCGAGTTCCTGTGCGGCGATATTTTCGGTCTGGACGCCGGAACCCTGTCGGGCTGCGCAGGCTGCTACGATCGCGCAGCCCTGATCGCCCTGCCTCCCGCGCTGCGCGAACGTTATGCGCGTCACGTCTACGGGCAGTTGCCCGCCGGCTGCCGCACCCTGCTGCTGACCCTGGACTATCCGCAGGCGGAAATGGACGGGCCGCCTTTTTCCGTGCCGGAGTCCGAAATCCAGACGCTCTATGGTGACCGCTGGCGCATCGAGCGGCTGGAGACCCGCGACATTCTGTCCCAGGAGCCCAAATTCGCCGCGCGGGGTGTGTCCCGCATGCATACCAGCGCATTCCGCCTGACGGCCTCCTGATCCGCGCAATCCTCACCCGTCCCCGGCTTCCGCACGCATCGGAAAAAACGCCATTTTTCATGTAATTCCCGCACAAAAACAGGGGTTATGCGCGGATAAGCCAAATACTGGGGCTCTTATTGCCCGCTGCTGGACCGATCGGGAATCCAGGGTTTTCCCCTAAGATTGAGGGTATCCTTCCCACGCGCGGCGCAGGGCGCCGAACCTCATGAAAAACATCAAGATCAGCACGCGGCTCGCCGCGGCTTTCGGCTTCATCCTGTCCCTGGCAGTGGCTCTGGCCGTGATCGGCCTCTGGAACGCCATGCATGCCCAATCGATCGCCCAGGAAATCAGCCAGCGTCAGAAGGCCGGGCAATTGATGGAACAATGGACCCGGGCCATCGACGTCCGCGCCAACCAGGTGATTGCCTATGCCCTGGTCCCCGAACCAGCCATGACCGCCTATCTTAAGCAGGAAATCGACGCGGCAGCCGTGCGCATCAAGGACTACGCCGCACAAGCGGACGCCCTGTTCACCGTGCCCGAGTCCCGGCGCCTTTACCAGCGCATCATGAAAGAGCGCGACACTTACTTGAAGACCCTCGGCACCATTGAACAGGCGCTGGCCGACAAAATGCCCCTGGTCGTCAACGAGATCGTGCTGAAGGAACTGCCGGCGATCAACCAGTCCTACCTCGCCAGCATCGAGGCGCTGCGCGCCTATCAGCAGGAACAGATCGACCTGACCCAGCAAGAGGCCGCGGACCAGGCCTTGCTGAGCGAACAAATCCTCGTGCTGGCCACCCTGCTGGCCCTGATCCTTGGGCCACTGTTCGCCTGGCGCGTGATGCGCGCCATCACGGTGCCGTTGCGGCGCGCGGTCGTGGCGGCCGAAACCATCGCGCAGAGGGATCTCAGCCATGAAATCCACGCCGATTCGCGTAACGAAATCGGCCAGCTGCTGAACGCCCTGTCCACCATGACCCGCAATCTGCGCGGCGCCCTGGGCGAAGTACGCGAAGGCTCGAACGCGATCGCCTCGGCCTCGGCGCAGATCAGCGCCGGCAACCTGGACCTGTCCTCGCGCACCGAGCAACAGGCCAGCTCCCTGGCCGAGACCGCCGCCACCATGGAGGAAATCACCGCCACCGTGCGCCAGAACGCCGACAACGCCCAGCAGGCCAACACCCTGGCCGCCTCGGCCGCCAGGACCGCCACCGATGGCGGCGCCATCGTCGCCGAACTGGTCTCCACCATGGGCGAGATC
>DISE01000032.1 GCA_002421865.1 Castellaniella sp. UBA6218
CGATGACGTCCTTGACCACGATGTCACGGCCGGTCTTGGGGTTCTTGAACTTGCACCACGGACCGCCGTCCACCGGCTGGGCGCCGAATTCCTTCTGGGCCAGGGCGTAGCCCCAGTCGCGGAAGCCGCNNGTGAACTTCATGATGTTGCCCTTGTGCACCAGCGTGACGCTCGGACGGTCGTTGTCGATGGCGTACTGGATGGCTTTGCGGACCAGGCGTTCCGTGCCTTCGCGCGACACGGGCTTGACGCCGATGCCGGACGTGCCCGGGAAGCGGATCTTCTTGACGCCCAGCTTGTCCTGCAGGAATTCGATGAGCTGGCGGGCCTTGTCGGATTCGGCTTCGAATTCGATGCCGGCGTAGATGTCCTCGGAGTTTTCACGGAAGATGACCATGTCGGTCTTTTCCGGTTCGCGCACGGGCGAGGGCACGCCCTTGAAGTAGCGCACCGGCCGCAGGCAGACGTACAGATCCAGTTCCTGGCGCAGGGCCACGTTCAGGGAACGGATACCGCCGCCCACCGGGGTGGTCAGCGGGCCCTTGATGGACACGACATATTCGCGCACCGCTTCCAGGGTTTCTTCGGGCAGCCAGACGTCCGGGCCGTAGATCTTGGTGGACTTTTCACCGGCGTAGACTTCCATCCAGTGGATCTTGCGCTTGCCGCCATAGGCCTTGGCGACCGCGGCGTCCACGACCTTCAGCATCACCGGGGTGATGTCCTGGCCCGTGCCGTCGCCCTCGATGTAGGGAACGATGGGCTCATCGGGGATGTTCAGGGAGAAATCGGCGTTGACCGTGATCTTCTGTCCGCCGGCCGGGACCTTGATGTGCTGATAGGACATGGGTGCTCCAGTGTTGCTGGGTTTGTTGTTCAAGAGAAAGGGGAAGCAGTCTTATATAAGAGTTTAGCGTAAACTGGCTGTCGGCAGACAGTCTTTCATTCGTATTCTACCGGCCGGCGTCCCGGAAATACCCGGATCGGCGAGTTAAAATGATTGTTTAGGCCCGTCTTTTTCCACCCCCGCATGTTCAATCCCTCCAAGGAACAGGTCCGCGCGTTCTTCACCGACGCCTGGCGCAAACGCCGCGTCGGCGGTGTGCTGACGCCGCTGGAAACCATGGCCGCCGACCTGGTCGAACGCCACCCCGAATACCACGAAGACCTGCAGGATCCGGACGCCGCCGAACGAGACTATCCGGTCGAGGCCGGCCGCACCAACCCCTTCCTGCACCTGTCGATGCACCTGGCGATCCAGGAACAGCTGTCGATCGATCATCCGCCCGGCATCCGCGCCGCCTGGAACGCCCTGTCGCAAGGCCGCGACGAGCACGAGGCCGCCCACGTCATCATGGAAGCCCTGGGCGAAGTCGTCTGGGAAGCCCAACGGCTGGGCAAACCGCTGGACAACGAACGCTACCTCGACCTGATCCGGCGGCACGCCACGCGCGATCACTGACCCGCCACCTACGCAAACGCCCGCCGGGTCATGGACCGGGCGGGCGTTCTGCTCTTTCCGTTTTAAGGGACGGGGGGCCTCCGCGCTACTTGCGCACGGCCAGCGGCGAAGGCTGGGCCGAGAGCCAGGCGGAGATGTTTTCGATGTCGGCTGCCGACAACTGCGACGCCATGGCGCCCATGATGGCGTTCTTGCGCACATTGGCCGAGGCCGGCGCCCCCGCCTGGCCACGCTGATAGGCGGTCAGGGCATGGGCCAGATAATCCTGGTGCTGTCCGGCCAGGATCGGATAGTCCGGCTGCAGCGGGGACTTGGCGTCGGCTCCATGGCAGGAAGCACAGGTATATTTTTCAAAGGCGGCCTTGCCGGCCTGAAGATCGGCCGCACGCGCGCCGGTGGCCGTCAGCCCGAGGCCCAGCAGGGCAATCCACAATGTACGCATGATGCTCTTCCCCCGGATCACTTGAGACTGGAATAGTAGGCCGCGACGTCGGCCATGTCCTGTTCGGACAGGGACCGCGCGATGGCGTCCATGGTCGGGAAGGAACGCGCGCCGCTGGCGTATTCCTTCAGCGCCGCGACGATGTAAGGCGCGCTCTGACCGGCGATCATGGGGACGTGGTACAACTCCGGATAGGCCGCCTTGTAGCCCGGAATGCCATGGCAGCCGATGCACATGGACACCTTCTGGGCGCCGGACTGGACATTGCCCTGAACGGCGGGGGGATCGGCCGCCAGGGCCGGTCCGGCCAGCAGACAGGACGCCGCCACCACGACGGCGCCCACACCACGATCAAGCATTGCTCGCGACTTCATATGGCCTCTTGTCTCTCTGATTTGTATTGTGTCGGCATCGGCCAGCCTCCTGCCGGGCCGATGAGGCAAGTCGATTGTACGATAATTGTTTCGACACAGTCAGGCATCGAAATTTCAAACCCATAACATTCGTCTCACGGCCCCGCCCGCCCATCTTCCGCCGCCCATGAACCGCACGACCGCCTCCGCTCCACGCGACCGTTTCGACGGTACCGACCGCTATGTCGCCACCGAATCTCTGAAGACCGCCGTCAACGCCGCCCTGGCGCTGCGCCGCCCGCTGCTGGTCAAAGGCGAGCCAGGCACAGGCAAGACCTTGCTGGCCGAGGAAGTCGCCCGCGCGCTGGACCGGCCCCTTCTGCAATGGCACATCAAATCGACGACCAAGGCGCAGCAGGGCCTGTATGAATACGACGCGGTGAGCCGCCTGCGCGACAGCCAGCTCAATGACGGCGACAGCGCCGAGCGCGTGAAGAACATCCGCAACTACATCATCCAGGGCGTGCTGTGGCAGGCCTTCACGGCCGACCGCCCCGTGGCCCTGCTGATCGACGAAATCGACAAGGCCGACATCGAATTCCCGAACGACCTGCTGCGCGAAATCGACCGCATGGAGTTCTATTGCTACGAGACACGCGAGCTCATCA
>DISE01000104.1 GCA_002421865.1 Castellaniella sp. UBA6218
TCTGTCAACCCTGGATTTCAAGCACTGAGGGATTGAAAGTGGCTGGGAAAAGGGAGTGAAAGCGGCTGCTGGGAAGGGGTGCAGGATTTGACTATAGGGGCGTGGCAGCGGTGTTGGCCTGTGTGGGGAGTTTGAAGCGCTTATGAGAGAAAAATGAGGTGCGGAGTTGCTATGCGGGATCCGGCAGGCAGATCTCGCAGGTGGATCTGGGCAGATTGGGTGGCATCAGCAGTTTACGTGACCTTTCCCACGGTCTGCTCTATCGCCTCCTCCAGACTGAGCCCCTGCTTTGTCAGGGATAACACACGCACTGCCATGCGCTTGGTTCGTAGATCGGCATACCTCACAGCCCTCATTGCAGTGAACACACGCAGCCGGGGGACAAACACGATGGTACTATAGTCCACGAGGAAGCTCTCTATTGCTCTTTCTTGCATCTTTGCGCGCGTTTCCTCTGCTTCCCGCGGATTCTTCTCCTCGTAAACACGGCATACGTTGTAGCACATCGTCACCATCGCAATCTGCGCGCAGATGGCACTTAGTTTCCGGCTGGTCAGGGTACGCATCTTCCAGGTCTGGCTCAACGTGCGGTTACAGCGGTTTTCGATGTTCCAGCGTGAGTCGTAGTAGGCCACGATGCGTTGAGGGGCTCTTGAAACAGACAGGGTAGTGAAGAAGATCATCTCATCTACTTCCCCTGTCGATTCCCCAATCTCTCGCATAAACACCGCGTTCATCTTGAGCGATTCGCCATTCTCGCCGACAACTTCCACGTCCTGCACCGGAACAAGCTCACGAGTAAACGCTAAGGTCTTCCCCCTGTTGTTCTTCTTCTCTACACGCAAGACAGTAGGCGTCCTCTTCTCGAGTTTAACAAGGGCGCGTACATCCTCACAAGCGCTCAGATCAGCCCTGCCCAGCGTCACTATGTGTACCCCGTGTTTCTCGCGCAGATCCGCAAAGAAGCCCGCGCCCCAGTATCCCCTGTCCAGTATCAGTATGTCGACGATCTGGCTTACCGGAGCTACATGGGCGGATAGCGCGTCAAGGATGTCACATAGAAGTGCCCGTTCATCCATATTGATGGGCCCAACCGCAATCCCGACGATCCTCGGCCGGTCGTCCGCTACATTGAAAAGGATTTCCACCTTGTATCCATACACCATCCTCCCTTTCTTCGGATCCCATCTCTTCCCGCATCCTTCATAGGAATCAGGGGACGCAACCTCGATCTCGAACCCATCCGCTGCATACACCCTACCTCGAATGAGCTTTTTCTTGCGCATGTGAACAACATGCCGGTAGAAGGCTTCTTGCGACTCACGCGTGCTCACGCGCTTAATGTGGTTACGCAGAGTATCCCTGTGAATAATCCCCTGCTCCGCCTTGAGCCGCTCGTGCACCCTGTGGATGTTGAACCCTACCTCGTGCATGATTCTCCCGTCACGCAACACCGGGTCTACCTTCTGAATCCTCCCCATGTGTGCGATATCCATGACAGCCCATACACCGTTGAGGACGGAAGGGTTTATGCCATTGTCCTTCTTATCAGGTTGCATGGAGGTCAGAATATCCCAAAACCCCGTTCTTTTGAGCCAGTTCACAAGATCATCGTTCCAGCCGTATTGCGACTCGTATACCTCTACATCCTCACCGGAGATAACGGCTTCCTCGGTCTTCTCCTCGTCGAGCACGAACACGTCTTCAATCACCCTTGTCACCCCCTGGGTCATTGTCCTTCCTGGTAGGGTCAACAAGCTGGCTCTGCACTATCTGGTCAAACAGAGAATCCAGCTTCCTGCCGATCTCGCGAATGCGGGCCCGGTCCTTACGGATCCTCGCGTTACGGTCTATAAGAACCTCCACCTCCTTCGCCATGTCTTTGCGGATGTAAGTATACCTGGTCTTGCCCTCAACACAGCGGGACAGGTACCAGAACGGCCCGTGGGGCTGGCCTTTGCCGCAACGGCAGCCCGGCTTGCCGCAGCGGGTGAACCTTTTGATAAGCGAGCCTTCAGCGTGAGCCTTGGTGCGAAGGACCCTGCTCTCTAGCTTTTTTCGCTCCCTCATGAGAATGCTGGCGTATTGTCGGAGTTTAGAGATATCGTCGCCCATTCCGACCCCTCCCTTCGATGGCGTAACAGTTATATTCTACATCAACGGCTACGATTCCTGCCAAAAAGAAAGCCCCAGAGATAAATATTTCTGGGGCTACGTCAGAATGGCATCAGTTGCCATGTCTATGCACTTTCAATTCCTCTGACGAATTCGCACGATTTGCATATTAATCCATCCAGTGGAGCGGCTGCCTGGGACGGTCGCCCGGAACGGCTACCCTGGCCCAGGGGCCTCAGACGCAAGACAGGCGCCTGGGTTGGGAGAAGCCAACCACTGTGGCGCGAGAAGTGGCGGGGTTGTCGCCACTTCCTGCGCTGACCAGGGCAAAGTGGCTGCGAAGTGACCAACGGGTTACCGAACGTGGCCGAACGGGGCGTGGCCGAACGCGGTGTTGCGTCGGGGGGCTTCAGATGGTATAATACGAAGCAACAGCAGGAGAATCAGGAGAATAGCGAGACAAAGGCGATGAACGGGAGAAGTAGGTGCGCCGAAGGTTCGAAGAGAGCCGCCGGCAGGTGCAAGACGGCAACCGGAGCGCAGCCGAACTCGCCCGGGAGTTTCACGCTGAACGGCTGGTATGCCTGCCGCGGAGATTGCCGCTCCAGGGCGTCCGGTGCGTCTGGCGCACCCCGCGCATCCGGCGCGGCGCACGCGGAAGAGCACACCGAAGAGCCTGAGTGCAGGGCTTCATTCGCAGGCGCGGGTTCCAGTCCCAGTAGGCGGCGACGGATCCCACCGTTACGCGGGGAGGGCATATGCAGGCCCGGCTACGGCCGCGCTGTGCAGGCGTAGCGGGCGCCGCGCAGCTTGACGGCGGTCCTGCCCGTGCCCAGGCGAGAGGGCCGAGAGATCGTGAAGACCACCAGGGCTGCCAGGACCATCGGGATCGGCGGAAGCTGGTGTGACTCGGCCAAGTAGAGTGGTACCGCGAGGGCAACACCGTGCCCCCCGTCTCTCCAAGGAGACGGGGGGATCTGCTTTATGAGGAGGTTTGAGAGCCAGGATGGCTACTGAACGAGCAACTGAACGCGTCGAAAGATACGACCATCAGGCCGTCGAGGAGAAATGGCGCGCGATATGGGAGGAGACAGGCGCCCACTGCACCGACGAAAGCCCCGACAAGCCCAGATACTACTGCCTGGACATGTTCCCCTACCCGTCGGGGTCAGGGCTTCACGTCGGTCACTGGCGCGGCTACGTGCTGAGCGATGCCTGGAGCCGCTACAGGAAGATGCAGGGCTACGCGGTGCTCCACCCTATGGGCTGGGACGCCTTCGGCCTCCCGGCGGAGAACGACGCCATCAAGAAGGGGATCCACCCCGAGGTGTCCACCGCGCGCAACGTCGCCACCTTCAAGCGCCAGCTTCACGATATCGGCGCCATGTATGACTGGAGCCGGGAGATCAACACCAGCTCCCCGGAGTACTACAAGTGGACGCAGTGGATCTTCCTCAAGATGTTCGAGAAGGGCCTCGCCTACCGCAAGGAGATGCCCATCAACTGGTGCCCGAGCTGCAAGACAGGCATCGCCAACGAGGAGGTCGTGGCTGGCGAGTGCGAGCGCTGCGGCACCAGGGTCACCAAGAAGAACCTGGTCCAGTGGATGCTCCGGATCACGGCCTACGCCGACCGGCTCCTGGAGGACCTGGACAAGGTGGACTGGCCCGAGAAGGTCAAGAAGATGCAGGCGGACTGGATCGGCCGCAGCTACGGTTCGGAGATCGCCTTTCACGTCGAGGGGGCGAACGACACCATCACGGTCTTCACGACCAGGGCGGACACGCTCTTCGGAGCGACCTACATGGTGCTGGCGCCCGAGCACCCGCTCGTGCCCAGGATAACCACGCCTGACACGCGGGCGGCGGTCGAGGAGTACGTCGAGCGCGCCCTGGCCAGGTCGTCCGTGGACCGCATGACCCTGACCAAGGAGAAGACCGGCGCTTTCACGGGCGGTTACGCCATCAACCCCATCAACGGGCGGCGCCTGCCCATCTGGATCGCCGACTACGTTCTGATGGACTACGGCACCGGAGCGGTCATGGGGGTGCCCGGCCACGACGAGCGCGATTTCGAGTTCGCCACCGCCTTCAGACTGCCAATCCCGCGGGTGATCGCCCCGGTGGAGGCGGCGCGGCGAGACATCGAGAAGGCTGCGGCGATGCCTCTCGACCACGCTGAGACCGACTACGGCGTGATGGTCAACTCGGGCGGGTTCGACGGGATGACGTCCGAGGAAGGCAAGAAGGCCGTTACGGAGAAGCTGGCGAAGGACGGCATGGGGCGCTTTACGGTCAACTACAAGATGCGCGACTGGGTCTTCTCGCGCCAGAGGTATTGGGGCGAGCCCATTCCCATCGTGCACTGCGAGAAGTGCGGCGAGGTGGGCGTACCCGAGGAGGACCTCCCTGTGATGCTCCCGCGCGTCGAGCGCTACGAGCCTACCGGCACGGGCGAGTCGCCCTTAGCGGCGATATCCGAATGGGTGAACACCACCTGCCCGAAGTGCGGCGGTCCCGCGAAGCGCGAGACCAACACCATGCCGCAGTGGGCGGGGTCGTGCTGGTACTTCATCCGCTACATCGACCCGAACAACGGTGAGCAGCTCTGCGACCCGGCGAAGGCCGACGCCTGGCTGCCGGTGGACCTCTACGTGGGCGGCATCGAGCACGCCGTGCTGCACCTGCTGTACGCGCGCTTCTGGACACGGGTGATGCGCGACCTGGGCATGGTGAAGTTCTCCGAGCCCTTCACGAAACTGCTGTGCCAGGGCATGGTGCTCAATCACATCTATTCGCGCAGGAACGAACGGGGCGGCATCGAATATTTCTGGCCCGACCAGGTGGAGAACATCACCGATGACAAGGGCGGCATCGTCGGCGCGCGCCTGAAGTCCGACGGCTCGCCCGTGGACTACGGCGGCATCGGCACGATGTCCAAGTCCAAGAACAACGGCGTCGATCCGCAATCGCTGATCGACGGCCTGGGCGCCGACACCGCCCGTCTGTTCGTCATGTTCGCCAGCCCCCCGGAACAGACCCTGGAATGGTCGGACTCGGGCGTCGAGGGCGCGCACCGCTTCCTGCGCCGCCTGTGGGCTTTCTGCCATGGTCACCACGAGGACATCCGCGGCCACGCCGCGGCGCCCGTCGACGGAGACGCACTGGACGAGGCCGCCGCCGGCCTGCGCCGCCAGATCCACGGCCTGCTGCGCCAGGCGGACTACGACTACCAGCGCATCCAGTACAACACCGTGGTCTCCACGGCCATGAAAATGCTCAACACGCTGGAATCGGCCGCACAGTCGGGGGTTTCCGGCCCGGCCCTGGCCGAGTCCGCCTCCATCCTGCTGCGTGTCCTGTATCCCGTGGTGCCGCACGTCACCTGGCAATTGTGGCGGGAACTGGGCCTGGCCGACGCTCTGGGCGACCTGCTGGACGCCCCCTGGCCCCAGGTGGACGAATCCGCCCTGCGCGCCGACACAGTCGACCTGGTGCTGCAGATCAACGGCAAGGTCCGCGGACAGCTCACCGTGCCCGAGGAAGCCGACAAGCCCGCCATCGAGGCGCTGGCCCGCGCGCACGAAGCCGTCGGCCGCTTCCTAGAAGGCCGTGAACCCAAGCGGGTCGTGGTCGTGCCGGGCCGGCTCGTCAACGTCGTCGGGTGATGCTCATGACCGCCTGCACCTTGTTCGTGCCGCGCCGCCTGCGTCTCGCCCTGGCCGGCCTTGCGCTGTTGGCGCTGAGCGCCTGCGGCTTCCATCTGAAAGGGGCGACGCCCCTGCCCTTCCAGACGATCTACACCAACATCAATCTGGACTCCGAATTCGGCGCCAGGCTGCGCCGCACCATCACCGCCAATTCGCCGGGCACCCGTTTCACCGACCGCCGCCGCGAGGCCGACGTCTATCTGCACCAGATTTCCGAGTCCCAGGACCTGCGCCAGCTTTCCCTGGACGCCGATGGCCGGGTCGAGGAATACGAACTGAACCTGGACTTTCAGTTCGAACTGCTGGACCGCGAGGGGCATGTGCTGCTGCCCCCCACGACCCTGCTCAGCGTACGTGAACTGCCCTACAACGACCGCATCGTCCAGGCCAAGGAAGGCGAGATCAACCGCACCTTCAAGGACATGCGCAACGGACTGATCGACCAGATCCTGCGCCGCATGAGTTCACCGGAAGTCCGGGCCGCGTATGCCAACGCAAGCGACCGCCCCGTGGTGCGGATGCCGGACGACAAGGTGCTCGACGCCTCGCCCCCGGCCGGCCCGGCCGCGATCCGGCCCTAGGCACTGACATGGCGCGCGCGTCGGCCGCGGACCGCCTGACCGAGCACTACGCCGGCGCGCAGGAGCTGCCGGCCTGCACGGTCCTGTGCGGCGACGAGATCCTGCTGGTGACCGAGGCGGCCGATGCCTATCGCGCCGCCGCGGTCCGTCTGGGTTGCGTCGAACGCACCCACCTGGTGATGGACGCCCGCAGCGACTGGAGCGCGGCGCTGGCGGCTTCGCAGAATTCGTCCCTGTTCGGCGACCTGCGCCTGCTGGAAATCAGCCTGCCCACCGGCAAGCCGGGCAAACCGGGCGCGGATACCCTGCAGAAACTGGCGACGATGGCCGGCGAAGGCGATCTCCCCGACGTGCGGATCCTGATCCGCCTGCCGCAACTGGACCGGACCACTCAACAGGCCAAATGGGTCCAGGCCCTGAAGGCGCGCGCCACCTGGACAGAAATCCCGTCCATCCCGCGCACGGCGCTGGCGGACTGGATCGCCGCCCGTCTTGGTCGCCAGGGCCACACGGCGGACACCGAGACACTGGCCTGGCTGGCCGACAAGGTCGAGGGCAATCTGCTGGCCGCCCACCAGGAGCTGCAGAAGCTCGCCCTGCTGCATCCTGCAGGGGCGCTCAGCCTGGAACAGGTGCAGGCCGCCGTGCTGAATGTGGCCCGCTACAATCTCTATGACCTGCGCGATGCCATGCTGCTGGGGCAGGCCGACCGGGCGCTGACCGTACTGCGGGGCTTGCGTGCCGAGGGCGAGGCCCTGCTGCTGGTGCTCTGGGCCGTCGGCGAGGAAATCCGCATCCTGACGCGCCTGGCGCCCCATGCCCGCAGCGGCCTGGACGCCGCGCTCCGGTCCCAGCGCCTGTTCGGCGCGCGTGAAAAGCTGGCGCGCCAGGCCCTGGCCCGCGTGCCTGCGGCGGCCTGGCCGCCGGCTCTGCGCCATGCCCACGAGATCGACCGCATCATCAAGGGGATCCCGGTGGACGGCCTGCTCCAGGATCCCTGGGACGAACTGGAGCGGCTGGTGATGCGCATCGCCACCGCGGGATCGCCCCGGCGGTAAACACAATACAGCACAATACAGGTGCAACTTGAAAGCAAATCGCAGTGTGGGGATTTTGATATGAGCGGCTCCGCCATCGGCTTTTCCATGCAGGCCCTGGGCAACCAGGCCCGCCAGGCGGCGCGCATCCTGCGTTCGGCCTCCGGGGCATCCAAGGCCTCGGCCCTGCGGGCCATGGCCGACGGCCTGCGGGCCCGCCGCGAATGGCTGCAGGCGGAAAACGCGCGCGATCTGCGCGCCGCCGCCGAGCGCGGACTGGACGCCCCCATGATGGACCGCCTGCGCCTGTCAGACCGGGCGCTGGACCTGATGATCGAGGGCCTGCTCCAGATCGCCGCCATGCCCGACCCCATCGGCAGCCTCAGCGAAACCACCACCCGGCCCAACGGCATGCGCGTGGCCCGCATGCGCGTGCCGCTGGGCGTGATCGGCATCATCTACGAATCCCGGCCGAACGTGACCATCGACGCCGCCGCCCTGTGCCTGAAGTCCGGCAACGCCACCATTCTGCGCGGCGGCAGCGAAGCGTTCCATTCCAACCGCGCCCTGGGCGCGATCATCCAGGCAGGCCTGGAAACAGCCGGTCTGCCCCCGCACGCGGTGCAAGTCGTGGACACCACCGACCGTGCCGCCGTGGGCGAGATGATCACCCACCCGGAATGGATCGACGTCATCATTCCACGTGGCGGCAAGAGCCTGATCGCCCGTCTGGCCGACGAATCGCGCGTGCCGCTGATCAAGCACCTGGAAGGCAACTGCCACGTCTTCGTCGACAAGGCGGCCAACCTGGACCGCGCCCTGGACATCGCCATCAACGCCAAGACCTACCGGACCGGCATCTGCGGCGCCATGGAGACCCTGCTGGTGCACGCGGACGTGGCGGACACCTGGCTGCCACGCGCGGGCGCCCGCTTCACCGAACTGGGCGTCGAACTGCGCGCCTGCCCGCGCGCGGCTGCGCTGCTGCCCGGCGCGGTCCCGGCCACGGAAGCGGACTGGGCGACGGAATTCCACGCCCCCATCCTGGCCGTGCGGGTGGTGGATTCACTGGACGCAGCCATGGACCATATCGCCCGCTACAGCTCCGAGCACACCGAGGCCATTGTCACGGAGGATCTGTCCGCCGCACAGCGCTTCCAGCGCGAGGTCGATTCCAGCTCGGTCTACGTCAACCTGCCCACCTGCTTCGCAGACGGATACGAATACGGCCTGGGCGCGGAAATCGGCATCTCCACCAATCGCCTGCATGCCCGCGGTCCGGTCGGCCTCGAAGGCCTGACCATCCAGAAATGGGTGCTGACCGGCGAAGGCCAGCTGCGAGGCTGACCGCTCCGACATAGAAAGGACCACCATCATGCTGTGGGTCAAGGCCTTCCATATCCTGTTCGTCACGTCCTGGTTCGCCGGGCTGTTCTACCTGCCGCGCATCTACGTCAACCTGGCCCAGGCCGGGGATCCGGTCGTGCGCGCCACGCTGCTGGGCATGGCGCGGCGCCTGTACCGGTTCATGACCCCCTTGGGGGTTCTGGCGCTGGCGCTGGGACTGTGGCTGTGGCTGGGCTACGGCATCGGCCAGGGCCAGGGCTGGATGCACGCCAAGCTGCTGGCCGTGGCCGGCCTGCTGGCCTTCCACCTGGCCTGCCGGCACCACTTGCTCGCACTGACTGCCGGCACCAGCCGGCATTCCCACCGCTACTTCCGCTGGTTCAATGAAATCCCGGTCCTGCTGCTGCTGCTGGTCCTGATCCTGGTGGTCGTCAAACCCTTCTGATCGCCGATGAACGATTCCACGACACGCAAGACTCTCAGCCTGAAGAAAAAGGCCGCTCCCGCCCGCACCGGGCCGGACGATGAACCCCGCAAGCGATCGGGCGCCCGCGCGCGACAGGCCGCGCTGCGGGAACACGCGCGCCAGACGCGCCCGGAAACCGACACCGGTGCGGAAACCAGGGCCGAAACCCTGCGTCCGCCACGCGCGGACAAGCCCGGCCGGGCCACGGATCCCGGCAGGGCCGCCCGTCCGAAATCCGGGGCCCCGTCCCGGGACCGCACGGACAGGCCCAGCGCCGTCCGCGCCCTTCCGGATGGCCCGCGCAAACCGCGCCCCGACCGCCCGGATGCCCGGCCCGCCCGGCGCCCGCCACAGGACGCGCCGGCCTTCCCGCCGCGCGCAGCGGACACCGACGGCCCGCGCATCCAGCGTCTGCCCCGCACTCCGCGCCAACCCCGCAGCTCGGAGACGTTCGAGGTCTTCGCGCCATGCCCGCACGGCCTCGAGGAAGCCCTGTCGCTGGAACTGCAGGCCCTGGGCTACGAGGCCGTCCGTGCCGGCCGGGCCGGTTGCCATTTCCAGGCCGACTGGACCGGTGTGTTGCGCGCCAACCTGTATTCCCGGCTGGCGACCCGGATCCTGGTCCAGGTCGCCCAGACCGACGTTCACGACGAGGACGACATCCTGGCTCTGGCGCGCGACACGGAATGGGAACGCTGGTTCGGACCGGAACAATCCCTGCGCGTGGACACTTCGGCCATCCGCAGTCCCATGCGCAGCCTTCAATACTGCAATCTGCGGGCCAAGGACGGCATCTGCGACCGCCTGCGCGAACGCGAGGGCGCCCGGCCCGACATCGACACGGTCCGCCCGGACGCGCGCGTCCATCTGTTTCTGGACGAGCGGCGCGCCACCCTGTACCTGGACGTCTCCGGAGAATCCCTGTTCAAGCGCGGCTGGCGGCTGGACAAAGGCGAAGCGCCGCTGCGAGAGAACCTGGCTGCCGGCCTGCTGGCCCTGTCCGACTGGCCGCCCGACGCCCCCCTGCTCGACCCTTTCTGCGGTAGCGGCACGCTGCTGATCGAGGCCGCCTGGATCGCCCTGGGCGTGCCGCCCGGCATCTGGCGCCCGTTCGGCTTCGAGCGGCTGCGCTCCCATGACGCCCGCTTGTGGGGCGACCTGAAAGAAGACGCTCGCGCGCGGATCGCCCCAGGCCTGGAACAGCCCCTGGTGGGCTGCGACATCGACGCCGACGCCATCGCGGCGGCGCGCGCCAACGTCGAGCGCGCCCACCTGAGCCCGGACACCATCCGCTTCGAGGTCCGCGACGCGCGCGAAATGCCGCCCCCCGCCGAGGCCGGATGGATCGTCACCAACCCTCCCTATGGGGAACGGCTGGCGGACGAAGACACGGACCTTTGGCCGGAATGGGCGAGCTGGCTGAAGCGCCACTACGGCGGCTGGCAACTCAACATCATCACCAGCGACCTCGACCTGCCGGGCAGGATGCGGCTGAAGGCCCGGCGGCGCCATCCTCTGCACAACGGCGCCCTGGACTGCCGCCTGTTCCAGTTCGACCTGGTGGCCGCCGGTTACCGGGACAGGGCGTAGGATTTCCACCACGAAAACGTCCGGACCTGGCACCGGCCCCACCCAGGGTCTTGCATAGCATCTAGGGTTTTCCCTATAATAGGGTTAACCCGAGCGAAACGCTCTTTCTCAAGCAAAGAGGCTTGCTATGAAGACCCTGCAGAACATCGACATCCGCCTGACCGACGCCCTGGAGCGCCAATTGCTGCAAGAAGCCATCGAGGCCCAGCAAGAATACGCCCTGGACCGCGCCATCAAGCACCTGTTCCAGAAGGTCGCCGGCTTCTTCAAGACCTCCGAAGGCCGCGTGAGCCACACGGTCAGCGCCGCCCACTGACCTCCGTCAGCCGGACCCCGGGCCGCCCATCGGGCGGCCTTTGTTTTGCCGCCGGGCAGCCCCAAGGCAAATTCAGCGATAATGGATGGTTTTCATGTCCATCCGCCGCGTCATGTCCGTTTCCGCACCGGCCGTTCCCCCCGCCCCGCCCCGCCTGCGACGTTTCGCCTGCATGATGTACGAGGGCGTGCTGCTCTTTGGTGTCGTCTTCCTGGCGGGCTACCTGTTCGACACCCTGACCCAGAGTCGCAGCGGCCTGATGCTGCGCCATGGCCGGCAGGCTTTCCTGTTCCTGGCCATCGGGATCTATTTCCTGGCCTGCTGGCGGCGCGGCGGCCAGACCTTGCCGATGAAGACCTGGAACATCCGCGTCACCGATCGGGGCGGGCTTCCCCTGCGAGGTTCGCGCATGCTGCTGCGCTATCTGCTGCTGTGGCCGCTGCCGCTGCTCGCGGCCCTGGCGATCGCCGGGCTGTCGCGCGCCACCGGCTGGGCCTCGTTGGATCTGCTGATCGTCTGCGCCCCGTTCTCTCTCTTTCTCTGGACCTGGATTGATCCCCAGGGCCAGTTCCTGCACGACCGGCTGCTGGGCACCGAATTGCGCGATCTGCGCTCCGCCCCAGCCGCCTGAACCTCCGCGCCCGGCCGCATCCCCCGGAATCCAGCATGAGCGACACCCTGAAGAAATATCTGACCGCCGACCGTGGCACCCGCATCCAGACCCTGCGCCTGACCCAGGCCTGGCGGACCGGCCTGGCCCACCAGAACCTGCCCCCCGTCCTCGTCGGCCTGCTGGGCGAACTGGCCGCCGCCAGCGCGCTGCTGGCGGGGAACATCAAATTCGACGGCTCGATCGTCCTGCAGTTGCAGGGCAACGGTCCGGTACGGCTCATCATGGTCGAGTGCACCTCGACGCTGGACCTGCGGGCCACGGCGCATCTGCGGGAAGACGCCGCCCCGCAGCCGGACGCCACGCTGCAGGATCTGCTCAACGCCGATGGGCAAGGCCGCTTCATGGTCATGCTCGACCCTTCGGGACGGCAGGCCGGCGCCACCGCCTATCAAGGCATCGTGCCGCTGGAAGGCGACACGGTCGCCGCCGTCCTCGAACACTACATGAAGCACTCGGAACAACTGGACACCCGGCTCTGGCTCGCTGCGGACGCCCAGTCCTGCGCCGGGCTGCTGCTGCAGCGCATGCCGGGCGAATCGGCTCCTTCCGGTGCGGCTGAACAGTCCGAGGACGCCGACGCGGCCTGGACCCATTGCGCGACCCTGGCCGATACTCTGGGCACAGAGGAACTGCGCACGACCGACTCCGACACGCTGATCCGTCGGCTGTTCTGGGAGGACGACCTGCTGGTCTTCCCTGAACAGGCGGTGCACTGGCACTGTCCCTGCAGCCGCGAGCGGGTCGCCGGCATGCTGCGCACGCTGGGCCGCGAGGAGGTCGAGGACATCCTGGCCGACCAGGGCCGCGTGCATATCGCCTGCAACTTCTGCGGCCAGCCCTACGATTTCGATCCGGTGGACTGCGAGGCGCTGTTCACCGGCGGCTCCGACACGCTGCAGGCGCCCGGCTCCGACACGCTGCACTGACAGCGCCTGCCGGATGACATCCGGATCACGGCGTAATCGCCACACTACCCGGACCGGAGCGCGGGCCGCATACTGGCCCGCATGCCCATCCCTCATCACGCCGCGCCGGGATCGCTGCACGCACCGGTGTGCCGCCCGCCCCAACTCCCCAGCCGAAGCGCCGCCCGCCGTCAGCGAGGCGCCGGGATGGCGGGTTTCCTGCTGGCGTCCGTTCCGGTCCTGACACTGGGACTGGGCGGCATCGAGGCGGCGCACTGGGCGGGCCTGCGCCAGACGCTCAGTCTGGCGCTGATGGAAGCCGCGCGCGCGGGCGCCACGCGTCAGGCCCGGCCTCAGGCCATCGCCCGGGCCTTCGAGCACGGGTTGCGCATGGCCTACCCCGATCCCCTCGCCACCGCCCGGGCACTGCGCGAGCGCCGGACAGCCCTGGGCACGCCCTGGCGCATCCGGGTCGCGCGGCCGGTCCCCGAGGCGTTCCTGGATCATGCGGACCCCGATCTCCGAGGGCCGCGCGACCATCCCGGCCAGGCGCTGATCCGCAACGATTACCAGGCGCGGCAGCAGGCCCGCCGGCTGGCCCAGGGCTGGCCGGCGGGCCGCGGCCCCCGATCCGGCCTCACCATCCATGAAGCCAATACGCTGGTCCTGGAACTCTGGTGGCCGCACCGTCCCCTGCTGCCCGGCATGGCGGCGATCGTGCGCGCTCTGGCGCCCCTGGCCGGGGACTCCGCCCAGGCGAGCCTGATGGCGGCGGGCTACTTGCCATTCCGCCGCCGTGCCGCGGTCGCCATGCAATCGCATCCGGCCGCCTGGCCCGACATGGCGGACGGACGGGTCACGCATGGCACGGCCCCGCCACCGGCATGGAAAGCAGGCCAGCCCGGCCCCGGAGGCACGACGGACATGAGCGGCCAGCCGATGCCGGGCGCGGAGGAGAGGGGTGAATGGACGGCGCCGTCCGAGGCCGTGGACACGGCGGAAGGCCCGGGCGCCGCCACGGAAGCGGACCGGGAATCGGGCGCGGCGGAACCCGGTCTGGAACCCGGTTCCTGCGAGCCGGCGCCCTGAGACGCCCGGGACGGCCGGACAGCTACTGCCGGGGCAGGATCTGGACGAAGTACTCGCCTTCGCGGATCATGTTCAACTCGCTGCGGGCGCGTTCCTCCACCGCCGATATCCCGGTCTTGAGATCCTGGACTTCGGCTTGCAGGGCGTTGTTGCGCGCGGTGAGGGCCTCGTTGTTCTCGGTTTCCGACTGGACCTGCGCCTGCAGGTCGCGAAGACTGAGCCAGCCGCCCTTGCCCCACCACAGCGGATACTGTGTCGCCAGGGTCAGGGCCAGCAGGACGAGACTCAGCAGGCGCATGGTCGGCGGACGCGGGTCAGCGCAGATTGTAGAAAGCCGACGCGCCGGGATAGGAGGCGACTTCGGCCAGCTCTTCCTCGATGCGCAGCAACTGGTTGTACTTCGCCATGCGGTCGGAGCGCGACAGCGAGCCAGTCTTGATCTGCATGGCGTTGGTGGCCACGGCGATGTCGGCGATGGTGGAGTCTTCCGTTTCGCCTGAGCGGTGGGAAATCACGGCCGTGTAGCCCGCGCGCTTGGCCATTTCGATGGC